>JANYII010000143.1 GCA_025358705.1 Betaproteobacteria bacterium | reverse complement strand
TCACCGGCGACGGCGCCAAGCTGGATGCGTTCATCCATGCGCTCGACCAGAGCGTGATACTCGAAACCGTCCGCACTGGCGCCAGTGGCATCGGCCGCGGCAATCGAATTCTCAGAGCGTAAGGATCCACCATGAAGGTTTACTACGACAAAGACGCCGACCTCTCCCTCATCAAGGGCAAGAAGGTCACCATCCTCGGCTACGGCTCGCAGGGCCACGCGCACGCGCTGAACCTGCATGAGTCCGGCATGAAGGTCACCGTCGGCCTGCGCAAGTCCGGCGTGTCCTGGGACAAGGCGAAGAAGGCGGGGCTGAAGGTCGCCGAGGTCGCCGATGCCGTGAAGAGCGCCGACATCGTCATGATGCTGCTGCCCGACGAGCACATCGCCGCCGTGTACAACGAGTTCGTGGCGCCGAACCTGAAGAAGGGCGGCGCGCTCGCTTTCGCGCACGGCTTCAACATCCACTACGGCCAGGTGATCGCGCGCAAGGACATCGACGTGTGGATGGTCGCGCCGAAGGCGCCGGGCCACACGGTGCGCTCGACTTACGTGGCGGGCGGCGGCACGCCCTGTCTCGTGGCGGTGCACCAGAACCCGTCGAAGAAGGCGCGCGACATGGCGATCTCCTACGCCTCCGCGATCGGCGGCGGCAAGGCCGGCATCATCGAGACCAATTTCAAGGAAGAGACCGAGACCGACCTCTTCGGCGAGCAGACCGTGCTGTGCGGCGGCTGCGTGGAGCTCGTCAAGGCGGGCTTCGACACGCTGGTGGAGGCGGGCTACGCGCCGGAGATGGCGTACTTCGAATGCCTGCATGAACTGAAGCTGATCGTCGACCTGATGTACGAGGGCGGCATCGGCACCATGAACTACTCGATCTCGAACAACGCCGAATACGGCGAGTACGTGAGCGGCCCGAAGATCATCGACGAGGGCGTGCGCAAGCGCATGAAGGAAGTCCTCGGCCGCATCCAGTCGGGCGAATACGCCAAGGAGTTCGTGCTCGAGAGCCGCGCGGGCCAGCCGACGCTGCTGTCGCGCCGGCGCCAGACCGCCGAGCTCCCGATCGAGAAGGTCGGCGGGCGCCTGCGCGAGATGATGCCCTGGATCCGCAAGAACCGCCTGGTCGATACTTCGAAGAACTAGTGAGGTATCCGCATCCGATCATCGCTCGGGAGGGATGGCCGTTCCTCGGAATTTCTTTTTTTGCCTCACTGGCGGTTCAATTCTTTTGCGGACTGGCGTGGGCGTTGCCGTTGTGGGCGATTTCGCTGTTCATCCTGCAGTTCTTCCGCGACCCGGCGCGCGAGATTCCCGATGACCCGCAGGCAGTGCTGTCGCCGGCCGACGGCCGCATCGTCGCGGTGGAAAAGGTGCGCGATCCGTACCTCGATCGCGATGCACTGAAGATTTCCGTCTTCATGAACGTGTTCAACGTGCACTCCAACCGCTCGCCGGTGGACGGCACAGTGAAACAGCGCTGGTACCACGCCGGGTCCTTCCTGAATGCGGCGCTTGACAAGGCCTCGCTGGAGAACGAACGCAATGCGCTGTGGCTGCAGACCCGCAGCGGGGCGGATGTCACCTGCGTGCAGATCGCCGGTTTGGTCGCGCGGCGGATACTCTGCTATGTTGGGGAAGGAGCAGGGCTGGAGAGGGGACAGCGCTACGGGTTCATCCGCTTCGGCTCGCGCGTCGACGTATACCTGCCTCCGGATGCGGAGGTGAAGGCGGCGCTTGGCGACAAGGTGTACGCGACGGAATCAATCCTTGCGAGGCTGAAAGCGCATGGGTGAGGTCGAAGAGCTCGAGGAGGCCAGGCAGGAAATCCCGCCGCGCGGCATAGGCGCGCTGCGTCGCCGTGGGATCTACCTGCTGCCCAATCTCATCACCACGGCGTCCCTGTTCTCCGGTTTCTACGCCATCGTGCAGGCGATGAACGGCCGTTTCGAGACCGCGGCGATCGCTATCTTCGTCTCGATGGTCCTCGATGGGCTGGACGGGCGCATCGCTCGCATGACGCACACCACCAGCGACTTCGGCGCGCAGTACGACAGCCTGTCGGACATGGTTTCTTTCGGTGCCGCGCCGGCGCTGGTGATGTACGTGTGGGCGCTGAAGGACCTCGGCAAGCTCGGCTGGATCGCCGCCTTCGTCTATTGCGCCGGCGCCGCGCTGCGCCTCGCGCGCTTCAACACCAACATCGATGTCGTCGACAAGCGCTACTTCCAGGGCCTGCCCAGCCCGATGGCGGCCGCCCTGCTGGCGGGCCTGGTGTGGGTGTTCGACGACCTGGGAATCGACCGCGAGTTGTGGCTTAGCGTCATCGCCTGGGTGTTCACCATGTACGCCGGCATCACCATGGTGTCGAACGTGCCGTTCTACAGCTTCAAGGAATTCAACCTCAAGAAGGCGGTGCCGTTCTGGGTGGTGGCGGTCTTCGCCGCGGGCCTCGCCGTGGTTTCGCTCAAGCCGTCGGTGGTGCTGTTCCTGATGGTCTTCGCCTATGGCGTCTCGGGCTACGTCCTGTGGGGCCTGGGGCGAAAGGCGCGACCGGTCCCTTGATCCGGGAGGCCGAGGCGCTGCGGGAGCAGGGTGCGCTCGCCGATGCGCGGCGAACCTGCGAGGAGATTCTCCGCCGCGCGCCGGGAAACGCCGCGGCTCTCAGCCTGATGGCAGCACTTGCTGCCGACGAAGGCGCCGGCGCGGCGGCGCTCGACTGGGCGCGAAAATCCCTGCACGCGGATCCGCGCTCGGCGGCGCCGCACTACACGATAGGCCGCGTCCACCAGGCCGAGGGCAGGCTCGCGGAGGCGGAGGCGAGTTACCGGCAGTCGCTTGCGCTCGAAGCGCGGCAGGCCAGGGCCCACAACAACCTCGGCTGCGTCCTCCAGATGCAGGGCAGGCTCGACCAGGCGGTCGAGAGTTTCCGGCGCGCGCTCGAACTCGATCCGGGGCTCGCGCAGGCGCAGCAGAACCTCGCCTCGATCGTGATCGATCGCGGAGCGATGGAGAAGGCGGCCGCCAGCTACCGCCGCGAGGCCGCCGCCAATCCGGCGGACGCCGAGGCCTGCAACTACCTGGGCAACGCCTGCCGCGAACTCGGCCTGCACTCCGAGGCCATCGAAAGCTTCGATGAAGCGATCCGGCGCAACCCCGCCTACGCCGAGGCGCACTACAACCGCTCGCAGGAGTTGCTGCTGTGCGGCGACTGGCGCGAGGGCTGGAAGGAACATGAGTGGCGCTGGAAGGCCAAGGGCCTTGGCATGCCGCCGCGCGAGTTCGCGCAGCCGGAATGGGATGGAAGCGCGCTCGGCACGGGCACGCTCCTGCTCTACGCCGAGCAAGGCCTGGGCGACACGATCCAGTTCATGCGCTACGTGCCGCTGGCCGCCGCGCGCTGCGCCAGCCTGGTCGTCGAATGCCAACCGCAGCTCGCCGGACTGCTCCGCTCGGCGGCCGGATCCGCGCGCACAGTCCCTCGGGGTGAGCCGTTGCCGTCCTTCGACGCGCACCTGTCGCTCATGAGCCTGCCGCGCGTGTTCGACACGACACCCGACAGCGTTCCATGGAACGGGCCTTACCTGCGCTCCGACCCGCGCCGCGCCGAGCACTGGAAGCGCGAACTCGTGCCCGGCGCGCGGCGCCACGTCGGAATTTCCTGGGCCGGGCGACCGCAGTACTGGGACGATCGCAAGCGCTCGATTGCCCTCGCGCTGCTAGCGCCGCTGGCGAGGCTCGAGCATGTCGCGCTCTACAGCCTGCAGTGGGGCGAAGGCCGGTCGCAGCTCGAATCTCTGCCGCCAGGCATGAGGGTGGTCGATTTTGGCGACCGCATCCGCGATTTCGACGAGATGGCAGCGCTGGCCGGTTGCCTGGACCTGGTCGTCTCCGTGGACAGCTCCGCCACTCACCTTGCCGGGGCGCTCGGCATTCCCGCCTGGCTGCTGCTGGCGTACGCGCCGGACTGGCGCTGGCTGCTCGAGCGCGAGTCCAGTCCCTGGTATCCCTCGGTGCGCATTTTCCGGCAGGCGGCCGATCGCCGCTGGGAAGGGGTCGTGCAGCGTGTCGCGACGGAACTGGCGGCGCTGGTTTAGTCCGTTCCTCGTCAACCGCGCCGCGCGCGCAGGCGGCGTGCCGCTTCTGCTTCCGCACTCAGTTTGAGGTAGACCTCGTCCAGGTCGACCCTGGCGGCCGAGCCGGGGGCAAAACCGCAATCGGGATTGAGCGTGATGCGCTTTGCGTCGATTCGAGTCAGCGCGCGATCTACTCTCGCGACTATCTGCTCGGGCGTCTGTTTTTCGCCCGGCGTCACGTCCACGACGCCGAGGCCGAGTTCGAAGTCTTCGCGCAGGCGCCCGAGGCTCTCCAGGTCGTCGGCGCCGGCGGCCGTGAATTCCATCGTCAGGTGCTGGACCTTCAGGCGGTTTAGCTGCGCGAGGATCGGGCCGTAGGTCCCGGCGTGGTGTTTCTCGCCGCGCACCCGCGCGCCCGCGCGCCGGCACAGGTGCACCGCGAACTTGATGCCGCTGAAGCCGTCGACGAGCGCGTTGATCATCTCGACGGCGAAATCGGCGGCGCGGTCCGGATCTTCGTAGCCGCGGCGCACGTCGGGATCGACGAACAGGCACAGGTGCGGGTCGTCGATCTGGACGATGTCGATGCCGATGCGCCGGATCAGCTCGATTTCGCGGCGCAGCGGCTCGACGCAATCGCGCACGAAGTCGTCGCGGTTCGGATAAGCGCCACGTGAGCGCACGGGATGCCAGAGGCGTTCGCCAAGCAGGGCGGGGGCGGGCAGCGTGATCTTGGTACCGGCGCGCGCCACGCTTTTCAGGAACTTCGCCTCGTTCGCAATGAAGCCCGCTTCCTTGGGCGAGAGCTTTTCGGTGACGACCGTCCAGGGCCTGCCATCGGCAAGGTTCACTTCCAGCGCGAAGCCGTGCGCCAGCTCGGCGATCACTCCTATATAAGAGCGCCGGCGCCATTCGCCGTCGGTCACCACGTCCAGGCCGGCCATTTCCTGCAGCGACACCGCGTAGCGCACGGCGGCGTCCATGGCGTGGTTGTCCGCTTCGTCCCAGGACGCCTTGTCGATCAGCTCGCGCACGTGCTGCGGGCGTGGCAGGGAGCCAACCACCGAGGCGGGAAACAGCGGCAACGCGATCAAGCGGCCCACCCCTTTTGCGCAAGTTCCATGTCTTCCTGCGTGTCGATTTCGCGATACCTGCCGTGCGTATCCGCATGGCCGAACTCCACCCCTTGCTCGATCATGTCCTGGAACAGGTGGATGAGGTAGGCCTTCTGGAACTGCGCCGCTTCGCGGTAGGGTTTGTCCCAGAATTCGCGCTTGCGCCGCTGGTAGTGCTCTTTCAGGAGTGCGCCGCCGCGCGCGCTCAATTTCGCCACGCCGATGAATTCGCCCGTCGCGGCCTCGTACGGGATGGTGCGGTAGACGCGCGTCACCTTGCCGTCCGCGGTAAGCACCTTCTCGGCATCGTGCGGCGGGTGCTGCGTGCGAGGCCGGTAGTGTTCGCGCCAGTCCGTGTCGACGCCGAGCGCGATGTCGGCGCGCGACTTCACCAGCCCGGTGACGACCGCGGGGGTGAAAAGAATGTCCGAATAAGAGGTAAGGAAAGGGGCGTCCATCAGGTCTTCGGCGTACATGAGCGAAACGAGGATGTTGTTCGATTCCCATTCCGGGTTGTGCCGGAACGTGAACTGCGGGTATTCCTGCTGCACGGCCTCGATGCGGTAGCCCCCGATGAAGCAGATCTCGGTGGCGCCGCCGGCCATCAGCGCTTCCACTGTCCAGTCGAGAATGCGCTTGCCGCGGATCTCGGCGAAGCACTTTGGCGCGTTCTCGGTCGTCGGCATGAGCCGGCGTCCGCGTCCGGCTCCGATGATGATGGCGCGCATGGCGATATCTTATCTTGACAGCCGTCGCGCTCATCCGCCAACATCGTTCAGGGAGGAAGGATGCTGAAGGTCGAGCGCTTGACAAAAACGTTCGGATCGCTGACCGCGGTCGACAATGTTTCGTTCGAAGTGCCCGCCGGGCAGATGGTCGGCATCATCGGCCGCTCCGGCGCCGGCAAGTCGACGTTGCTGCGCATGATCAACCGCCTGACCGACGCGACCTCGGGACGCATCGTCTGCGACGGCGTCTCCGGCGGCACGGTGGATGTCTGCGCCCTGAAGGGCCGCGCGCTGCGGCAATGGCGCGCGCGCTGCGCCATGGTGTTCCAGCAGTTCAACCTGGTGCCGCGGCTCGCGGTCA
>JANYII010000140.1 GCA_025358705.1 Betaproteobacteria bacterium | reverse complement strand
CCACCCGCTCGGCGCCTCCGGCACGCGCCTGGTCATCACTTGGTCAGACGAGCTGCGCGGCGTAGCCGAGCGCGCTCTACAGTTGCGCAAGACGGACCGTGCGCGGCGCTCGTCGCCCCTGTTCGCCAGGCGCGGCGGCGGGCGGTACTCGCAAAGCGGTTTTCAAACGCTGTGGCAGCGAGTGCAGCGGAAATGGGGCGAGGCCGAAAACGAGCGCTTCACCTGGCATGACTTGCGCGCAAAGGCGCTGACCGATGCCGACGCCCAGGGCGGAAACGCCCAGGCGCTCGCTGGGCACGCGTCAGCGCAGATGACGCAGCGCTACATCAAACAAAAACGGGTGAAGCGCGCGGAACCGCTCAGGCGGTCAGCGCGCGAATCGGTGCGCTCATGACCGCAATATTAGACAACGGGCGATTTATTAGACAGAGCGCCGGGCGCCACGCGGCGCCCGGTTTCACTCTACAAATGTTGGTAGGCCGTGCCGGAGTCGAACCGGCGACCAACGGATTAAAAGTCCGCTGCTCTACCAGCTGAGCTAACGACCCATGGGGAAAATGCTGGAAAGGGGGCGAATTTTATCAGGCCTCGCGGGTCATTCGCCAGTATTGCCATTTCATGGTCGCCGCGGAACCGGCCACGATCGCCACGAAGGTCATGATTGAGCCAGCGGCCAGGGTGGAGAAGCCTGATATGCCCTGCCCGATGGTGCAGCCAAGCGCTGTGACGCCGCCAAAGCCCATCAGCAGGCCGCCAATGATGTGCATGCCTGTGTCCTCGGCATCGCGAAACCCCTCCCAGCGGAAGCTCTTCGAGGCCAGCGCATAAACCGCCGAGCCGGCGATCACTCCCGCGGTGGAGGCAATACCGTAGGTGATGATTTTCGACTTATCGGTCCAGAACATCAGGTATTCGAGCGTCCAGGCGAGCGGCGCGACGAAGGAAAATGCCTCCATGCGGCCGGTGTTGGTCGCGACGAACGCTTCCTGCAGCGTATTGGGATCTTCGGCGAGGTAGCCGACGTGGCCGCTCACGTACCAGCCGCCCACCACCACCAACCCGGTGACGACGCCGCCCAGCGAGTAGTCGAATTTGCTGCGGAATTCCCTGGATGCGTAGGCGAATGCAATGAAGGAAAGGCCGAACAACAGGGAAAGGGCAACCATCCAGAATTGCTTCTGCCCCCCTATGCTCGCTGCAAGAGACGGCAGGTCCTGGCCTGTGGATAAGTTGATCGCGGCCTTCTCCAGCACCCCGACCCGAAACGCGCCCAGGATGCCGCGCAAGGTCATGTAGGCCGCGACGCCGACGAAGACGAATACCACCACGGATTTGAGGTTGCCGGCGCCGATCCGGATCAGCGTCTTGGAGCCGCAGCCCGAGCCCAGGGTCATGCCGACGCCGAACAGGAAACCACCCACGATGTAAGACAGCCAGGTGAAGTTCGGCCCGGGATAAATGGATTTCGACAAGTCGATCACACCGGCAAGGTGCAGGCCGTTCGCGCCGAGGATGGCGACGCCGATCGACAGCAGCCACATGCGCATGCGGTTCAGGTCGCCCATGTTGACCCAGTCGGAAACCGCACCCATGGTGCAGAAGCTGGTCTTGTTGCCGACCGCTCCGAACACGAACGCGAGCGCGAACGCGCTCCATGCGACGTACGGGGCAAGCTGGGCCGGCGTTGTTTCCATCAGGATCGAGTGTAGCGCGTGCTATCCGCGGTCCCCGCCGCTTCGAAACCGGCCTTGCGGATGCGGCAGGCATCGCAGGCGCCGCAGGCGCGACCCTCGGTATCCGGCTGGTAGCAGGACACAGTCATCGCGGGATCCACGCCAAGTTCAAGCGCGAGCCGCACGATCTCCGCCTTGGGCAGGTGCACGAGCGGGCCGCGCACCTCGATCTTCCGCCCTTCGACGGCAGCCTTGGTGGCGAGGTTGGCCATCTGCTCGAACGCGGCAAGGTATTCCGGCCTGCAATCAGGATAGCCCGAGTAGTCCACCGCATTCGTGCCGACAAAAATGCGCTGCGCACCCAGCACCTCGGCCCAGCCAAGCGCGAGCGACAGCAGGATTGTGTTGCGCGCGGGCACATAGGTCACGGGAATGCCAGGCTGAATTCCGGAAACGGGAATCGCGATGGAGCGGTCCGTGAGCGCCGAGCCGCCGATCTGCGTCAAGTCGAGCTTCTGGATGCGATGGCCTGCGGCGCCGAGCGCGCGGGCGATGCGCACCGCGGCTTCGATCTCGACGGCATGCCGCTGGCCATAGTCCACCGACAGGCACCAGCACTCATGGCCTTCGCGCCTGGCCCACGCGAGCGTCGTCGCTGAATCCAGTCCGCCGGACAGGAGAACGACCGCTTTTACTTTTTGGTTCCTTGCTGAAGGCGCTGCTTCGCGCTCACCGCCGCGGGGCTTTGCGGATACTTCACCAGCAGGCCCTCGAGGGTCTTCTGCGCGCCGCGCTTGTCGCCCAGCGCCTCCTGGGCGCTGGCGATTCCGGCCATCGCATCCGGCGCCTTGGCGTCGTCGGGCCAGGTCGCGATCAGCTTCTGGTGCGTCGCGATCGCCATCTTGTGCTGGCCCTGCGCGGCTTGCGTGTTTCCCAGCCAGTAATTTGCGTTCGGGGCAAGCTTGCTCGACGGATACGTATACAGGAACAGCTGGAATGCAGAAACCGCCAACGGATAGTTGCCCGCCTTGAAAAGGTTGAGCGCGGCTTCGTAGGACTTCACCTCCGCAGGCGAAGGCCCGGCATCCGCGACAGGTTTCTCGGCAGCTTCCTTGGCCTGCTCCAGCTTGCGCAGCCGGCTGTCGATGTCGACATAGAGGTCCTTGCCGCGCTTGTCCGCCGTCTCGACCTGGTTCTGGATCACCTCGAGCTGTCCGCGCAGGCGCGCGATGTCGCCTTTCAGAGCTTCGATCTGCGAAGCGAGCTCGATGAGCGCGCGCCGGTCCTCGACTTTCGACAGCCGCTCTTCGACGAGCCTCGTGGTGGCTTCGACCTGCTTGCGCAGTTCCTGGATCTGCGCGCGCGCAAGATCATCGTCGAACAGCGCGAGCGCCGACCCCGGCAGCGCAAGGCACGCCGCAAGCGCGAACGCGAGGCCGGACCTGCGCATCAATACTCGCCCTGGTAAAGGATGTCGCTGCGACGATTCTTCGACCAGGCCTGCTCGTCATGGCCCTCGTCCTTGGGCTTTTCCTCGCCCAGGCTCACCGATTCGACCTGGTCTTCCTTGGCGCCGAGCAGCAGCAGCATGCGCTTCACCCCTTCCGAGCGGCGCTGCCCGAGGCTGATGTTGTACTCGCGGCTGCCGCGTTCATCGGTATTGCCCTGGATCAGCATCTTTGTCTGGGGGTTGTCGCGCAGGTATTTGGCGTGCGCCTCGACCAATTCCTTGAACTGGTCCTTTACATCGTAGCTGTCGAGGTCGTAGAAAATCGAGCGCCGCGACAGGATGCTGCCCGGATCGGTGAGCGGGCTCTTGGCAGGCGGCTTGGCCGTAAGGTCGACGCGCGCAACGCTCGGCGGTTTGACGGGCTGGGGTTGCGCCGCGGGCTGGGAAGGCTGGCGCTCCTCGACGCCCGCCGGCGATTGCTCGCTGACGGGGCCGCCCGAGCAACCCGCCAGCATTGCGCCAAGGGCAAGGCCGAGACTGGCAATCCGTAGTGCATGCATATGGTTTCTCCGGTTCATCGAACAAACGGCCCCCAAGCCGGTTCCCGCACATCGCCCGCCGAAATCGTCAGGCGCTGCTTGATTCGTCCATCGGCCGAGACCGCCGAGAGCACGCCGCGGCCGGCATTGACCGTGGCGAGCAGGATCATGCGGCCGTTCGGCGCGAAGCTCGGCGACTCATCCTTGTCGCTGTCGGTGAGTATTGTCATCTGGCGCGTCGCCAAATCCAGCGTCGCGACCTGGAACTTGCCGCCATTGCGCGCGATGTACGCGAGCACCTTGCCATCCGGGCTGACGCGCGGCGAAACGTTGTAAGTACCCTCGAATGTCACGCGTTGCGCCTCGCCGCCGCCTGATGGCATCCGGTAGATCTGCGGGCTGCCGCCGCGGTCTGAAGTGAAGTAGAGGTTTTGACCGTCCGGCGAGAACACTGGTTCCGTGTCGATACCCGCCGATTGCGAGATGCGGCGCACGTTGCTGCCGTCCGGGTTCACCAGGTAGATCTGCGAGCCGCCGTCGCGTGACAGCGATACCGCCAGACGGGTGCCGTCGGGCGACCAGGCCGGCGCCGAATTGGAGCCCTTGAAATTCGCCGC
>JANYII010000122.1 GCA_025358705.1 Betaproteobacteria bacterium | reverse complement strand
GTTTCATTCTCGAGGGAAGGAAAAATCCGGGAGAAGGAACCATTGACCCAATCGACAATCCCCGCCTGCGAGCGGAAGTTCGTCTTCAGCGCAAGCGGCTCGAGCTTCACGTTCGGCAGGCCTTCGCGCCGCGCGCGCAGGAAGAGCCCGACCTCCGCCTCGCGGAAGCGGTAGATGCTCTGCATCGGGTCGCCAACGACGAACAAGGTGCGCCCGTCATCCCGCTGCCAGCCCGCGGTCAGGCGCTCGAGCAGCTCCCACTGGCTGATCGAGGTGTCCTGGAACTCATCCACCAGGACATGGCTTATTTTTGAATCCAGCAGCAGGAGCAGATCGCTCGGATCATCCACGCTGCCCAGCGCGCGCACCGCGCCCTGCGCGACCTCGGTGAAATCCGCCTCGCCGCGCGCGGCGAAGACGAGCTTGAGTTCGGCCGCCGCGAGCGGCAGCAGCGCGAGCATCGCCTCCAGCGCTTCCCATTGCGCGTCGCTGTACCTCGCTGGAGGCAGCGAGAGAAGCGTCTCGAGGGCAAGCCGCAGCGGCTCGTTGCCCGCGAGGAGCTTGGCGTCATTGGAGCGCTTGCGCCATTCGCCCTTTTTTGTCAGGACGCTGGCGGCGAATTCCTCCGAGGCGCGCGGGT
Organism: Betaproteobacteria bacterium; assembly: GCA_025358705.1. GTDB lineage: Bacteria > Pseudomonadota > Gammaproteobacteria > Burkholderiales > SG8-39 > RBG-16-66-20. Next base: position 8,051 of record JANYII010000122.1, on the reverse strand, counting down.
CGAGCTGCCGCGCTTGCGCCAGCAGCCGTTCCCTTTCGGAAGAAAACGCGAATTCGAGCTCCTCCCGCGTCGGTGCGAGGCCGGTCTTGCGCAGCCACTGGTCGCGCCGCGCGAGCATGCTTGCGACGAGCGCCACCACGCTGCCGACGTTGTTGTCCAGGTGCGCGAGCAACCGCGCGACGGCGGGATTGGTGAAGGTGGACGCCACGCGCCACGCCGCCTCGCGGTAGAGCGGCTCCGGATCGTCGGCGATGCCCGGCGCGACGCCGAACTGCGAGGGCACCGGCAGCTGGCGCGCGAGCGAGAGGCAGAACGCGTCGATGGTCTCGATGCGCAGGCGGTGGGCCACCTCTCCGGCGTTCGGCAGTTTCTCGAGCACGCGCTTGCGCATCTCGATCGCCGCTTTTTTCGTGAAGGTGATGGCCAGTACTTCTTCCGGTTTTTTTGTCGACGATAAAAGCTTCAGGAACCGGGCCACCAACAGCGTGGTCTTGCCCGACCCCGCGGGCGCCTGCACGATGAAGGAGCGCGTGGGATCGAGGGCGCGGTCGCGTTCCTGCTGGTCGGCGATCATGATTCGTCGCCCTCCTCTTCCTTGAGGGCATTCATGCGTTCATGCACGCGGCACAACGGCTGCAGGTCGCAGTGGCGGCAGGTGGCGAGGCCCTTCTTCGGATCGACGCGCGCGTCGCCGCGCGAATAGCCCGAGGCCAGCTTCTCGAGCTCCGTCCTCCAGTACAGCATCAGCCCCGGCCACGACTTGGCGGGCTTGACGCCCGGAATCTCGTTTTCCCGCAGGGACAGGCCGGCGAACTTCATGTCGCCGGTCCTCAGTTTCGCGAACGCGACCGCCGAGACGCCGACCTTCGCGGTGATGACATAGAGCGGCAGCTGCGGCTCGTCGGGCCGCTCGCCCATCCAGTCCTTCGGCGTCGCGCGGCTGCCGGTCTTGTAGTCGATGATCGCGTGGCTTCCATCCGCGAGACGGTCCATGCGGTCGATGCGGCCGTTCAGCGTGAGGCCGCCGATTTCGAGCGGCTCCTTCTTTTCGATGCGGACCACTTCAAAGGGCGGACGAGCGCGCTCGACCTCGAGCCACTCGCTCGCGAGGCGGACCAGGCGCCGCACTTCCAGTTCGGCGAACTTGCCTTCGATACCGAGGTCCGCGACCGCCGCGGCCGCTGATTTTTCCATGGCCGGTTTTATTTCAGATGACAAAGCAGGACTGCTCTTCAATTCACCCCATATTCCCGCCATCAGCGCATGCAGCAACTGCCCGCGCTGCATCGCGTCCAGCCCAGGCTCCGGCGCGTCGAGCGCCTCCGCGCCGAGGCGGTGGCGCGCATAGGCGCGGAACGGGCACGCCGCCTGGTCGGCGAGCACGCGCGTGCCGCCGCGCACCATCCTGTTCGCGAGCAGCGGCGCCTTCTCGTCCGTGAAGGTTTCCGTTTTTCCGTTCTTGAATATCAAGTCCCTGTGGGAAACCAGGGGCGGCAGGTCGACCGTCCCATCCGGCACCTGCGCGATGAGCGGGCTGGGCGAGAGCTCGCGGTCCTCTTCGCGCCGCGCCCAGGAGAACACCACCTCCTCCGCGGCGCCCAGCCAGCCCTCGGTGCGGAGGCGGTCGAGCGCGAGCGAGGGTTCGGCGAACGCCTGGGGAATGCCCGCCTTCCGCTGGAGCACCACCGGCAGGAACGGATCCGCGTGCACGCGCTGCGGCCAGGCGCCGTCGGTGAGCCCGCTCACCCAGAGCGCGTCGAACTCGATGCCGGCGGATTCGAGCAGGCCGAGCACCTGCACGGGCGCGCCAATGCCACCCACGCCCTCGGGCTGGAACAGCGTGTCGGCGCAGAGGCGGCGCAGGTTCCTGGTTGCCTCCCGGGAAGAAAAAACCGGAGCAACGAGGCCCAGGCGCGAAAATTCGCCCAGCAGCTCGTTGAACCTGGCGCGCGCCTGGAATTCGGCCGAATCGGGCACGCGGTCGCCGGGAAATCCCGCCGCGTCCAGCAGCGCGGTGAAATGCTGCGCCCAGTCGTGGGGGGAAAGGGGTTTGCCTTCAATTTCCTTTGCTTTATTGAACCAGGATACGAGCAGCGAACGCAAAGACAAGCCTTCGCCAACCATGCCGGTCAATTTCGCGAGCGAGATTTCCGCGTCCGCCTGGCGCCGCAGCTTCGCGTCCAGCCGCGCGCGCGCCGCCCTCTCGCCCTCCGCGCCGGAAAGAAAGGGAGAGCGCAGCATGCGGCTGACTTCTTCATAGGGTTTTTCGCCCTGTGAAAATTCAAGCACGTTCAAGGCAAAGGCAACCAGGGGGTAATGGTCCAGCGGTTCGCCGATGGACAGCTCGAACGGCAGCGGCGAGCCCATGATGCGCGCGAACACGCGCGCCACTTCGCGCCGGCGCAACTCGAGGTCGGGCACGACCACGGCGATTTTTTTCCTGCCCTCTTCGAGCCTCGCGCGCGCCCAGCGCGCCGCGCTTTCGAGTTCCTCGCGCGGCGAGGCGAAGGAAGTTTTCCTGGCCACCGAAAGTTTTTTGTCCGGGACGCAGGAAACGGCACCCAGGCGCAAAAAGAACTGTTCCGTCTGCGGCGGCACGATGTCGAAAGCGTAGGCCACCAGCAGTTTCGGTTTTTCGATTTTCAGGGAAGAATCAAAAAGAAAAGAAGCGTCAATGAACCCCGCCTTGTCGCAGCGCATGGCGTAGTCGCGTGCCCAGTCGGCGAAGGCGCGCGTGTCTTCGGTGCCCTCGAACTTCTCCAGGGCACCGGCGATGCGCCATGCATGCGCGGTCTTCCAGGCCTGTTGCGCGCTGACCGCGGTCTGCGGCACGTCCAGCAGCACGCCGCTCCAGCGCGAGCCGCGGATCGCCTTTTCCCAGAGCGCGAGCGACTGCGTGCCGGACAGGAGCATCGGCAAGCCGCTGCCATCGTCGGAGTAAAGAGCTTCCTCGTGGCAACGGCCGACGAAGGACTCGAGCGGCAGGATATCGGCGTCTTCCCAGACGGAAAGGCCCTTGCCGGCCTGGAAGGAATCGAACTCGGCCTTCAGCACCTGCGCCAGGCGCCGGTTGGGGGTGACGACGGTGATGCCTGCCGCATGGCCGGCGGCGAGGCGGGCGAACAGATCCGTCTTGGCGATGGTCGGCGATTCACCCGGCATGCGGCGGAATGATAGGCTGTTGAGGAGGAAATGCCGCCCTGAATCCGTTTATTTTCGCCGTCGCGCTGCTCCTCGCCCTCCCCTGCGCGCGCGCCGCGCTGCCGGACGAGATCCAGGTCTATACCGACGACATCAACGAGCCGGGCGAGGCCGGCGTCGAGCTGCACGTCAACACCACGCCGAGCGGCAGGCGCACGCCGGAATTCCCGAACGAAGTGACGCCGCACCGCGGATTGCGCGTGACGCCGGAATTTTCCTGGGGATTGACGAGGACGCTGGAGGCCGGGCTCTACCTGCCCTACACGCGCGACGCCGAGGGCCGCGTGCTGTTCGGCGGGCCGAAAGCGCGCCTGAAGTGGCTGCCGCTGCGCCCGAAAGACGGCGCGGCCGGCTGGTTCGCGGGCCTGAACGGGGAATACTCGTGGCTGAATCGGAATTTCGAGCCCGGGACGCGGCGCCTCGAGCTGCGCCCGATCATCGGCTGGAAGAACCGCGACTGGCTGGTCGCCGCGAATCCGGTGCTGGACTGGGCGCTGAACGGCCCGGAGCGCGGCGGGCGGCCGACGTTGAATCCATCGCTCAAGGTCGCGAAAACGGTGAGCGAAGGCACTTCGCTCGGCCTGGAGTACTACACGGAGCTTGGCCGCTTCGGGCACCCAGCGCCGCGTGCCGAGCGACCACAGACGCTCTACGTCGCGCTGGAGACCACGCGCACGCCGGTCCCGCTGCACATCGGCATCGGCCGCGGCCTGAACGATGCGGCGGACAAATGGACCGTGAAGGCGATCCTGGAATTCGCCTTCAAATAAATCGGGCTCTGACCCCGATTTTTACCAGCCGCCGCCGAGGGATTTGACCAGCAGCACGCTGGCGGCCATACGCCGGCTGCGGATGCCGAGCGCGGTGGTCTGCGCCTGGAGCGCCTGGGTCTGCGCCACGACCACCTGCAGGTAGGTGACGATGCCCGCCTTGTACTGGTTGACGGTGATGTCGAGCGACTGCTGGGCGGACTTCACGGCCTCGTTCTGGATCTCGGCCTCGGCCTCGAGGATCCTCGACGCGGCGAGGTTGTCCTCGACGTCGGCGAAGGCCTGCAGCACGGTGCCGCGATAATTGGCGACGGTCTGGTCGTAGCTCGCCATCGCCTGGTCGGAGACCGCGGAACGCCGCCCGCCGTCGAACAGCGTCAGCGCGAGCGCGGGCCCGACCGACCAGAACAGGCTCGGGTGCTTGAACCAGAGCGCGGGCGTCGCGGTCTGGTAGCCGTAGGTGGCGCCTAGCGTCGCGGTGGGGAAGAACGCCGCCCTGGCGACGCCGATCTGCGCGTTGGCCGCTTCGACGCGCCGCTCGGCCGCCGCGATGTCCGGCCGGCGCTCGAGCAGGTCCGCGGGCAGGCCGGTGGCAGGCACCGGCGGCGGCGCGGCCGCAAGCGAACCCGGCGCGAGCGTAAATCCGCCGGCGGGCGTACCCAGCAGCACCGCGATGGCGTGCTCGAGCTGCGCGCGCTGCACGCCGAGGTCGAGCGCCTGCGAGCGCGTCGAGGCGAGCTGCGATTCCGCCTGCACGATGTCGGCGCGCGAGGCTACGCCGACCGTGTAGCGGTTCTTCGTCAGTTCCAGCGTCTTGGCGTAGGCCGCGGTGGTTTCATCGAGCAGTGTTTTCTGCGAATCGAGCGAGCGCAGCGCGAAGTAGTTCTGCGCCAGCGTCGCCTGCGCCGAGAGGCGCGCGTTCATCAGGTCGCTCGCGCTCGCCTTGGTGGAAGCGTCGCCCGACTCGACCAGGCGCCGGATGCGGCCCCACAGGTCCGCCTCCCAGGAGGCGTTCAGCGGCATCGAGTCGATGATGCGCTTGCTGGTGGTCGCGCCAACGATCGGGCCGGTGGTCGAGGACGGCTTGGATTCGGTCCGCGACACCTGCCCCGTGAGGCTCGGCCACCACGAGGCGCGCGACTGCTCGGCGAGCGCGGCCGAGACGCGCACCTGCGCTTCCGCCGCGGCGATGCCCTGGTTGGAGACGTCCACCTGCGCCATCAGGCCGTCGAGCTGCGCATCGCCGAAGGCCGTCCACCACTTGCCGCGCGCCTCGGTGTCGCGCGGCGCGGCCGGCTTCCAGTCGCCCGCCTCTTTGTAGGCGGCAGGTGTTTCGACCTTCGGGCGCAGGAAGTCAGGACCGACTGTGCAGCCAGCGAGGAACATCATTGCAATTGAAGTTGCCGCCTTTTTCATTTCACTTCCGGAACTCTAGAACGAAAAATCCGAATGCCTGAAATCCAGGTGCGGAAACGGTCAAGGTATACATAAATCACCGGCGTGGAATACAGCGTCAGCATCTGGCTCACGATCAGGCCGCCGCAGATGGCGATGCCCAGCGGCCGGCGCAGCTCGGCGCCCTCGCCGAAGCCGATGGCGAGCGGCACCGCCGAGAGCAACGCCGCCATGGTGGTCATCATGATCGGGCGGAAGCGCACCAGGCAGGCCTCGAAGATCGCCTTTTCGGGCGTGAGGCCCCGCGCGCGCTGCGCGTCGATGGCGAAGTCGATCATCATGATGGCGTTCTTCTTCACGATGCCGATGAGCAGGACCACGCCGATCAGCGAGATGATGTTCAGCTCCGAGCCGAACAGCAGCAGCGCGAGGATCGCGCCCACGCCCGCCGAGGGCAGCGTCGAGAGGATCGTGATGGGATGCACCACGCTCTCGTAGAGCATGCCGAGCACCAGGTAGATGGCGAGCAGCGAGGTGAAGATCAGGAAAGGCTGGTTTTCGAGCGAAGCCTGGAAGGCGCGCGCGGTGCCCTGGAAGCTGCCGTAGACGCCGGTGGGCACGCCGATGCGGTCCATCGCCGCATTCACCGCGTCGGTCGCGGTGGAGAGCGCCACGTCGGGCGGCAGGTTGAAGGAGATGGTGTTGGCGGCGAACTGGCTCTGGTGCGCCACGTTCAGCGGCGTATTGGTGGTTTCGTAGCGGCTGAAGGCCGACAGCGGCACCTGCGCGCCGGCGGTGCCGGTCACATAGACGGATTTAAGCGCCTCCGCGTTCTGCCAGTACTGCGGCGCGGCTTCCATCACCACCCGGTACTGGTTCAGCGGGTTGTAGATCGTCGAGACGATGCGCTGGCCGAAGACGTCGTTCAGCGTGGCGTCGATCATGCGCGTGGTGACGCCGAGCTTGGAAGCGGTGTCGCGGTCGATGACGAGCGAAGTCTGCAGGCCCTTGTCCTGCTGGTCGGTGTTCACGTCCGTCAGCTCGGGCAGGTCGGCGAGCGCATAGCGCACCTTCGGCGCCCAGACGCGCAGCACCTCGAGATCGTCCGCGAGCAGCGTGAACTGGTATTGCGCGTTCGACTGCCGGCCGCCGATGCGGATGTCCTGCACCGGCACGAGGAACAGGTTCGCGCCCGGTTCCTGCGCCAGCGCGACGCGCAGGCGCGCGACCACGCGGTCGGCCGATAGCTTGCGCTCCGACAGCGGCCTGAGGGTGACGAACATCGAGCCCGTGTTGCGGCCGCCGAAGCCGCCGCCGCCGGAGAAACCGACCACGTTCACCACGTCCGGGTCGGCGCGCACGATGTCGATGAAGTCGGAGAGCTTGCCGCGCATCGCCTGGAAGGAAATGCCCTGGTCGGCCTGGATGAAGCCGACCAGCCGCCCGGTGTCCTGCTGCGGGAAGAATCCCTTCGGCACGATCGAATAGAGGTAGAAATTCAGGCCGATGGTCAGCGCCAGGAGCAGCACCGTCGGCAGCTTCCAGCGCAGCGCCCAGCCGAGCGAGACTTCGTAGCCGCGCAGCACGAAATTGAAGGCGTTCTCGCTCCAGCGAAAAAATAGTTTTCTTTTACCTTCGGATTTTCTCCTCAAAAGAAGAGCACACATCATCGGCGTCGTCGTCAGCGAGACGAGGAGCGAGATCAGGATCGCCACCGACAACACCACCGCGAATTCGCGGAACAGCCTTCCCACGATGCCGCCCATCAGGAGGATCGGGATGAACACCGCGATCAGCGACAGGCTCATGGAGAGCACGGTGAAGCCGACCTCCTTCGCGCCGGCGAGCGCCGCGGCCTTCGGTTCCTCGCCCTTCTCGATGCGGCGCGAGATGTTCTCCAGCACCACGATGGCGTCGTCCACGACGAAGCCGGTGGCGATGATGAGCGCCATGAGCGACAGGTTGTTCAGGCTGTACTTGCACAGGTACATGACGCCGAAGGTGCCGATCAGCGACACCGGCACCGCGACCGACGGGATCAGCGTCGCGCGCCAGTCGCGCAGGAACAGGAACACGACGAGGACCACGAGGAAGATGGCGATCACCAGCGTGCGCTCGGTGTCGCGCAGCGAGCCGCGGATGGTCGGCGTGCGGTCGAGCACCAGGTCGAGGTTCAGGTCGCTCGGGATCGAGGCGCGCAAGAGCGGCAGCAGGTCCTTCACCCGCTCCACCGTCTCGATGATGTTGGCGTTCGGCTGGCGGTTGATGATCAGCAGCACCGAGGGCTTGCCGTTCGCCGAGCCCGCGTTGCGCAGGTCCTGCACCGAATCCACCACCTCGGCGACATCCGACAGGCGCACCGGCGCGTTGTTCCTGTAGGCAATGACGATCGGCATGTACTCGGCGGCCTTCTTCGCCTGGTCGTTGGCGAGGATCTGCCACTGCCGGTCACCCTCGGACAGCGTGCCCTTGGGCCGGTTGACGTTGGTGGAGGTGATCGCGGCGCGCACCTGCTCCGGGCCGATGCCGTACTTGTAGAGCGCCTGCGGGTTCAACTCCACGCGCACCGCGGGCAGCGAGCTGCCGCCGACGGTGACCTGCCCGACGCCCTGGACTTGGGAAAGCTTCTGCGCGAGGACCGTCGAGGCCGCGTCGTACATCTGGCCCTGCGTGCGCGTGTCCGAG
>JANYII010000109.1 GCA_025358705.1 Betaproteobacteria bacterium | reverse complement strand
CGCACGCTGTCGCGGAAGGTCTCGTGCTCGGGGGTGAAAAGGGTGCGGGGAATCACGGGAAGGGAATTTTAGTCCAAGCCTATAATTCCCGATATGCACACCGGGAGGGTGGTTCGCAGCGTGAGGCTGGCTACCGGCCTCGTCTTGATGGCCTTCGTCGCGGGCCATCTCGCCAATCTGGCGATCGGCATCCATTCGCTTGCGGCAATGGAGGCCTGGCGCGCCCACCTGATGGACCCCTGGCGGACGAGCTTCGGCCAGTGGCTGCTGCTGGGCTCTGTATGCGTGCACGTGGCGCTCGGGTTATACGCGATCTCGGCGCGTCGCTCGCTTGCCATGAGCCGTACCGACGTAGCGCAACTGGTGCTGGGACTGCTCACGCCGCCGCTGCTGCTGAACCACGTGGTCGTGACCTACATGGCCGACCAGGTGACGCCCGATTTCGATTCCGCCTACGGCATGATGCTCGCGATCTACTGGAAATTCTCCCCGGCCTACGCCTTCCAGCAGTTGTTCGTGGTGGTGATTGTCTGGATCCACGGCGCGCTCGGCCTCTACTCCTGGTTGGTGCTCAAGCCGGTGTGGCGGCGCATCGGCGCCCTGGTGCTGCCGGTGCTGTTCGCGGCGCCGATCCTGGCGCTGGTCGGCTTCGCCGAATCGGGCAAGGAAGTGCTCGAAAAACTGGCGACGGATCCCGTTTGGAAAACGCACCTTACGGACAATATCGTCAGCATCGTCAAGTTCACCTCGAAGCTCGATGTATTCCAGTCGCGCGTGCTCACCACCTATGGCGTCCTGCTGCTGATTGCGGCCGGCATATTTGCCGCGCGCATGCTGCGCGACCGGATGAAACCCGTGCATGTCGCCTATGACGGCGGCCTGTCCGTCCAGGGACGGCGCGGGCTGTCCATCCTGGAACTGAGCCTGCTGAACGACGTTCCGCATGCGCACGTCTGTTCGGCGCGCGGCCGCTGCGGCACCTGCCGCGTGCATGTCGACTCGGGTACGCAGTCGCTGTCGCCGTTGAACGATATCGAGCACGCAACCCTGGCCCGCGTTCACGCCCACGAGGGCGACCGGCTCGCTTGCCAGGCGCGTGTGCTCGGCGAGGGTGTGTCGGTGACGCGCCTCCTGCCCGCCTACGCCGACGCTTCCGACGCGCGCCTTCCCGAAGACCAGGCCGCCGGGCCGCAGCCTGCGCCGGTCGGGGAGCCCGCGCCATGACGCCGCTGATTTCCGAGAGCGGGCTGGCGGGCCTCGCGATGAAGCTGCTCGCCGAAGCAAAAGAGCGTACCGAACGGCTGGGCAGCGACCTCGTCCAGGCGCCCGATGAAATCCGCCGCCTGTACGCGGCATCCTCCGACGCGCTGATGAGCGGTTCCGGCGTGCGCGCCTTTACCTACCTGCTGATCCTGCTGCTGGTGGGCAGCGCGGTCGAATGGCTTTACTGGTCGTATGCCATGGCGCCTTTCAACGCGCTGCGCGCGACGCCGGTATTGACGCCGCGCCAAGCACTGCGGCATGCCTTGCGGCGGCTGCTTTTCCTGGGATCCGGCCTGCTGCTGTTCACCGTTGCCGCCATCGGCGCGTCGGCGGCGTTTACCTGGCCCAAGGGCGTCCACGAACTGGTGGTCGCGGCAACCCTGCTGCTGCTGGTGCTGCGCGCGGCCTGGATGGGCGTGAGTCTGATTCTCGCGCCAGGCCGTCCGCGCTTGCGGCTGGTGCCGGTCGAGTCCCGCCGGGCGCGATGGCTGGCGGCGGCCGCGATGGCGATCGTCTTCCTGCTTTCGCTCGAGGGTTTCGTGCCGGAATTGCTGGAGCGGGTCGTCGATGCGCGCCATGCCGCGGCCGCGGTGCGCCTGGCCATTGCCAGCCTTACCGCCGCGCTGCTGATCGCGGCCGCGCTGCTGTTCATCCGCCGCCCGGTGCGCGTCGCGGGCACGGCAGGGCGCGCGCCGCCGCGCATATCGCGCTCGTTCCTCGCGGCATTGGCGATCGTCGCGATCTACGCCATCTGGCTGCTCAGCTCCACGTCCACGGCGCTGATCGTGGCCATCGTCGTGGTCGTGGTCGCGCTGCAGATGGCGTTGCGCGACCTGGTGCATTTTTTCTGGACCGATATGGAAGATACCGGCCTGCTGCCCGGCATCGTCCTGTCCGCGGCGCGGTTCGTCGTGGTCCTGCTCGGCCTGGGCGCCTGCGCGATCGCGCTGGACACGCCCGTCTCCGAGCTGGCGGCAAGCGAAAAACCCCTGGTCCTGCTCGGCCTGCGCATCCTGGCGGTGGCGGCGCTGGTGTTGCTCGCAAACGTGGTGTGGATCACCATCAAGACCTCCATCGATCACCGCCTCGGGCAGATCGCGCCCGCCGTCCACGGCGAGCCCGGGCCGGGCGCTCGGCTGCTGACGCTGCTGCCGCTGCTGCGGGTGACGACGGCGGTGCTGATCACCATCCTGCTGATCATGTCCTCGCTCTGGGCGCTCGGGATCGAGATCACGCCGCTGCTGGCGGGCGCCGGCGTGGTCGGCCTGGCGCTGGGCTTCGGCGCGCAGGCCCTGGTGCGCGACGTGATCGCGGGCATCTTCTTCCTCGCGGAGGATGCGTTCCGCATCGGCGAATACATCGAGAGCGGCACCTCCATCAAGGGCACCGTGGAACGGATCACGCTGCGCACCGTGGCGCTACGGCATCACAACGGCCCGCTGCATTTCGTGCCCTACGGAGCGCTTGGCACGGTGCGCAATACTTCGCGCGACTGGGTCATCGAGAAATTCAACATCCCGATGCCGATCGGCATCGACAGCGAAAAGATCCGCAAGATGATCAAGAAAGTCGGCGAGGAGATGAAAGCGGATCCCGAAATCGGCCCGCTGATCATGGAATCGCTCAAGGGCAAGCTCTACCGCGTCGATCCGGGCGTGAAGATCTTCCGCTGCAAATTTCGCACCGCTCCCGGCAAGCAGTTCGACGTGCGCGCGCAAGCACTCAAGCGCATCGAGGCGTCGCTGAAGGCGATGGGAATCGGCTTCGCCGACGGCACGCAGACCGTCCTGATGCCGGCAGGGCCCGCGGCCTAGCACCGCGCCGCTGCGCGGTACTGCTTCGGCTACGCGGTACCTGCACGGGCAAGTACCGCGTGCAGCAGCACGTTGCATCCGGCGGCGAGGTCTTCCGCGCGCGCATTCTCGATCTCGTTGTGGCTGATGCCGCCTTCACAGGGCACAAACACCATGGCGGTGGGCGCGATGCGCGCCATGTACACGGCGTCGTGCGCTGCGCCGCTCACCATGTCGCGGTGCGTATAGCCGAACGCCTTTGAGCCTTCGCGCACGCTTGCCACCAGGTCCGGGGTGAACTCGCTGGGCGGAAAGTAGACGACCTCCCTGGCCGCGATGGCGGTTCGGGTTTCCTTTTCTATTTCCAGTATTTTTTTCTTCAATTCCGAAGTCATGGCCGAAAGCGTTCCGTCTTTCGCATTCCTCAGGTCCACCGTCATTTGCACTTCGCCGGGCACCACGTTGCGCGAGTTCGGCTTGACCTGCATGAAACCCACCGTGCCGCGCGCGTAATCGGGAAAACCCGTCCCAATGCGGTTCACTTCGAGCACCAGCCGGCTCGCGGCCAGCAGCGCGTCTTTCCTCGTCTCCATGGGCGTCGGGCCGGCATGCGAATCCTGGCCGGTGATCGCGACATCGAACCAGCGCTGGCCGAGCGCCCCCTGCACCACACCAATGGTTGTCTTTGTCTGCTCCAGCACCGGGCCCTGCTCGATATGCGCTTCGAAGTAGGCGCCCAGCTTGTGGGGCTTCGCTTTGCCGGCGTAGCCAGTCTGGTTGAGAGCTTCCCGCACGCTGATTCCGTCCACATCTTTTTCTTCAAGAATCTTGTCGAGGGAAAAAACACCGGCATAGACGCCCGAGCCCATCAGGGTGGGCACGAAGCGCGAGCCTTCTTCGTTGGTCCAGGAGACGACCTCCAGCGGCGCGCGCGTCTTCACCCCCGCGTCGTTCAGCGCGCGCACGATCTCCAGGCCGGCCATGACGCCGTAGGCGCCGTCGAACTTGCCGCCGGAAGGCTGCGAGTCGAGGTGACTTCCCACGGCAACGGGGAGCGCATCCGCATCGGTGCCCGCCCGCCGTCCGAAGATGTTGCCGATGCCGTCCACTTCCACCGCCAGCCCCGCCTGCCTGCACCACGCGACGAACTGGTCGCGCCCGCGCCGGTCTTCGTCGCTCAGCGTGAGGCGGCGCACGCCGCCCTTCTCCGTGGCGCCGATCTTCGCCAGGTCCATTAGGGTATGCCACAGCCGTTCGGAATTGATTTTCAGCATGGGACCAAGAAACTTTACACTAACGCCATTCATGCCCACCACCTACGCCTCGGTCTTCCGCCCCGGCCTATTTGCAGGCCAGGTCGCGATTGTCACCGGCGGCGGCTCCGGCATCGGGCGCTGCACCGCGCACGAGCTCGCTTCGCTCGGCGCCAAGGTCGCCCTCGTCGGCAGAAAGATCGAGAAGCTCTCCACGGTCAGGGATGAAATCGCCAAGGCCGGAGGGGAAGCGCTTTGTTTTCCCCTGGATATAAGAGAAGAAGAAGCCGTAAAAACCTCGATCGCGAAAATCCTCGCGGACTTCGGCCGCATCGACCTGCTGGTCAACAACGCCGGCGGCCAGTTCGCCGCGCCGCTGGAATCGATCTCGGCCAAGGGCTGGGACGCGGTGGTGCGCACCAACCTCACCGGCGGCTTCCTGGTGGCGCGCGAGTGCTACACGCAGTGGATGAAGCAGGCCAAGGCTGGCACGATCGTCAACATCATCGCCGATATGTGGAACGGCATGCCGTCCATGGGTCATTCGGGCGCGGCGCGCGCCGGCATGCTCAACTTCACCGAAACGGCGGCTTTCGAGTGGGCGCCGGTGCGCGTGAATGCCGTCGCGCCCGGCTGGATCGCCTCCAGCGGCATGGACCAGTACCCGCCCGAGATGCAGGCGCGCATCCGCTCGCTGCCGAAGCTCGCCCCCCTGCAGCGCATCGGGACGGAATCCGAGGTATCGGCGG
>JANYII010000078.1 GCA_025358705.1 Betaproteobacteria bacterium | reverse complement strand
GCGCCGATCCGGTGACGATGAAGAATTCGTGTTCTCCCCAGCGCTGCACGGTGACGTCGCTTTCGTAGCCGCCCTTTCGATTGAGCATTGGAGTGTAGGTAAGTTCACAGATCCGGTTCGCGCATACTCTTTCGAGCAAGGCGCGCGCGTCGCGACCGGTCACGCGCAACTTGCCGAAAGAAGTCTGGTCGAAAATTCCCGCCGCGTTCCGAACGGCCCTCTGCTCCTCGATCACCGACGCGAGCCAGTTGGGCCTGCCAAGGGTGTATTCCACCGGCGGGCCGAACCAGTTCGCCCTTTCCCAGCCCATCTTGGACCCGAATTGCGCCCCCTTCCCCTGCAGGCGCCCGTACAGCGGCGAGACGCGCAGGGGACGGCCCGACTCGAGTTCGTGGCGCGGCCAGCGCATGGCGTAATGCAGGCCGAGCGACTCGACGGTGCGTTCGCGCAGCCAGTCCGTGCCGGCGGCGTAGGCGCCGAAGCGCCGGATGTCCACTTCAAAGAGATCCATCGGCGCTTCGCCGCCGACGATCCATTCGGCGAGCAGCTTGCCCGCGCCGCCGCCGTTGGCGATGCCGGCGGAGTTGAATCCGGCGGCGACGAAATAATTGCGCACCTCCGGCGCTTCGCCGAGGATGAAATTGCCGTCGGGCGTGAAACTCTCCGGTCCGTTCAGCAGCATCTTCACGCCCGCCTTGCCGAGCGCCGGCACGCGGTGGATCGCGTTCGTCATCAGGATTTCAAACTGGTCCCAGTCCTCGGGCAGCAGCTGGAATTCGAACTTTTCCGGGATCCCATCCATGCCCCAGGGCTTCGCTTTCGGCTCAAAGCCGCCCATCAGCAGGCCGCCGACTTCCTCCTTGAAGTACGTGCAGCCGTCCGGGTCGCGCATCACGGGCAGCATCGGCTGCACGCCCTCGATGCGATCCGTGACGATGTAGAAATGCTCGGCGGAATGCAGCGGCACGCTCACGCCCGCCATCGCGCCGAACTGTCTCGCCCATTGGCCAGTGCAATTGACGAGGGTGTTGCAGGAAATGGGACCTTGGTCAGTTTCTATTCCGGCTATGCTTTTATTTTTCAAGGCAACCCTGGAAACCTTCACCCCCTGGACGATCTTCACGCCCCGGTCACGCGCGCCTTTCGCCAGCGACTGCGTGAGGTCGGCAGGGTTGGCCTTGCCGTCCTGCGGGAACCAGAGCGCGCCCTGCAGGTCGTCCGCGTGCAGCAGCGGCCACTTCTGCGCCGCCTCGCGCGGCGTGATGAGATGCACTTCGATGCCGAAGCTGCGTGCCATCGCTGCCTGGCGCTGGTAGACGATCCAGCGCTCGGGGGTGCGCGCCACGTTCACGCTGCCGCACTGCTTCCATCCCGTGGCGAGCCCGGTCTCGGCTTCGAGCGACGCGTACAGGCCGATGCCGTACTGGCTCATGCGCGTCATCGAGCGGTTGGGCCGCATCTGGCCCACCAGCCCCGCCGCGTGCCAGGTAGTGCCGCAGGTGAGGCTGCCCTGCTCGAGCAGCAGCACGTCTTTCTTCCCGAGCTTGGCGAGGTGGTAGGCGACGCTCACTCCGGCGATGCCGCCGCCGACGATGACAATTTCCGCATTCTTCGGCAGTTCGTTCATAGCTTCAGCGCAATCACGCCGGCGGCGACGATGGCCGCGCCGCCCAGCCTGCGCCCGACATGGCCTTCACGCAGGAAGTAGGCGCCGATCAGCGCGCCGAACACCACGGAGGTCTCGCGCAACGCGGCCACCGCGGCGACCGGGGCCCTCGTCATCGCCCAGAGCGCGACGCCGTAGGATCCCGCCGAGAGCACGCCGCCGACCAGGCCGCGCAACCAGTACTTTTTCGAATATTCAACCAGGACATTCTTCTTCAGCATGAAGACAATGATCGGAAAAGGCACCGCGTCGAGCAGGAAAATCCACAGCACGTAGCCCTCGGGGCTGCCTGAGAGGCGAACGCCTGCGGCGTCCACCAGCGTGTAGCCAGCGATGATCCCGGCGTTCAGCAATGCCCAGCCGGTCGAGACGCGCGACTCGCGCCAGCGAAAGCCCACCAGCCCGAGCGACAGCACCCCGCCGGAGATCAGCAACACGCCGGCCCAGATCGCGGGCGTCGGCGCCTCGCGCAGCCACAGCGCCGCGCTGAGCGCCACGACGAGCGGCGCCATGCCGCGCATGATCGGATAGCCGTGCGACAGGTCGCCGGCGCGGTAGGCGCCCACCAGCGCGACGTAATAGCCGATATGGATCACGACCGAGGCGACGAGATACGGCCACGAAGCCGGCGCGGGCGGCTCGACCAGGAAAACGATGGGCAACGCGGCGACGCCGGCGCCCACGACCACGTTGGTGGTGTCGAGCAGCACATCCGTGCTCGACTTGACCATGGCGTTCCACGTGGCGTGCGCGAGCGCCGCGCCAAGCACTGCCAGGGTGATGCCGGAACTCAGCTCGATGACACTACCCGTTCCAGGACCGCCTCGAAATGAGCCCAGCCGGGCGTGCTCTCCCCGGCGTTCTTCGCCAGGTCGTCCCAGAGCCGGAGCTTCACCGCGTCCTCGGCCCAGCGCCGGGCGGAAAAGGCGCCCGCCTCCTCCAAGGAGAAGACGCCGCCCTGCAGGACCAGGCTGCGCTTCGAATCGGGCGACAGGCTTGCGTAGTACTCCGGGCGCTCGCGGCACAGGTAGCGCTTGGCGTCCACGTGCCAGCGGATCGGTTCGACCACGGCGTCGGGAAACGCGCCCCGCAGCGCGGCGAGGGCATGATACTGGTGCAGGTCGTCGACACCCTGCTCGGTCGGCGTCTCGCCGAGGTCGTTCACCATGTGGCCGATGTCGTGCAGCAGGCTCGCGGCGACCTGCGCATCGGACGCGCCGGCACGTTCAGCCTGCCACGCCGTCTGCAGCGCATGCTCCAGCTGCGTCACCGGCTCGCCGCTGTACATGCGCCCGCCCTTCGAGGCATAGAGCGCGCTGATTTCGGCAATCGAAAGCATCCGGCTCAGGCGCTGTCGCGCAAGCGCGTGCGCGCAAGCACGCCCGCCTCCTCGAGGATCGGGTAGGCGATGGCGCAGAAATGCGAATTGATGCGCTTGAACTCGTTGATGATGTCCAGGTGCAGGGAACTGGTTTCGATGGACTCCGGCGTCTGCCAGGAGAGGCGGTCGAAATGCGTGCCGGCGTAGGCGCGCTCCAGGTCGCGGAACTCTGCCTTCTGCGCGATCAGCGTCTGCGCGCTTTTAAGGTCGCCGTTCAGGAACACGTTAAGCGCCAGGTGCAGCGTGGCCATGAGGCGCGCATGCAGTTCCTCGATCTCCTTCATGCCCGCCTCGGAGAACGAGCGCCCCTTCGAGATCTTCTTCCCCTCCAGGTCGTCCACGATGTGCTCGACGATATCGCCGACGTGTTCCAGGTTGATGGTGAAGGACATGATCTCGGCCCAGCGCCGGCTCTCGCGCTCGTCCAGCGCCTCGCGGCTGATCTGCGTCAGGTAGAACTTGATCGAGGTGTAGAGGTCGTCCACCGCGTCGTCCATGCGCTTCACCTCGCGCGCGAGCTTGCCGTCGTTCGTGCGCACCGCCAGCAGCATGCCTTCGAGCATCTTCTGGACGATGTCGCCGATGCGCAGCGCCTCACGTGCCGCGTTGGCGAGCGCGAGCGCCGGCGTCTCCAGCGCGGCCGGGTCGAGATTCTTGGGCCGCATTGCCGCGGTTTTTTCCGAGTCGTCCGGAATCAGGCGCGCCGCGAGCCGCGCCACCGGCTCGGTGAAGAAGATGAACACCACCGCCAGCATCACGTTGAACGCGGTGTGGAAGTTGACCACCATCCGCTGCGGATCCGGATCCAGCCAGGCGAGGCCGGCCTCGATGCGGCCGAGCAGCAGCGCCACGATGGCGCAGCCGACGACCTTGAACACCAGGTTGCCGATCGCGACGCGCCGGCCCGCGGGACTCGTGCCGGAGGTGGCGAGCACGCCCAGCAGGCCGCTGCCGAGGTTCGCCCCGAGCACCAGGAACAGCGCGACCTTGAGGCCGACCAGCCCAGTGGCGACGAAAGCCGCGGTGAGCAACACCACCGCGAGACTCGACCAGGCGAGCATCGTGAACAGCGCGCCGATCAGCATGTCGAACATGGGATCGCCCGTCAGCGTGGCGAAAATCACCTTGACGCCCGCGCCCTGCGTCATGGGACGCGCCGCCTGCAGGATCATCTGCAGCGCGAGGATGATGAGGCCGACGCCAATGGCGATGCGCCCGATCTGCCCGGCGCGCGTCGCCTTGCGCGACAGGTGCAGGATCACGCCGCCGCCGATCGCGAGCGGCGAGAGCCAGGACAGGTCGAACGAGAACAGCTGCACCACCAGGCTGGTGCCGACGTCCGCCCCGAGCATGAGCGCGAGCGCCGGTGCGAGCGCCATCAGGTTCTGGCCGGCGAACGAACTGACGATCAGCGCCGTGGCGCTCGAGGACTGCACCAGCGCCGTCACCCCCAGGCCTGCGAGGAAGGCATGGAAGCGGTTGGCGACGCTGTCGGCGAGCACCTTGCGAAGGTTGCCGCCGAACACGCGCAGCACCCCCGAGCGGACGATGTGCGTGCCCCAGACGAGCAGTGCGACACCGGCGAGGATACTGATGAGGGTCTGCACCTAGCCTTGCCTCACCACGGGATGGAGTAGGTCTTGAGGTTGGTGAAGCTCTTGCAGCATTCCTGCACGCCTTCCTTGTAGCCCAGTCCGGAATCCTTGATGCCGCCGAAGGGCGTCACCTCGAGCCGGTAGCCGGGCACCTCCCAGATGTT
Source organism: Betaproteobacteria bacterium (assembly GCA_025358705.1). GTDB lineage: Bacteria > Pseudomonadota > Gammaproteobacteria > Burkholderiales > SG8-39 > RBG-16-66-20. The sequence goes on along the minus strand of JANYII010000078.1, from coordinate 3,702 downwards.
CACGCTGCCGACCTGCAGCTCGCGCACGAAACGCATGATGTCGTCCATGCGGTTGGTGCAAACGCCGCTCGAGAGGCCGTAGGCGGTCGAGTTCACCAGGGCGATCGCCTCGTCGACGCTGCCGAAAGTCATCACCGGCGATACCGGGCCGAAGGTCTCGTGCTTCACCACGTCCATCTCCGGGCGCACGCGGTCGATCACAGTGGGCGAATACTGCGCGCCGCGGCGCTTGTTGCCCGCGAGCAGGCGCGCGCCTTGCGCCACCGCGTCGTTCACCACCGCCTCAAAACGCTTCGCCGACGCTTCGTTGATCACCGTGCCCATGTCCACCTTCGGGTCCAGCGGGTCGCCGTACGACCACTGTCTGGTCTTTTGAACCAGAATATCCGTGAACGCAGCGGCAACCTTCTCGTGAACCAGTATCCGTTTCACCGCGGTGCAGCGCTGGCCGGAGTTCTTGTAGGAGCCGTTCGCCGCGAGTTCCGCCGCCTTCGCCAGGTCCGCGTCGTCCATCACCACCAGCGGATCGTTGCCGCCGAGTTCCAGGATCTGCCGCTTGTAGACCGCCTTGGCGGCGATGTACTTGCCCACTGCGACACCGCCCGTGAAAGTGACGACATCGGCGTCCGGGTTGGTGAGCATCTCGTCGGCGATTTCCTTCGGGTCGCCCGTGACCACCGACAGCATCTCGGGCGGCAGGCCGGCCTCGTAGAGCACGTCGGCCAGCAGCAGCGCGGCAAGCGGCGTCTTCTCGGTGGGCTTGAGTACCATGCGGTTGTTGGTGGCGACCGAGGGCGCCACCTTGTGGATCACCTGGTTGAGCGGATGGTTGAAAGGCGTGATCGCCGAGATCGCGCCCTGCAGCGGCTCGCGCACGGTGTAGACGCGGCGGCTCTTGCCGTGGTGCGTGAGGTCGCAGGAAAAAATCTGACCGTCGTCCACCAGCGCCTGCTGCGCGGAAAAGAGCAGCACGTCCGACGCGCGCCCGACCTCGTACAGCGTGTCCTTCAGGCACAGGCCGGATTCCAGCGTGATCAGCCGCGCGATCTCTTCCTTGCGCGAGGCGATGATGTCGCCGGCACGCATCAGGATCCTGTAGCGCTCGTGGCGCGTCAGCTTCGGCTTGTACTGCCTGGCGATGCGGAAGGCGCGGCGCACGTCTTCGACGCTCGCCTGCGGCACCGTGGCGACCACTTCGCCCGTATAGGGGTAGCGCACTTCGATCACGCGGTCGGCGAACACCTTCTCGCCGGCGATACGCATCGCCTCGCGGCGCGGCGCAGCCATGGGCTGGGGGCGCGCAGCCATGCTCAGTTCGCCGCGCCGTTCAGCGCGTATTCGAAGATCTGGTAGCTCTTCAGCGTGCTGGCGCCGGCCTTGAGCTTGTACTCGTCATTCAGCGGCACGCTCAGGATAAAGGGCACCTTCGCTTCCGACACGCCGCCGTGGGTGCGCAGGCGGTGGCCTTCCAGCCCGGAGAGGTCGTGGTCCCTGGCCGAGGCGCCGATGCAGACATTTGCGGTGGAGATCACCACTACATCGGCCTCGCGGTCGGCGGGTAATTCGTGAACCTGGCATGCAGTGCGCTTGTCGAGCACCGATTCCAGGCCCTCCATCCCCTTGATCGCATCGATGACTTGCGCCGGCGTCGCCTTGCCGGTGCACCAGACGCGCACGAAGCCGCCCAGCGCTCCGTGGTGCGCGACGAAGGCGTCCGTGATCGGGCAGATCACGCGCGTGTCGCCCTTGCCGAACTTCGCGTCGAGGATGTCCTGCAGCCAGATCACGTTGGGCTTGCCGGCGGCATCGGACTTGTCGTTCATGCCGTGGTCGGCGGTGAGCGCGACCAGCGCGCCAAGCTCGGCCAGGCGCCCGAAGCACTTGTCCAGCGCCTGGTAGAAACGCTTCGCCTCGGATTCTTCCGGCGCGTATTTGTGCTGCACAAAATCTGTGAGCGACAGGTAAAGCAGGTCCGGTCGATTCTTCTCCAGCAGCTTGATCCCCGCCTCGAGCACGAACAGCGACAGCTCCATCGAATACATGTCCGGCTGCTGCATGCCGACGAGTTCAAGCACGTTTTCGATGCCGTTCTCCTTCAGCGTGCACTTGCCGGCGAATTCGGAGGAAAAGCTGACATTGCCCTTCGAAACGTCGAGATTCTTGCCAAGCTGCTTGCGCAGCTTATCCTTGGCGGTGATCGAAACGATTTTCGCCCCGGCGCTGGCAAACCGAGAAAGGATCGTGTCGCCGCGCAGCAGCTCGGGCCCGGTCATCACCACTGCCTTGCCGGTCTGCACGTCGAGGTAGTAGTTGCCGGAGATGCCGTGCTTCGAGGCCGGCGTACCGGTGATGATCGACATGTTGTTCGGGCAGGTGAAGGACGGCACCGTGCCGTCGGCCACGGTACTGAAGCCCTGCGTCATGAAGCGCGCGATGTTCGGCACCGAACCGTCGGCCAGGAACTGCCGCAGGTAGGCGGGATCGCCGCCGTCGATGCACACCACCGCCACCGGCCGCTTCGGCCAGCGGTACTTCACGCCATTCACGTCCACCGGTGCTTTAGCCTGGGTCATTCGGGAATTCCTCGTTGCGCAATGCGTTCTCAGGCGGCTCGCGCAGGCTTCGCCAGCGCGCGGTGCAGCCTCTCGCGGCTCTCGATCACGTGCTCGTGCAGCAGCCGCTCGGCCAGCTTTTCGTCGCCCTTCGCGACCGCGTTGACGATCGCCTCGTGGTCGCGCGTGGATAGCGGGATGTTCTCGGCGTTGCGCGCCAGCGTCTCGCGGCGGCACAGGTCCAGTTCATTCACCACGCGGCGGTAATTGGCGATCAGCGCCCGGTTGCCGCTCGCCTGCGCCAGCAGTTCGTGGAATTCCACGTTCAGCGGGAAATAGGCCGCGGCGTCCAGCGAACGGCTGACGACGTGCATTTTCTTGACCACCGCGCGGATCTTCTCGAGTTGCTCGGGGCGGATGCGGCGCGCCGCGAGGCGCCCGATCATGCCCTCCAGGGCGGCGCGTACCTCGTAGATCTCGTTCGCTTCCTCGAGCGATACCTGGCGCACGAAGACGCCGCGGTTCTTTTCCGTGCGCAGCAGGCCGGCCTGGCCGAGTGCGCGGAAGGCCTCGCGCACCGGGGCGCGCGAGACGCCCAGCGCCGCAGCGATGTCGGCCTCCACCAGCTTGGAGCCCGGGGCCAGATCGCCCGAAAGGATGCGCCGCTCGATGTCCCGCTGCACCAAGGTGGTGAGCGAAGTCTGCTGCAGCAGTTCGATGGTGCGTACGGCGGCCATGAAGGTTGCGCGATCCGGCTTGTGGTTCGATTTGATTGCTTGTAGATTGTCGACAATATACCAAAAGCAGGCTGGAGACGGTCACCGCGCTGTCACCAAACTGCAATAAGCTGCGCATGCCAACCTCAGGGAGATCGTCATGAAATCGCTACGCATCCTCGGCGTCATCGCGCTGGGCATCCTCGCCGGCGCCGCCTTCGCGCAGGGCAAGACGCAGCTGCTGGTCTACACCGCGCTCGAAACCGACCAGCTCAAGGCCTACGAGCAGGGCTTCTACAGGGAATACCCGAACATCGAGATCCGCTGGGTGCGCGATTCGACCGGCGTGATCACCGCCAAGCTGCTCGCCGAAAAAGCCAATCCGCAGGCCGACGCCGTGATGGGCGTCGCCGCCTCCAGCCTCGCGCTGCTCG
>JANYII010000037.1 GCA_025358705.1 Betaproteobacteria bacterium | reverse complement strand
ACGCCGATGCGGCCGTAGTAGCCGGTCCCATGGCAATGGGAACACCCACGCCCGCGGAGGTAACCGCGCGCCGCTGCGGTATCGGGCAGGATGTGCTGGATCCAGCTCATCTCGCGTTCTTCCGGCGCATGCGGCTCGGAGCAGCTTTCGCAGATTTTGCGCACGAGCCGCTGGGCGATCACGGCATCCAGCGCCGTTGCCACCATGTACGGAGGGGTGCCCATGTCTATCAGGCGCACCGGCGTCGTCATTGCGTCCTTCGTGTGCAACGTCGAAAACACCAGGTGCCCCGTGAGCGCCGCCCGCAGCGCGATCTGCGCCGTTTCCTCGTCCCGGATCTCGCCGACAAGGATGATGTCGGGGTCCTGCCGCAACGTCGAGCGCAGCACGCGCGCGAACGAAAGATCGATCTTTTCGTTCACCTGGACCTGGTTGATCCCGGCCAGCCGGTATTCAACCGGGTCCTCGACCGTAATGATCTTGCGGTCGATCGTATTGGCTTCCGACAATGCCGCATACAGCGTGGTCGTCTTTCCGCTTCCGGTCGGGCCGGTGACGAGCACCGTCCCCGTCGTGCGCTTGATGATTTCGCGCAACCTGCCCAGCATGCCCGCCGGCATGCCGAGCGAATCGAGCCTCTGCAGCCCGGTACTTTTGTTTAGCAGACGCAGCACCACCGATTCGCCGAACTGCGTCGGCATCGTCGACATCCGCACATCAATCTGTTTTTCCCTCACCAGCACGTTTAGGCGCCCATCCTGCGGGAGCCTGCGCTCGGATATGTCGAGGCCGGCCATCAATTTGAGCCGCTGCACGAGCGCCGGACCGACACGCACGTTCGACTCGGTCTGAAGAATCAAGGCCCCGTCGATGCGGAAGCGAATCTGCACGCGCGCATCCTGCGGTTCAATATGCACGTCCGACGCGTTGATCTGGACCGCGTCCTCGAAGACCGATTGCAGGAGCTTCACGACGGGCGCATCTTCTGCCCCGAGCTCGGCGGAAGCCGCGCCGAAGTCGACGTAGGACTCCTTGACGTCCTTCTCGAGCGCCCGGACGAGTCCGCGAATTTCGGCGGTGCGGCGGTAGGTCTGGTCGATCACCTTGGCGAGCGCCGACTCGCCCACGACGGCCACCTCGACGCTCTTGCCCAGGACGCGCGTGATTTCATCGAACGCGAACAGGTCGGTCGGATCGGTCACCCCGACCAGGAAATCATTTTCGCGCTCCATGAGCACGATCGCCCGGAAGCGCCGCGCGAGGGCATCGGGCAGCTTGCGGGCGAGCTTCGCGTCGATTTCCCTTGATTTCAGGTCGACGTAAACCAGCTTGAGTTGCTGCGCAAGCGCCGCCGCGATCTGCTCATCGCCAGCGAAGCCTTCCTCCACGAGGACGCGCCCGAGCTTTTTACCTGACTTCTTCTGACGATCGAGACATAAATTCAACTGCTCGACGGAGATGATCTTCTCGGCGACCAGTACATCCCCTAGGCGGATTCTTTGCGGACGAGCCATGTGCGAGCCCAAGAATGAATTGCCGCCGCCGGAGACGGCGCGATTGACAGTGCGGCAACACTATCCTCTTTCCCCTACCCCGGCAAACTTCATGTGGGATAATGGGGCTGGCACCATTGAGTACCGGGGGCGACCTGGTTTCGACGCAGGTATTGAAGCAGCACAGGGCATGCCGAGGACCAGAGCCCTCGTAAATCCATCTGGAATCATTTCAAACGCCAACGACACGCGTTTCGCTCTCGCGGCCTAATACCCGCGAGACGCTGCACTGACCTGCTGATGGGTCAGGCCCCGATGTGAGGGAGGCGCAAGCCGAGCTTGCTTAGGGGTGCAGCGTCATTTTCATCAGCCCCTCTCCGGGGTTTGGCCGCTTGGCCCCGGGGATCCGTCGAAGCGGCTAGCCGAGGATCAGCCTGCCGGTTGGCGGGTCCGAGGCGAAGCTCAAACAACCAGGCTAAGCATGTAGTCCTGACTGTGGATGACTTGCGGACGCGGGTTCGATTCCCGCCGCCTCCACCATCTCGCTGCCGGGTAGCGCGGCCTGCGTGCAGGCGTCAGCTCGCCCGGGGAGATCACGGACCGTTGCAGATGCTCGTGGGGACCACAGTGCAGGCCTGTATCACGCCACCCGCCGGGGTCACCGAGAAGGTGCAACCCGTCGCCGCAACGTAAACGTTCGTCACGGCAGAAAAGTTGGTTGCGCTGTACGAGGTGCCGGCGATGATGAGGGCGCCCGTCGTGGCCGCCTTGTTGGAAGCGTAAAGCAGCACTGCGGCGGAACCCAGGGCGCCGCACATTCCCTGCGCCGTCGCGCTGCGGGCGGAGGTGGCTAGATCGGTGTACTTGGGGATCGCTATCGCGGCCAGGATTCCAAGTATCACGATGACCACCACGAGCTCGATCAGGGTAAATCCTTTTTGCCGCTGGCGCATATGAAACCTCCCTTTAAGCCTGAATAATAGTACTTTCTTGGACTTTAGAGATTCAGAACGAATAATCCGGGTTGATCACTCAAGCCGGGTACTGCTGCGCCAGCGTGGCAGCCGTGCAAAGCGCCAAACCCGGTCCCAGCAGGAATTTCCTCATTTTTGTTTCTTTCTCCAGGTCTCGTAGCGCGCTTTTGTCTCGGCATCCGGCGGGTAAGCACCTGGCAATGGCCGGCCGCCGGCGATTTCCATCTGGACGAACTCCTCCAGCTTTTCCTGCTCGTAGGTAGCGGCAGCGACATCGCCTGCGATCTCGCGCGGGATGACGATCACGCCCTCCGCGTCGCCCACGATGACGTCGCCGGGATACACCGCGACACCGCCGCAGGCGACCGGCACGTTGCTCTCCACCGCGTGCTGGTGGGTCAGGCTGATCGGCGCCGACGGTGCGTTGCAGTAAACCGGGAAATTCCTCCGGGATATGTCGGGCGTGTCGCGCAAGCCGCCGTCGGTGACCAGGCCGGCCACGCCGCGCACTTCCAGCCGGCGCACCAGGATGCCGCCAGCAGAGGCGCAGCGCGCATCTCCGCGGCAGTCCATGACCAGCACGCTGCCCGGCGGCGAAATCTCGATCGACTTTCGCTGCGGGTGCTCGTGATTGTCGTAGACGCCGATGTGATCGATGTCTTCGCGCGCAGGAATATTGCGCAGCGTGAAGGCTTCGCCAACCATGGTCGGCGCCGTCGGCGTCAGGCGCGATACGCCCTGCATCACCTGGTTGCGCAGCCCACGCTTGAAGAGTTGCGTGGCAAGCGTTGCGCTGGAGCAGGCCGCCAGGCGGCGGCGTGTTTCTTCGGAAAGTGCTGGCAGTGCCATGGTTCTATCCTTGGTAAAGCAGCTGGGGGCCGATCTCGCCGACGCTGCGTGCACCGCAGAGCTGCATCGTGCGCACGAACTCTTCACTGAGAATTTCGAGGGCACGCTTCGCGCCATCTTCGCCGCCGGCGCTGACGCCGTAGAAAGTGGCACGGCCGATCATCACCGCTTCCGCACCGCGGGCGAGCGCCTTGACGATGTCCGAACCGCGCCGGATGCCTCCGTCCATCAGCACACTCGCCTTGCCGCCGATGGCGCGTACCACGTCGGGCAATGCGTCAAACGAAGCAACTTCGCTGTCCAGCTGGCGGCCGCCGTGATTGGAGACGATTACGCCGTCGCAACCATGGGATACCGCAAGTTCCGCGTCTTCCGGATGGACAACGCCCTTGATCAATAGCTTGCCGGGCCACACCGTGCGCACGCGCTTGATGACCTCCCAATCGAGCGCCGCATCCTGGCTGCGCCCGACCGAGGATACGAGGTTGCGGGTATCCGCATGATGGTCCGTCATGCCGGCAAGATTCTCGAGCTGCGGCACGCCACGCAGCAGCATGTCCAGCGCCCAGGCCGGGCGCGTGGCGAAGTCGAGCATATTCTTCGGCGTGAAGCGAAAGGGGATGGAGAAGTCATTGCGGAAGTCGCGCTCGCGCTTGCCGCCGACCGGCAGGTCCGCGGTCACCATGAGCGTGTCGTAGCCCGCCAGGCGCGCGCGCTCGATCAGGCCGAAGGTGAATTCGCGATCCTTGAAGAAGTAGGCCTGGAACCAGTGCCTGCCTGGCGCCGCCTCAGCGATCTTCTCGATGCTCGCCGTTGCCGAGGTCGAGAGCGAAAACGGGATGCCGAACGCCGCCGCCGCCCTCGCCACGGCGATGTCGCCTCCGCGCCAGCCGAATCCAACAGCGCCGGTCGGCGCGATGGCGATGGGAAGCTTGGCGTTTTTCCCCAGAATGGTGGTTTCCGTGCTGATCGCAGAAACGTCGACCAGAACCTTTCGCATCAATCGAACCTTCTCGAAAGCCGCAAGGTTGCCTCGCAGCGTGCGCTCGTTCTCTGCGCCCCCGTCGATGAAGTCGAACACTGCGCGCGGCAGCCGTCGCCTGGCCGCGAGCCGCAGTTCCTCGATGTTGAAGGCTTTCATTCCGCTCGCACCACGCGGTTCGCAAGCACGCCGATAGGCTCATTCACGACCTCGACCAGGTCGCCCGGCTGCAGCGCCGGCAGGGTCGCGCCGTCGCAGCCGAACCAGATCACGTCGCCTGGATGCAGCGTCAGGTAGCAGGACATCTTCGCGATGTAGTGGGCAACACCGAAGATCATGCCGGAAGTGTTGTAGCTGGAAACCGTCTTGCCGTTGACGCGCACGTCGATCTGCTGCGCCATGGGGTCGACGCCGTCGACGATGGCCGGCCCCATCGGCTTGAAGGAATCGCTGTTTTTCGCGCGCCAGAGCGTGCGGTCGCTCTTCTGCCAGCCGCGCTCGCTGACGTCGTTGCCGAGCGTGTAGCCGGCGACGCATTGGAGGGCGTCCTTTTCACTGACATTTTTTACTTTCTTTCCAATCACAGCGACCAATTCACCCTCGAACTCAACCGAACCGGTCGAGTCCTTCGGGATGACGATATCGTCTCCGCTGCAGATAAGCGCGTTGTTCGAGCGGTAGCCGATGTCTGCTTGCGTGGGGACCTTGTAGCCGCCGCCGCGCTCGCGGTTCGCCCAATCGATATGGGCGCGGAAATTCAGCCCTGCGGCGTAGAAATTGCGGACCGAAGCCAGGACCTTGCGATCTACGGCGGTGCGCTTCATTCCGCCTTGACGCCCGAAGCCTTGATGACTTGTGCCCAGCGCTCACTGTCTTTCCTGAGGAACGCAGCGAACTCCACCGGCGTATCTCCGACGATGATCGCGCCTTGCCCCTTCATGCGTTCGCGCGTCTCCGGCCGCGCGAGGGACTTGCGCATTTCATCGGCCAGGCGGTTGACGATCGCAGGCGGCGTACCGGCCGGCGCCAGCATGCCGACCCAGGGCGCGGTCTGCACCAGTTCCGCGTAACCGACGTCCTTCATGGTGGGAATGCCCGGAAAGTCCGGATGCGGCGCCACCGTGCCGACCGCCAGCGCCTTGAGTTTTTTCGCTGCGATCTGGTCGGCGATGCCGACCACGGGATAGAACATGAAGCTCACCCGCCCGGCAAGCACTTCGACCAGGGCCGGGCCGTTGCCCTTGAAAGGCACGTTGATCATGTTGATCCCGGTCATCACTTCCAGCATTGCGCCCGCAAGATGCGTGGAACCGCCAATACCAGAGGTCGCGTAGCTGAGTTCCCCGGGCTTCGCCTTCGCCTGGGCGACCAGATCCTTCATCGAGTTGATCGGGCTGCCGGCAGCAGTGACCACCACCATCGGCAGGTTCGCCGCGTTGCTGATCGGCGCGAAGTCCTTGAACGGATCGTAATTGGACTTGGTGCCGGGCAGCAGGGGGTTCACCAGCAGCGACAGGGACGAGAACAACAGCGTGTAGCCATCGGGAGCTGACTTCGCCACCGCTTCGGTGGCGATGATGGCATTCGCGCCGGGGCGGTTCTCAACCAGGACGCTCTGGCCCATTGAAGCGGTGAGGTCCTGCGCGATGAAGCGGGCGATGACGTCGGTCGGCCCACCCGCGCCAAAACCGACCAGCAGGCGGATGGGTTTTGCCGGATAGGGTTGCGCAATCAGATTTCCAGAGAGAAAAATGAGGAAAATAAATCCAAAACTCCGCTTCATCATGGTTCTCCGTCGCGGAAAAATCGCGTCGCCATCACCTGGCAGCGCTTGATCAGCCGGTGTTCATGCGGCAGGTAGTCGGGAATCGCATTGTGGATGGTGCCGAAATCCTCCCACACCAGGACGTCGCGCTCCTGCCACTGGTGCGCGTAACGGTACTTCGGCTGCGTCTGGTGCTCAAAGAGGAATGCCAGCGTTTCTTCACTTTCTTTTTCACTGAGTTCATTTATTTTCATTGAATATCCCGGATTCGCGTACAAGACCTTGCGGCCGGTGATCGGGTGGGTCAGGAAGATGGGGTGCGAGACGGGAGGCTTGGCCTTCCTCTGCGCCTCGGTGAGCGGTGCGCGCCGGCTGCCTTCGCGCCGGCGCATTTCTTCCCAGAACTTGTTGAAGTCGTGCAGC
>JANYII010000032.1 GCA_025358705.1 Betaproteobacteria bacterium | reverse complement strand
AGCCCGAGCAGCAGCTGGGAGAGGAAGGCCTGCAAAGGAATGCCAAATATCTCCATGGCAGGCCCCCAACTCCCCTTAGCGGCCTATTTCTTCACCATCGGGCAGCGCGACGCCGCCATCGGCTGGAACGCCTCGGCGGCGGGGATGGTCGCCTTCAGGGTGTAGTAGTCCCACGGGTACTTGGACTCGGACTGCTTCTTCACCTGCATCAGGTACATGTCGTGGATCATGCGGTTATCGTCGCGCAGCTTGCCGTTGCGGAGGAAGAAGTCGTTGACGTCCATCTTCTTCATCTGCGCCACCACGGCGGCCGCGTCGTCGGTGCCCGCGGCCTTCACCGCCTTCAGGTAGTTCATGACCGACGAGTAGACGCCGGCGTGCACCATGCTCGGCTCCTTCTTCATCTTCTCGAAGAAGCGCTTGGAGAACTTGCGCGTCTGCTCGTCCATGTCCCAGTAGAAGCCGTCGGTCAGCAGCATGCCCTGCGCCACCGGCAGGCCGAGGCTGTGCACGTCGGTGATGAACACCAGCAGGCCCGCGAGGCTCTGGTTCTTGGTGATGCCGAACTCGTTGGCGGCCTTGATCGAGTTGATGGTGTCGCCGCCCGCGTTGGCGAGGCCGACGATCTTCGCCTTCGAGCTCTGCGCCTGCAGCAGGAACGAGGAGAAGTCCGGCGCGTTCAGCGGATGGCGCACCGCGCCCAGAATCTTGCCGCCGTTGGCTTTCACCACGTTGGAGGTATCGCTCTCCAGCGAATGGCCGAAGGCGTAGTCCGCGGTCAGGAAGAACCAGGTATCGCCGCCCTGCTTCACGATCGCCTTGCCGGTGCCGTTGGCGAGCGCATAGGTGTCGTAGGCGTAATGGATGGTGTAGGCGTTGCAGTCCTCGTTGGTGAGGCGGGTGGAAGCGGCGCCGACGTTCATGATCAGCTTCTTCTTCTCGCCCGCGACCTTGGAGGTGGCGATGCCGACCGCGGAGTTGAGCGCGTCGGTGATCATGTCCACCTGCTGGCGATCGAACCACTCGCGCGCCCGGTTAGCGCCGGTTTCCGCGTTGTTCTGGTGGTCGGCCGAGACCAGCTCGATCTTCACGCCGAGTACCGTCTTGCCGAAGTCGTCGATCGCCATCTGCGCGGCGACGACGGAGCCCTGCCCGCCGAGGTCCGAGTACAGCCCGGACATGTCGGTCAGCACGCCGATCTTCACCACGCCGTCGGATACCTTCTGCTGCGCGATCACCGTCGGCCCGGCCAGCGCGAACGCGCCGGCGACCAATGCACTCATCAATTTGCGTTTCATTTTTTCTCTCTCCATTGAAGGTTTCTCAAACACCCAGATACTCGTGCAGCATTTCCATTTTTGCTTCCAGTTCAGCGGCCGCGAAGGTCTCGGCTATCTTGCCGTGCTCCATCACGTAGTGCCGGTCGGCAAGTGGCGCCGCGAAGCGGAAATTCTGCTCCACCAGCACGATCGTGTAGCCGCGTTCCTTCAATTGCCCGATGACCCTGCCCAGCGCCTGCACGATCACCGGCGCGAGGCCTTCCGTGATCTCGTCGAGCAGCAGCAGGCGGGCGCCAGTGCGCAGTATGCGCGCCATCGCGAGCATTTGCTGCTCCCCGCCCGAAAGGCGCGTTCCCTGGCTCGCGCGCCGCTCCTTCAGGTTGGGAAACATCGTGTAGATCTCGTCCACGGACATGCCGCCCGCGCCCACCGCCGGCGGCAGCAGCAGGTTCTCCTCGGTCGACAGGCTGGAGAAGATGCCGCGTTCCTCCGGGCAGTAGCCGATGCCGATATGCGCCACCTTGTGCGTGGCGAGCCCGATCGCCTCGATGCCGTTGACCTTGATGGAACCGCGTCGCTCGCCGACCAGCCCGAGGATGGATTTCAGCGTCGTGGTGCGGCCCGCGCCGTTGCGCCCGAGCAGCGTCACCACCTCGCCCTCCTGCACCTTCAAATCGACACCATGCAGGATATGCGACTCGCCGTAGTACGCGTGCAAGCCGCTGATCGACAGTGCCTCGGCCATGCTAGTGCACCGTCCCCATGTAGGCCTCGATCACGCCCGGGTTCTTCGATACTTCGGCATACGGCCCTTCCGCCAGCACGCTGCCGCGCTGCAGGACGGAGATCGTGTCGCAGATGTCCGAGACGACGCCCATGTTGTGCTCGACCATCAGGATGGTGCGGTTGGCCGAGACCTTCTTGATCAGTGCCTTCACGCGATCCACGTCCTCGTGGCCCATGCCGGCTGTCGGTTCGTCCAGCAGCATCAGCTCCGGTTCCATGGCGAGCGTGGTCGCGATCTCGAGCGCGCGCTTCCTGCCGTAGGGCAATTCGACGGTGACGGACTGCGCGAACGTCCCGAGATCGACCGATTCGAGGAGCTGCATGGCCTTGGCGTCGAGCGAACCGAGCACGCGCTCCGATTTCCAGAAATGGAAGGAATTTCCCATCGCGCGCTGCAGGCCGATGCGGACGTTTTCCAGCACCGTGAGGTGCGGAAATACCGCCGATATCTGGAACGAGCGGATGATGCCGCGGCGCGCTATCTCGGCCGGCTGTTCGCTGGTGATGTCCGTGCCGTTGTAGAGGATCTGTCCCGCCGTCGGCTCGAGGAACTTCGTGAGCAGGTTGAAACAGGTGGTCTTGCCGGCGCCATTGGGCCCGATCAGCGCGTGAATGCTGCCGCGGCGGATTTTCAGCGACACGTCTTGGACCGCGACGAATCCCTTGAATTCCTTGGTCAGTCCCCGCGTCTCGAGGATAACGTCTTCCGACAAGCCTGCCCCCTCCTGCTGTGGTGCAGCATGATAACTCAAGGGCCCTTCACAATCTCCTCTGAAACGAGCTTTTCAACGTCCGTTTCGCCATAGCCCAGGCCACTCAGGATCTCTCTGGTGTGCTGCCCGTGCGCGGGCGCCTGGAAATTCGGACGAGCGGGCTCATCAGAGAACTTGATGGGTGCGCCGAGGTGGTCCCAGCCGCGCGCGTCCTTCGTCACCATGCCTCGTGCCTTGAAATGCGGATCCTCCAGCACCTCGGGCAAAGTCTTGAGCGGTGCAAACGCAACGTCCCGGCCCTGGAACCATTCGATCCATTCTTTTTTTGTTTTTTTTCTAAAGATACTGATAAGAAAGTCACGCACCGGATCCTGCCCCGCTCCTGGCGGCAACTCGCAGAGCTTCACGAGGTCCGGCCGTCCCAGCGGTTCCAGCAGGTTTTTCGCGAATTTCAATTCCTGCCCCGCGAGCACGATGAAGTCGCCGTCCTTCGTTTCGTAGATGTTGTAGAGCGCGTTGCCGCCGAGCGCGCGCTCTTCCTTCAGCACCGGCTGGCGCCGTTCCGTCATGGCGACGCCCATGTTGTTCGGCAGGCAGGCGAGCAGGCTGTCGGCCATCGCCATGTCGAGATAGTCGCCGCGCCCAGTTTCCTTGCGGCGGTAGAGCGCCATCAGTACGCCCGACAGCGTCATCATCGAAGCCAGCATGTCGGCGCTGGCGATGGCCGGGATCGCCGGCTTGCCGTCGCTGCCACGGTTTAGCGACAGTACGCCGGTCATCGCCTCGGTGGCGAGGTCGTGCGCGGCCATGTCTCGGTACGGCCCGCTCTGCCCGAAGGCCGCGATCGAGGCGTAGACGATGCGCGGCGCGCGCGCCGCCACCTGCTGGTAGCCGATGCCGAGCCGGTCGACCACGCCGGGGCGGAAAGCCTCGACCAGCACATCGGACTTCTCCGCCAGGCGCATCAGGATCTCGACCCCCTGCGGATTCTTGAGATTGAGCGCGAGGCTTTTCTTGCCGCGATGCGTGTTGGCGAAATAGACGCTGACGCCATCGCGCTTCGCGCCAATGTGGCGGTTCGGCTCGCCTTCGTGCAGCGACTCGACCTTGATCACCTCGGCGCCGTGGTCCGCCATGAATTGGGTCATCAGCGGACCCGGCAGGAACAGCGACAGGTCGAGGACGCGCAGGCCCTCGAGCTTCACCCCTTGGTCCAGTCCGGCGGGCGCTTCTCGATGAAGGCCGCCATGCCTTCCTTACCCTCGGCGTGCGCGAAGCTGGACGAGATCACCTCGCTCGCGAGCGCGTAGGCGCGCGGCAGGTCCATGTCCATCTGCTGGTAGAAAGCGCGCTTGCCGGCCGCCACGGTGGCGGGCGGTTTTGAAGCAATGACCTTTGCCAGGGATAGAACCTCGTTGTCCAGGGCGTCGACAGGCACCACGCGGTTGACCAAACCCCACTCCATCGCGCGCTGCGCGCCGACCGGCTCGCCCGTAAGCAGCATCTCCATCGCGTGCTTGCGCTGCAGGTTGCGGCCGATCGCCACGCCCGGCGTCGAGCAGAAGAATCCCCAGGTCACGCCGGAGGTGACGAACTTCGCCGTGTCCACCGCGACCGCGAGGTCGCATTGCGCGACCAGCTGGCAGCCCGCCGCCGCCGCCGCGCCCTGCACCTTCGCGATCACCGGCTGCGGCAGGTTCTGGATCGACATCATCATGTCGCTGCACTGCGCGAACAGCTTCGCGATCTTCGGCTGCTCGCGCAGCTCGCGGATTTCCTTCAGGTCGTGGCCGGCGCAAAAGCCCTTCCCGGCGGCCGCCAGGATGACGACCCTGATGTCTTTATTTTTCCGGATCGAATCAAAAGAATCCTGAAGCGCGGCCAACATCCCGGTCGTCAGCAGGTTCATCTGCGCCGGACGGTTCAGGGTCAGCGTGGCAATGCCGTCGCGGTCCTCGCGCCGCAGTACTGGCTCCAGGACCGGATCAGGTGTCGATGGCATGGGCGGACTTGGCCTTCTCGCGCAGCGCGAATTTCTGGATCTTGCCGGTCGAGGTCTTCGGCACCTCGCCGAACACCACCGCGCGCGGCACCTTGAACTTCGCCAGGTGCGTGCGGCAGAAGTCGATGATTTCTTTGTCCGTTATTTTTGTGTTTTCCTTCAATTCAACAAACGCACACGGAGTTTCCCCCCATTTCGCATCCGGCATCGCAACCACCGCCGCCGCAACCACCGCGGGATGGCGGTAGAGCACGTCCTCGACCTCGATCGAGGAAATGTTCTCGCCGCCGGAAATGATCACGTCCTTCGAGCGGTCCTTGATCTTCACGTAGCCGTCGGGATACATCACGGCAAGATCTCCGGAATGGAACCAGCCGCCCTCGAACGCCTTCTGCGTCGCCGTCGGATTCTTCAGGTAGCCCTTCATGGTGATGTTGCCGCGGAACATGATTTCACCCATGGTCTCGCCGTCGGCGGGCACCGGCTTCATGGTCTCCGGATCCATCACGCTCAGGCCCTCCTCCATCAGGTAGCGCACGCCCTGGCGCCCGTTCAGGCGCGTGCGCTCGCCGACGTCGAGCGCGTCCCATTCCTCGTGCTTGGCGCAGACCGTGGCCGGGCCGTAGACCTCGGTGAGGCCGTATACGTGAGTGATGTCAAAGCCGAGCTTCTCCATGCCCTCGATCATCGACGCCGGCGGCGCCGCCGCCGCCACCATTCCTTTTACCTTGTGCGTGATGCCCTGCTTCATCTCGTCGGGCGCGCTGATGAGCATCGAGTGCACGATCGGGGCGCCGCAGTAGTGCGTGACGCGGTGCTCCTTGATCAATTTGAAGATCAAGCCCGCATCCACCTTGCGCAAACACACATTGGTACCGGCGTTCGCCGCCATGGTCCACGGGAAGCACCAGCCGTTGCAGTGGAACATCGGCAGCGTCCACAGGTACACCGTGTGGTGCGGCATGCCCCAGGTGACGATGTTGCACACCGCGTTCATGTACGCGCCGCGGTGGTGGTAGACCACGCCCTTGG
>JANYII010000022.1 GCA_025358705.1 Betaproteobacteria bacterium | reverse complement strand
CCAGAACCCGGAGCGCGGCGCGGATCTCGTGCGCTACCTTAGCGCGGAAATGCAGCCCAGCTTCGAGCGGCTGGGGTTCACGTGCCGGATCCTGCCGAATCCCGTGGCGAAGTACGGTCCTTTCCTGGTCGCCGAGCGCATCGAGGACGCGTCATTCGTCACCGTCCTCTCCTACGGACACGGCGATGTCATACGGGGGCAGGACAAGAGTTGGCAAGCAGGCCTCGATCCCTGGAAGCTGTCGCGCGATGGCGATCGCCTTTACGGCCGCGGCACCGCCGACAACAAGGGCCAGCACTCCATCAACCTCGCAGCGGTCGCGGCGGCGATCGAGACGCGCGGCATGCTGGGATTCAACCTGAAGGTGTTGATCGAGACCGGGGAGGAAGTGGGCTCTCCGGGGTTGAAGGATTTTTGTTCTCAAAATAAAAACCTGTTAAAGGCGGACGTTCTCATCGCTTCGGACGGGCCGCGCCTGCAGCCCGGCCAGCCGACCATTTTTCTCGGCTCGCGCGGCGCGTTCAACATGGACCTGGTGGTCGACCTGCGCGAAGGCGGCCACCATTCCGGCAACTGGGGCGGTTTGCTCGCCAACCCGGGCATCATCCTCGCGCACGCGCTTGCGACGATCACCGGTCCGAAAGGCGAGATCCGCGTCGACGAATGGCGGCCGAACACCCTCACGCCTTCGGTGCGAGAGGCGCTCGCCGGACTCGAGGTGGACGGCGGTCCGTCAGGACCGAAGGTCGATCCAACCTGGGGCGAGCCCGGTCTCACGCCCGCCGAGCGCGTGTTCGGCTGGTCGAGCTTCGAGATCCTGGCCTTCACCACGGGCAATCCCGACAATCCTGTCAACGCCATTCCGCCGCGCGCCAGTTGCCACTGCCAGTTGCGCTACGTTGTCGGTGTCGATCCCGCGGACATCGTCGCGGCGCTCGAGCGCCACCTGGAGAAATCAGGCTTTCCGATGGTGAAGGTGGCCGCGGCGCGCGAAGGCTTCTTTCCCGCGACCCGGCTCGACCCGCGGCATCCCTGGGTTGTCTGGGTGAAGAATTCTCTGGAAAAGACAAGCCACCAGCCAACGGCAATCCTGCCGAACCTGGGCGGCTCGCTGCCGAACGACATCTTCTCCGATGATCTCGGCCTGCCGACCGTCTGGATCCCGCATTCCTACGCGTCGTGCAGCCAGCACGCGCCGAACGAGCACATGCTCGCGCCCGTGGCGCGCGACGCGCTCAGGCTGATGGCGGGCCTGATGTGGGACCTGGGCGAGGCGGGGACGCCGCGCCAGGTCTAGTTGAAGTTTCCCTTGCCGTCCTTCTTGCGTTCCTCATCCGGGTCGAGCATGTCGTACATTTCGCGCACCACGCCGTCATCGGAGAATTGAATCCACACCACGCGGTAGTCCGGCGAAAGGCGATAGCGATATTCCCACCAGTCGCGCCGCTGGCGGTCGAAGCGCCCCTGCTTGCCGGGTGGTCCGAGCAGTTCGCTCACGTCCTTCTTGGTCGAAGTGTTGGCCACGACTTTCTTGAAGGTCGCATATTCCATGCGCTGTTCCATCGACTTCATCAACCCGTCGGGGCCGACCGTGACCACGTACATGGCACGGCCGTAGGGCAGGCGTGAAAAATAGAGCGCGCTGTCGCCGTTCACGAGCTTGAGGCGCTGGTCCGGCGTTCCCATCATCGTCTCGGCATCGGCCGCCGTGGATTTTCCCGGGACGAGGTCCTTGCCGTTGAAGGAGGCGCAGCCCGCGAGCAGAAGCGCGAAGAAGGTTACGACGATCTTTTTCATGGTCTACCTCGACTGTGGATATGGGGGTGAACACGCATTGCGGCGTTTTGTTCCCCTTACAATAGCGACCCCAAGAATACCCCGGTAACGCCGGAACGCAAGGACACATGGCCAAGTACGTCTACACGATGCGCAGGGTGAGCAAGATGGTGCCGCCGCAGCGCGCGATCCTCAAAAACATCTCGCTCAACTTCTTCCCGGGCGCCAAGATCGGCGTGCTCGGCCTGAACGGTTCGGGCAAGTCGACGCTGCTGAAGATCATGGCGGGCGTGGACGAGGCCACCGACGGCGAGGTGGTCCGCATGCCGGGCATCCATGTCGGCTACCTGCCGCAGGAACCCGCGCTCGACGCGGCGAAGACAGTGCGCGAGGAAGTGGAGGAAGCGCGCGGCGAAGTCGCCGAGGCGAAGAAGCAGCTGGAAGCGGTCTACGCCGCGTATTCGGAAGAGGGCGCGGACTTCGACAAGCTCGCCGCCGAGCAGGCGCGGCTGGAAGCCCTGGTCAACACGGCCGATACCGGGCAGGAACTTGAAATCGCCGCGGACGCGCTTCGCCTGCCGCCGTGGGAGCAGAAGATCGGCGTGCTGTCGGGGGGCGAGAAGCGACGCGTGGCGCTGTGCAAGCTGCTCCTGTCCAAGCCGGACCTGCTGCTGCTGGACGAACCGACCAACCACCTGGACGCCGAGAGCGTGGAGTGGCTGGAGCAATTCCTGCAGCGGTTTCCCGGCACCGTGGTGGCGGTGACGCACGACCGCTACTTCCTCGACAACGCCGCCGGCTGGATCCTGGAACTGGATCGCGGCATGGGCATTCCCTGGGAGGGCAATTACTCCTCCTGGCTGGAGCAGAAGCACAAGCGCCTCGAGGTCGAATCCAAGCAGGAGGAAGCGCGCATCAAGACGATGAAGGCGGAATTGGAATGGGTGCGCCAGAACGCGAAGGGCCGGCAGGTCAAATCCAAGGCGCGCCTGGCGCGGTTTGAGGAGCTGTCGCAGTACGAGCACCAGCAGCGGAACGAGACGCAGGAGATCTTCATCCCGGTGGCCGAGCGCCTGGGCAACGAGGTGATCGAGTTCACCGACGTCTCCAAGGGATTCGGCGACCGGCTGCTGGTTGACAAGCTGTCCTTCATGGTGCCGCCGGGCGCGATCGTCGGCATCATCGGGCCGAACGGCGCCGGCAAATCCACCCTGTTCAAATTGATACTGAACAGCGAAAAGCCGGACAAGGGAAAAATCAAGATCGGAAAAACAGTCAAGATCGCGCACATCGACCAGTCGCGCGATGCGCTGCAGGGCGACAAGACCGTGTTCGAGGATGTCTGCGGGGGGCAGGACCTGATCACGGTGGGCAAGTTCCAGATGCCCTCGCGCACCTATCTCGCGCGCTTCAATTTCCGCGGCGGCGACCAGCAAAAGCTGGTCGGCCAGCTCTCCGGCGGCGAGCGTGGCAGGCTGCAGCTCGCCAAGCAGCTCGTCTCCGGCGCCAACGTGCTGCTGCTCGATGAGCCGTCCAACGACCTGGACGTGGAGACTCTGCGCGCGCTCGAAGAAGCGCTGCTGGAATTCGCCGGGAGCGTGCTGGTGGTTTCGCACGACCGCTGGTTCCTGGACCGGATCGCGACCCACATCCTCGCCTTCGAAGGCGAGTCTTTGGCGACGTTCTTTCCGGGCAACTACCAGGAATACGAAGCCGACAGGCGCAAGCGCCTCGGCGAGGAAGCGTCGCGGCCGCGCCGCATCCGCTTCAAGGCCTTGAAATCATGAGCAACGGATTGGCGGTAGTCACCGGAGCCGGCTCCGGCATCGGGCGCGCCTGCGCGCAACGGCTCGCGAGCAAGGGTTTTGCCGTTGCTGTGATTGATTTGGACCTTTCTTCCGCGCGAGAAACCGCAGACCTCATATCAAAAGCGGGAGGTCGCGGGGACGGTTACCGCGCGGACACCAGCATCGCGGCCGACCTGGATGCGGCGATTTCCGCGGCAGTCCGGGATTTCGGCCCGCTGGAGGTGATGTTCAACAACGCCGGCATTCTGGATGGCTACTTCAACGTCGACGACATGGATGAAGCCGTCTGGCGGCGCGTGCTGGACATCGACCTCACCGGCGTGTTCCTAGGCTGCAAGCGCGCGTTGCGCGAGATGCTGCCGCGCCAGCGCGGCCGCATCATCAACATGGCCTCGGTGGCCGGCTTGAACGGCACCGGCGGCGGCGTGGCCTACATCGCCGCCAAGCACGGCGTAGTCGGCCTGACGAAGCAGATGGCAGTCGCCTACGGCGCGCGCGGCATCACGGTGAATTGCGTCTGTCCCGGCGCGATTCCGACTTCGCTGCGGGCGCATTCGCAGTCCATTCTCGGACCCGGCGTGCCCGACATGAGCGGCCGCGGCGTCGTGGTGAACGAAGACCAGGTGCGTGCCCTTGTCCCGGCGGGCGTGAAAGGCACCGTGGAGGACGTTGCTGCGGCGGTCGCATTCCTCGCGTCGCCGGAGGCGTCCTATATCAACGGCCACAGCCTGGTCGTCGACGGCGGCTGGCGCGCGAAGTAGGCCATGCAGCAGGCGATCCTCATCGCCGTGCTGGCGACCATGGTCTACACCGTGTCGCTCGAGCTGCGCCCGGACGATTTTCGCTACGTTGCGCGTCACCCGCTTGCGGTGGGCATCGGGTTGCTCGCGCAGTTCGTGCTGCTGCCGGGCGCGACCTGGCTCCTCACCATGGTGCTCGACCTGCCGCCCGCCACCGAGGCGGCGATGATGCTGGTGGCGGCTTGCCCCGGCGGCGCTCTCTCCAACGTGATCACGGCGTTCGGCCGCGGCAACCTCGCGCTGTCGCTTTCAATTTCCGCGACTTCCAGCCTGCTCGCGCTGGTGCTGACGCCGCTCAACTTCACGCTGATGATCTCGGCCAATCCGGACACCGCGGCCTGGGCGCGCTCGATCGCGGTCGATCCGATGGACCTGGTATTGAGCCTGGTGCTGTTGCTCGCGCTGCCGATGAGCGCGGCGATGCTGAGTTCGCGCTACGCGCCGGGATTTGTCGAGCGCATCCGCAAACCGCTGGCGCGCGTCGCAGGCGTGGCGCTGGGGGTCTTCATCGTCGTTGCCATCGCTGTGCAGTGGCGCCTGTTCGTTGTCGAACTCGGCCGCACGTTGCCCATCGTGATCCTGCACAACGGCACCGGCCTGTTGCTCGGCTGGCTTGCTTCTCGCGCCGCGAAACTTTCGGTCGCCGACCGGCGCGCCGTGGTGATCGAAGGCGGCATGCAGAACTCAGGCCTGGCGCTCGGCATCATCGCGGCGCAGTTCGGCTCCGATCTCGCGATGGTCGCGGTCGCGGGGCTTTGGGGCGTCTGGCACATCATCTCCGGCGGAACGCTCGCCGTCATCTGGCGCAGAAGCGACCGGCGATCAGCGGCCTGAGGTCTCTCCGAGCAGCGGAAATGCGCTGAAGACATGGTGCTCACCCACAGGCGGTGCGGGGGTGACGTGCGCGGGCGTGAGCTCGGCGAATGAAGTGACACCGAGCAGCCCGAGGCAGGTCTGAATTTCGTTTTCAAGAATTTCCAGCGCGCGCACCAGTCCCGGAACGCCCGCGGCGGCGAGGCCGAAGCAGGGCAGGCGCCCGAGTCCGACTGTCTTCGCGCCCAGCGCGATTGCCTTCACGACATCGGTGCCGCGCATGAAACCGCCGTCCACCCAGACTTCGGCGCGGCCCGCGACGGCGGCGACGACTTGCGGCAGCACCGTCATGCTCCCCAGGCCGTGATCGAGCTGGCGGCCGCCGTGGTTCGAGACGTAGATCACCTCGACGCCGTGCCGCACAGCGATCTCCGCATCCTCGGCGGTGGCGATCCCCTTGATGATCAGCGGCAGATCGTGCCTGTCCTGGAATCGCTTGACCTGGTCCCACGAGAGTCCTGACTGGAACGCGCTGCCCGCGGGCGCGGTAGCGCGCCAGGGTTTGACGAATCGGCCGACGATGTCCCGTTCGCGACGGCTGTACATGGCGACGTCCACCGTCAGGCAGAACGCCGTGTAGCCGTTGTCCCTTGCGCGCTTCACATGGTCGTCCACCCAGGCGTCGTCGCCGCGCACGTAGAGCTGGAAAACCCTGGTCGTATCGGCGGCCGCTGCTGTTGCCTCCAGCCCGGGCTGGCAGACCGAGGACAGCATCTGCGGTACGCCGAACTGCGCCGCGCCGAGCGCGGCCGAGGCGGCACCGCCTTCGACGATGGATTCCAGGCCGCCGATGGGAGCAAGGAAGGCTGGAAGGCGAATTTTCTTTGAAAGAAATTCTGAAGAAGAATCAATCTTGCTGACATCCCGAAGGACCCGGGGCCGGAAGGCGATCGAGTCGAGCGCCATCCTGTTGCGGCGCACCGTGGTCTCCGTCTCGGCGCCGCCGATCAGGTAGCTCCAGGGCCCGGGCGCGGTATTGGCGCGCGCGGCGGCGACGATTTCCTGCAGGGTGAGGAACGTTTCAGTATGCGGAGCGTTCATGGTGCGCAAGGCTACCACTCGAGGGTACACTTTCGCACATGAGACTCCTTACGTTTGCAGCGAAGAAAAAAGGCGCCCCGGCGCGCGTCGGCGTGATGAGCGGGCCGGAGCACCTGGTCGAAGTGAAATTCGACGACATGCTTTCCCTCATCGCTGCGGGACGGGACGGGCTGCTGAAAGTCAAGAGCGCCCTGAAGAAGGGCAAGAACATTCCCCTGTCATCCGTGCGCATCCTCGCGCCCATCCCGCGGCCGCGCAAGAACGTGTTCTGCGTCGGCTGGAACTACGTCGAGCATTTCGAAGAGGGCGCCAAGGCGCGCACCAACGTCACCGAGCTGCCCAAGCATCCGACCTTCTTCACCAAGTCGCCGCTGGCGGTGAACGGCCCTTACGATCGCATCCCGCTGCACGCGGGCGTGACGCAGAAGGTGGACTGGGAAGTGGAACTGGGCGTGATCATCGGGCGCGGCGGCATCAACATCAAGGAAGCCGACGCCATGAAGCACGTATTCGGCTTCACCGTGATCAACGACGTCTCGGCGCGTGAAATCCAGCGCCAGCACGGCCAGCAATGGTTCAAGGGCAAGTCCCTCGACGGCCATTGCCCGATGGGGCCGTGGATCGTCACCGCCGACAAGGTGAAATCCTTCTGGGACCTGCGCGTGGTGACGCGCGTCAACGGCGCGATCAAGCAGGACTCGAACACCCGCCACATGTATTTCAAGGTTCCGCGCATCATCGCCGAGCTCTCCGCCGGCATGACGCTCGAGCCGGGCGACATCATCTCCACCGGCACGCCCGCCGGTGTCGGCCACGCGCGCACGCCGCCCGAATTCCTCAAGGCGGGCGACATTCTGGAAACCGAAATCGCCGGGATCGGGCTGCTGAAAAACAAAATCGGCTAGAAAAACAGGGTCAGACTACGATTTAGACATTCAAATCGTAGTCTGACCCTGTTTTTCTTTAGAGCATCGCTCCGGGCTTGCCGAGCGCGTGCTCGGTGAGTTGCTTCACCAGCCAGTCGTACGCTTCATCCACCGAGTCGGTGCGGTAGAACAGGTTCACGTCCTCCGGGCTGATGGTGCCGTGGCGCACCATGGCTTCCAGGTTGATCACTTCGTTCCAGTAGTCGGTGCCGAAGAGGATCATCGGCATCGGCTTTTTCATTTTCCCCGTCTGCACCAGCGTCAGCGTCTCGAACAGCTCGTCCAGCGTGCCGAATCCGCCCGGGAACGCGATCATCGCCTTGGCGAGATAGGCGAACCAGAACTTGCGCATGAAGAAGTAGTGGAAATGGAACGACAATCCGCGCGTGATGTAGGCGTTGTCGGTCTGTTCCTTCGGAATGGAAATGCCGATGCCAGCGGTCAGGCCCTTCGCCTCCGACGCGCCGCGGTTGGCCGCCTCCATGATGCCTGGGCCGCCGCCGGTGGCGACGACGAAACGCCGCTCCTCCGACTCCAGCCCCTTGGACCATTGCGTCAGGCGGAAGGCGAGCTCGCGCGCGGCCTCGTAGTATTTTGATTCAGGCTTGGTGCGCGCCGAACCATAGAAGACGATGGTGTCGTCCAGGCCGTGCGCCTCGAAGCGCGCTTTCGGTTCCAGGTATTCGGCAAGGATGCGCAGCGCGCGCGCATCCTTGCTGTTGATGAACTCCGTGTCGTGGTACGCCTTGACGCGTTGTTTCAACCGCGGCCCTCAAAGGGCATCTTCGTTGCCTTGATGGTGAGGAATAGAACGTTGGTTTCGATCGGGAAGCTGGCCATGTGCAGCACCGCCTGGCCGACGTGGTTCACGTCCATCAGCGGCTCGGGCTTGATCGTGCCGTCCGCCTGCGGTACGCCGCTCGCCATGCGCGCCGCCATCTCGGTCAGCGCGTTGCCGATGTCCACCTGGCTGACGGCGATGTCGTACTTGCGGCCGTCGAGCGCGCCGGTCTTGGTCAGGCCGGTCACGCCGTGCTTGGTGGCCGTGTAGGCGACGGACCCGGGCCGCGGCGCGTGCGCCGAGATCGAGCCGTTGTTGATGATGCGGCCGCCGCGCGGACTTTGGTCCTTCATCACCTTGAAGGCTTCCTGCATGCAGATGAACATGCCGGTGAGGTTGATGTTGACCACGTTCTGCCACTTCTCCAGGCTGAGTTCCTCGAGCGAAGTGCCGGGGGCGTTGACGCCGGCGTTGTTGAACACCACGTCGATGCGCCCCCACTTTTTCTTCACCGCGGCGAACAGCGCTTTCACCGAATCCTGGTTGGCGACATCGGTCGGCACGCAGTAGGCGCGCTCGCCGGCGCCGGATTCCTTCGCCGTGGTTTCAATGGCGTCCTTGCGCCGTCCTGCCAGCGCGACCTGCCAGCCGTCCTTCAGGAACGCCAGCGCGGTGGCCTTGCCGACGCCGCTGCCGGCGCCCGTGATGATTGCGATTTTGCTCATGACTATTGATCTCCAGGCACGCGAAAGAGCGCGCATGGTAACGCATTCAACGGCGTTCCCGGACCCTTGTCCGCGGCGGCCATTCCATCGGGCGGTAGGCCGGCCACCACCACGGCCCGTAAACCACCAGCGGGTCGTAATTGGGAACCTGGATGTAATACGGCGAGGCCGGCAGCATCAGGATCGCCGGGCCTTCCTGGCGCACGATCACCTGTCCGCCCGAACGCAGGTTGCCCGCATTCAGGGCGCGGCGCCTGAGTTGCTGCACCGTATCCACGACCTGCGGCTCCTGCGCCTGGAACGCTTCGCCGAGCGACCGCGTCCAGCCGAAATTTCCCCGCATGCGCGCAAGAATCTGCGGAAATGCGACGAGCGAATGCACGTTCGGATCCCAGACCCAGCCGTCGTTCAGCGCCGCCCGCACCGCCGTGTCGCCCTGCATTCCTGAATTGACGCTGGACCAGCGCGCCGCCTCGTCCGCTTCGCCGGGGTGGGTCGCGGCCGCCAGGACCATGGCCAGCAGCGGATCCGGATATAGCGCGATCGGCGCGAGCATCTGGTCGAGTTCGGCCTGCGAATAGGTCCGCTGCGCCTGCGCGAAAACGGGCAGGGCGACCAGCAGTACGGCGAGAAATCGGAGGACTTTCATCACGGCGGCTCCTTTTGCCTGTGACGATTGGACACCCTTCAGCGCGCGATTACGGCAACGAATTGCAACAGGATGTAAGCGCGGCTACTCGACCCTGGCGCCGGATTCGCGGATCACGCGTTCCCACATCGGCGCCTCGACGCGGATCTCGGCGGCGAAGGCCTCCGGGGAGGCGGACGGCGCGGCGTCCATGCCCTGCGATGCGATCCTGTCGCGGATGTCGGGCTTGGCGAGGCCCTTGGCCGCCGCCGCGTGCAGGCGGCGCACGATCTCCATCGACGTGCCGGCAGGGGCGTACAGGCCGAACCAGAATGTCGACTCGAAACCCTGCACGCCGGCTTCCTCCGAACCCGGGATGCCGGGAATCGCGGGTGACGCCTTGTGCATGCTGATCATCAGCGGCCGCATGCGCGCGCCCTTGATGAATCCCATGACGGTGGGCGAGGTGGCGAACATCACCTGCGTGTCGCCCGCGATGAGCGACTGCGAGGCCGGGCCGCCGCCCTTGAACTGGATGGTGGTGAACTTGATGCCGGCGGCCGCTTCGAAGCCGACCGACGCGAGGTGCGGCGCCGAGCCGACGCCCGCCGAGGCGGAAAAGAGCTTGCCCGGGTTCGCCTTGGCGTAGGCGACGAGGTCCTTCGCGCTCTTGAAGGGCGTGTCGTTGTTCACCACCAGCACGGTCGCGCCGTTGGCGACGCGGCAGACCGGGATGAAATCCTTGTCATCGTAGCGCAGGTCCTTGTACAGGTTCTTGTTGATCGCGTGGTTGCCCTGGTTCAGCAGGGTGTAGCCGTCGGCCGGTGACCGGGCGACGAATTCCGAGGCGATCGAACCGCCCGCGCCGGGCTTGTTCTCGACGATCACCGTCGTGCCAAGCTCCTTGCCCAGTTCATCGGCGATCAGGCGCGTCGTGAAGTCGCCCGAGCCGCCCGGCGGATAGCCCACGACAAGGCGGATGGGTTTTACCGGATAGCTTTGAGAAAAACTGAAGTTCGAAAAAAAACAGATGGCGAAAAAAACAAGAACCCGCATCACTACTTCCCCTTGAAAGCCGGCGTGCGTTTCTCCATGAAGGCCTTGCGGCCTTCCTTGTGGTCCTCGCTTCCGAAGCAGGCCTCGACCATCTTCATGGCCTTCGCCATGTCGCGCTCCGCTTCGTTCTTCTGCCACTGCTGCACGGCGAACTTGGCAGCGGCGACGGTGAGCGGGGCGTTCTCCGAGACCATCTTGCAGTAGTCGGCGACGGTCTTCTCCAGTTCGGCCACCGCGACAACCTTGCTCACGAAACCCATGCGCAGCGCTTCCTTCGCGTCGAACTTGCGCGCCGACATGAAGATGTCGGTCGTGTTTGCCGCGCCGAGCACGTTCATGAAGCGCCGCACCCCGGCCGGGCTGTAGCCCAGGCCCAGGCGCGCCGCCGGCATGCGGAAGATCGAGTCCTCGGAGCAGATGCGCATGTCGCAAGCGGCGGCGAAGCCGAGCCCGCCGCCGATGCAGATGCCGCGGATGCGCGCGACCACCGGCTTCGAGCAGTTCATCGGAGCGACGTAGGCCTGTTCGACCGCTTTGTTGTATTCGATCTGCGCTTCCACCGTGCCGCGCAGTTTTTCGAACTGCGAGATGTCGGCGCCGGAAATGAAGGCTTTCTCGCCGTCTCCGGCACACACGATCACGCGCACCGCCGGGTTGGCGTCGAGCTCGGCGAACACGCGCGGCACCGCGTGCCACATGTCGTAGCTCATGGCGTTCATCTTCGGCAGGTTGGAGAAGAGGATCGTGGCGACGGCGCCGTCGATCGAGGTTTTCAGCTCGGCCATCAGATGATTCCTTCGCTCTTGAATTTATTGACTTCCCCGGAACTGAAACCCATTTCAAGAAGAACTTCTTCCGTGTGCTCGCCCCGGTCGGGCGACGCCGAGACGAGCTTCGCCGGCGTGCGCGAGAGCTTCACCGGCTGGTTGATGAGGCCCAAATTCCCGAGCCTGGGGTGCGCGACTTCCGCGCGCACTTTCATGTGCTTCACCTGGGGATCGGCGAATACCTCGTCCATGCGATAGATCGGGCCGCAGGGCACGCCGCCCTTGTTCATGATCGCGACCCACTCGGCGCTGGTTTTCGTCTTCAGGCTGCGGGTCATTTCAAGGTTGAGCGCCTTACGGTTCTTCGCGCGGCCTTCCGCGGTCCGGTAATCCGGGTGTTCGATGAGTTCGGGCCGGCCGATCGCCTCGCAGACGATGTGCCACATCTTGTTGCCCGAGGCGGCGACGTTGATGTGGCCGTCGGAGGTGGCGTAGGCCGAGGTCGGCATGCTGGTCGGATGATCGTTGCCGACCTGCCCGGGCACTTCGCCGGACATGGTGTAGCGCGCCGCCTGGAAGTCGAGCAGCTGGATCGCAGCCTGGAGCAGGTTGGATTGCACCCACTGGCCTTCGCCCGAGGTTTCGCGCTCGAGCAACGCGGTCATGATGCCCAGCGCGGCGAGCAGCCCGCCGCCCACGTCGGCGACCGCGCAGCCGACGCGCATCGGACCTTCACCGGGCTTGCCCGTGACCGACATGATCCCGGAGAGTCCTTGCGCAATCTGGTCGAAGCCGGGGCGCGCGCGATAGGGGCCGTCCTGGCCGAAGCCGGAGATGCTCGCGAGGATGATGCGTTTGTTGACCTTCTTAAGCGACTCGTAGTCGATGCCGAGGCGGTCTTTCACGTCCGGCCGGTAGTTCTCCACAACGATGTCGGCGGTCTTCACCAGGCGCATGAAGATCTCCTTGCCCTTCGGCGACTTGAGATCCAGCGTGATGGAGCGCTTGTTGCGGTGCAGGTTCTGGAAATCCGGCCCGTCGCGCGGCCCGCCCATGTCCTCGGGCTGGGTGTTCTCGATCTTGATCACGTCGGCGCCGAAATCGGCGAACTGGCGCACGCAGGTCGGGCCGGCACGCACGCGCGTGAGGTCCAGGATGCGGAGCTTGGAAAGGGCGGGGGAGGCGGTGATGGCAGGCATGGGGGCGCCATGATCGGATTTGGAGAGGGTTGTGTCAATGCGGGGCGTGTCAATGCCGCCGACTTGTAGAATCACCAATACAAACAAATGAGCGAAAAAAACGATTTCGCCCGGGACCGATCGCCCGAGCCGATCATCGCGGCCTACCGCGAAAAGGTCCTTTACACCATGGCGGTCATCGCCGCCACGGTGGTGGCGCCGTTCTCGCTGCTGAATTTCTACAAGGGCTACGTCTTCGTCGGCGCGGTGACCATCACGGTGGTCCTGGTGTTCCTCGTCGATGCGCTGGCGATCTACCGCAAGCGCCCGCTGCCGGTGCCGGTGCCGGTCGCCTTCGCCGGGGTGCTGTTCACGCTGGGGGTGGCGATCCAGGAGCGCGGGCTGCTCGGCATCTTCTGGACCTTCCCGGCGATCCTGCTGTTCCACTTCGTGCTCGAGCGCCGGCTCGCCAACCTGTTCAATCTTTCCCTGGTGGCGGTGGTCGCCGTGGTTTCGTTCCGCACCCTGGACAGCGACGTCGCCTTGCGTATCGCCGTGGGCCAGCTGCTCACCATCGCCTTCACCAACATCTTTTCCCACGTCGTCGAGGCCGAGCAGCGCAAGGAGACGGAGCAGCGCCGCCGTCTCGGGCTGCTGGTGCGCGCCACGCAGGCGGGCTTCTACCAGTGGGACCGCGGCGCCGCTGCGGTGACCTATTCCGGCCGCCTGAAGGAGATGCTCGGCTACGACGCCGACGCCGATACCTCGGGCTGGCCGCCGTTCATAGAACTGGTGCACCCGGAGGACCGCGAGAAGCGCTACGAGCTGTTCCAGGCCGGCGCGCGCGACCGCAGCATGCGCGACGGAGTGCGGCGCCATATCGCGGGCGACTTCCGCATGGCCCGCGCCAACGGCGAACCGATCTGGGTACATTCCGAGGGCCTGTTCATCCATGACGGCAACGGCGTCGCGATGCGCTACATCGCCTCGCTGATCGACGTCACCGAGCGCTACCGCCAGGAAGCGGACCTGCGCCGCTCGAACAACCAGATCGGCGTGCAGGCGCAGCAGCTGCGCGACCAGAACGCGGCGCTGCGCTCCGCCATCCGGGTGCGCGAGGAGGTCGAGCGCATCGCGCGCCACGATTTGAGGACGCCGCTGAACAGCATCCTGGCGGTGCCGCGCCTGCTGCGTGAAGAACGCAAACAGCGTGACGGCCGCCAGCTCGATGCGCGCGAGGAGGAGCTGCTGGGCATGGTCGAGGGCGCGGCCTACCGCATCCTGGACCTCGTCAACCTGTCGGTGGACCTGTACCGCATGGAGCAGGGCGAGTACCGCTTCAGCCCGCGGGTGGTGGACCTGGTCGGGCTGGCGGAAACCGTCACGCGCGAAGTGCGCGCCCATGCCACGACCAAGGGCGTGCGCATCGAGTTGCGGGTCGATGGCGAGCCCGCCAGCGCCGAGCGCCGCGCTTTCGCCTGGGCGGAAGAACTGCTGTGCTACTCCGTGATCGCCAACCTGCTGAAGAACGCGGTCGAGGCATCGCCCGACGGCGGCGTGGTGGCGATCGACTTCGCCACCACCGGGCCGACGGCGACGCTGCGCATGCACAACGCCGGCGTGGTGCCGGAGTCGGTGCGCGGCAGCTTTTTCGAGAAGTACGCCACCTACGGCAAGGTCGGCGGCTTCGGCCTCGGCACTTACTCCGCGCGCCTCATGGCGCGCGTGCAGCAGGGCGAGCTTTCCATGAGTACCTCGGATGGCGGCGGCACGGTGCTGGAGCTGCGCCTGCCGGCGCTGCCGCCGGGTGCATCATCCGCGCTGCCCGGCGCGCGCGCGGCCGGCGGCGCCGCACCGGCGAAGGACGAGCGGCCGCTGCCGCGGCTGCGCGTGCTCGTCGTCGACGATGATGAATTCAATCTTGCCTTCGTGCGCGGCGCGTTGCCGAGCCCGCCGCTCGAGGTTGCGACCGCGATCAACGGGCGCGCCGCGGTAGACGCGATGCGGGCACAGCTGCCCGACGTGGTGTTCATGGACATCGAGATGCCGGTGATGAACGGCTTCGACGCGCTGGAGCGGATTCGCGCGATGCAATCGTCGGAAGCTTCGATGCGGGGTCGCCGGCCGCTCACCGTGGTGGCGTTTTCATCCTATGACGACGAGGCGATGCGGCGGCGGTGCCGGGCGGGCGGGCTTCGATACCTATCTTGGCAAGCCGGCGGCGCGGGAGCGCATCCACGAGATCCTGCACGCGGTCGCGGAAGGAGGCGCGATGCCGGATTTCTCGGCCGTTGCGACGCAGGGCTCCGCAGCTTCCGGGCCACACGACAAGGTGGACGTCGACCCCGACCTGCGCGCCTCGCTGCCGCGTTTCATCGCTTCGCGCGGCGCCTTGCTCGACGAATTGCGCGCGGCGCTGGCGGCGGGCGGGCGTGAGACCGCGCGCCGCACCGCACACAAGCTGGCCGGCAGTTTCGCGCTCTACCGCTTCACCTGGGCGGCCGCCGAAAGCCGCGCCCTGCAGCGCGACGCCGCGGACGGCGACCTCGGGGATCTCGGCCGGCGCTGCGAAGCATTGCGGCAGCACCTCGAACAAGTCAGACTGGATACCGGGGAAACGACGCGGGAAAACCATGAGCGTGCGCAAGAAGCTGCTGCTGATTGACCACGACGAGAGCGTGATCGAGTACCTGACGGTCAAGCTCGGCGGCGAGTTCGAGCTCCTGTCGACCGGTTCGCCCGAGCAGGCGTTCGACCTCGCGCGCGACGGCGCCCCGGACCTCGTGCTGTGCGACATCGACCTGCCGGGCATGGACGGCGGGGATATCTCGGCGGCGCTGTTCGCGCACCCCGATACCCGCCACCTGCCGCTGGTGTTCCTCACCGCGCTGGTCTCGCCTGACGACCTCGCCGCGCAGGGCAACCAGCTCGCCGGCCGCGCCGCGATCTCCAAGCAATCCTCGATCCAGGAAATACTGGCGCGAATAAGGGCGGCGCTTTCTTAGCGCCGCGGGCGCCAGCCTCGCCTAGCCCGTCACGCGGCCTTCGTCAGTTCCCCGCTCTGGTAGTCGCGGATTGCCTGCTCGATCTCTTCGCGCGTATTCATCACGAATGGCCCGTACTGCACCACCGGTTCCTTCAGCGGCTTCGCGGCCAGCACCAGGAACCTCGCGCCATCCGCCCCGGCCTTGACTTCGATTTTTGCGCCTGAACCAAGCACGCCGCCCTGGTGCATCTTGAGCACCCGGTCCCCGATTTCAATGCTGCCTTCGAAGGGGTAGACGTACACGTTGTGCGTTCCGGGAATTTCGCTTTTGAATTTTCCGTTCCGCTTCAAGGAAACATCCCAGTAGATCGGCTCAGTGCTGCCGCCTTGCACCGGCGCTGCTGTGCCGTTGTAGATTCCAGAAATTATTTTCAATGAACCAGAAGCAAAGGACACTTCCGGAATCTCCGCGGCCTGGATGTCGCGGTAGCCGGCCGGCTTCATCTTTTCCTTCGCTGGCAGGTTGATCCAGAGCTGGAAGCCGCGCATGCGGCCGTTCTCCTGCTGCGGCATCTCGGAATGGATGATGCCGCGGCCCGCGGTCATCCACTGCACCGCGCCGCTCTTCAGGTTGCCGCGGTTGCCGAGGTGGTCTTCGTGCAGCATGTGGCCGTCGAGCAGGTAGGTGACCGTCTCGAAGCCGCGGTGCGGATGCGAGGGGAAGCCAGCGACATAGTCGTCCGGGTTCTCGGACGAGAATGCGTCGAGCATGAGGAACGGGTCGAGCCGCAGGTGGTCGGCGCTACCCAGGCTGCGGATCAGTTTCACTCCCGCGCCGTCGGAGGCGGGCTGGCCCTGGATGACCTGCTGGATCTTGCGGACAGTCATGGCGGTCTCCTTACGCAATTGCGGGAACGAGGTTGTGCAGCGACTCGCGCGCCTTCGCCAGCGAGGCGGCCTTGTTCGCGTCGCCCATCGCCAAGCCTTCAGCATAGACGAACTGCACATCCGCAATGCCGAGGAAGGCGAGGAAGTCGCGCACATACGTGGTCTGCGTGTCGCGCGGCGTGCCTTCGTACAGCCCGCCGCGCGTCGCGAAGACGTAGGCCTTCTTGCCGGTCAGCAGGCCGACCGGGCCCTTTTCGGTGTACTTGAAGGTGACGCCAGCGCGCGCGATGTGATCGAAATACGCCTTGAGTGCCGAAGGCACGCCGAAGTTGTACATCGGCAGTCCCAGCACGATCACGTCCGCCTGCTTCAATTCATTGATCAAGCCGTCGGAGTAGGCGACGAGCGCGTCCTGCTTCAGCGTGCGCGCCTCGGGCTTGGCGATGAAAGCGCCAAACCGTTCGGCATCCAGGTGCGGCACTGGATCGCGCGCGAGGTCGCGTTCCCCACCTGGCTGCTGCTGCAATGCCTCGATGCTTTCGGCAAGGAAAGCCCGCACACGCGCATCGAGGTCATCGAATCGGTGCTGGGCGGAACGTCCGAAGCGCTGCTGCAGGGCCAGGCGCAGCTCGCGATCACCGGCATGCTGTTTCGTCGGCGACCTGCTGATGCCGATCCGTTTCCTGCCGGCAGCCCATCCCGATCATCCGCTGCACAAGCTTGGCCGCGCGATCACGCTTCAGGACATGAAAGCGCACCGGCAGCTGGTGATCCGTGAGTCGGGCAGCAGGCGGGCGAGCAAGCCTCGGCTTGAGGCTTCGCAGCGCTGGACAGTGAGCCACATGGCCACATCGATCGAAGCCGCGGGCAAGGGCTACGGCTATGGCTGGTATCCGGAATACCGCATCCGCGACGAAATCGCCACCGGGATGCTAAAACCGCTGCCATTGCGCGAAGGCGGGTAGGGCTTCGCACAGCTCTATCTCGTGTTCGCGGATCGGGATGCGGCCGGCCCCGGCGTGCTGCGGCTTGCCGCTATCATGCGGGAAATGGCCGATGCGGCCTGCAAACAGGAAAGAGGGCGGCAATGAAATCGTGGTTCATCATCAGTGGCAAGGACGCAACCTCCGTGGAACTGCGGGACGTTCCCGTTCCCGAACCCAAGGCGGGCGAAGTGCTCACACGCGTGAAGGCCGCAGGCCTCAACCGCGGCGAGTTCATCGCCGGCCACGGCCTCTCGGGCGGCGCGGCGAAAGTCGGCGGCATCGAAGCCGCGGGCGAAGTGGTCAAGGTGGGCGAAGGCGTGAAGGAATTCAAGCCCGGCGATCGCGTCATGGGCCGCGCCTACGGCGCATACGCAGAATTCTGCATTCACCGCATCGGCGACGCCATGCCGGCACCGGCGAAACTGTCGTGGGAAGAGGCGGCTGGCGCGGGCATCGCTTACCTGACTGCGTACGACATGCTGTGGCCGGGCGGCGAGCTCAAGGCGAACGAATGGTTGCTGGTGACCGGCGCCTCGGCGGGCGTGGGCGTGGCTTCAGTCCAGCTGGGCAAACTAATCGGCGCGAAAGTCATCGGCACCTCCGGCTCCGCCGACAAGCTGAAAAAACTGGCCGCGCTCGGTCTCGACCTCGGCCTGCAGAATCGCAACGGCGGCTTCGAGAAAGCGATCATGGAAGCCACCGGCGGCAAGGGCGTCAATGTCGTCGTGAACAATGTCGGGGGCAGCGTCTTCGCTGAGTGCATCAAGGTACTGGCCTACAAGGGGCGCCTCGCCACTGTCGGCTACGTCGACGGCGTCGTGACAGCGGAACTGGACATCCTCGCGCTGCACAGCAAGCGGCTGAAGCTCTACGGCGTGTCGAACAAGATGCGCAGCGGTCCCGAAATTGCAGAAGGCGTGCGCAATTTCTCGCACGACGTGCTGCCGGCGCTTGCCAGCGGACACCTGCGTCCGGTGATCGACAAGGTCTTTCCGTTCGCCGAGCTGCCGCAGGCCAAGGCGCACATGGAAGCCAGCGCGCACCTGGGAAAGATCATTCTTTCAAAAAATCACTAGGCGGCGGACGGCGAATCGCCGAAAATCGAGACCTATGGCGCTGGCCTATTCCCTTACCGCCGCTGGACAGGACGCCCTGAAGTCCGAGGTTGGCGAGGGCGATTTCCCGCTCGAGGTCGATTTTCCCCAGGACTACAAGCGGATCCTCGCGATGATCGAGGTCGGCGGGCACGAGGAAGTGATTCGCGGGCGGCTGCGCCGCTTCCCCGACCAGCTCATCAACGAGTGGCTGAACGAACTCGTGGATCTGCACCTGGTCGAGTCGCACGAGGCGGGCGACCTGGACGCGATCACTTTCACCGGCGCGGCGCTGCCGCTGCTGCCGCCGCTGAACGACGAGGATCGCAAGCGCCTGGTCAAGACCGCGGTGATCGCAGGCGCGACGCTGCTGCGCTCCGGTTCTTTTCTCTCCGGGGACCGCATCATGAACCTGCCGCGGCTCGGCAAGCCGCGGGCCGAGACCGTGATCCTGCTGGTGGAGGACGACCCGGACCAGGCGGCGCTCGCGGAGTTGCGGCTGACCATGGCGGGCTACCAGGTTCACAGCGTGGACCGGGCCAAGGCGCTTTCCCGCTATCTGCGCCAGCAGGCGCGCCCTGACCTGCTGCTGCTCGACGTCATGCTGCCGGACGGCAACGGCTTCGACATCCTCGCCCAGTTGCGCGGCCGCCCGGAATATTCCACGTTGCCGATCGTTCTGCTAACGGCAAAGACCGAGCTCGTCGACATACGCAACGGGCTCGCGCTCGGCGCC
>JANYII010000019.1 GCA_025358705.1 Betaproteobacteria bacterium | reverse complement strand
GGCGCATTGCCTGAGCGGCGACCAGAGCCTGGATAAGCCGCTCGTCAAACTACCCGCGCTCGTCGCCTCGCCACCACTGGTTGTCGTTTCGGCTTCCGTCCTGCCTCGGGAATTTCGCGCGCTGCGGCAGTACTATTTCGCCCGCGCGGCCGGACCCCCGGTCCGGATCCTGTTCCAGTCGTTCCTCATTTGATCGTCTGACCCCCGCGCGCGCGCTGCGAAGCGCGCCGCGGAGATGCGTCCTTCCGCCGCGCCCCTCCGGGGCATCGTGGCGGACCCGGTTTCCGTGCCGTCTCGCAAGCCAAGGAGTCAACGCTATGGTCAGACGAACTGGATTTCTGTTTCATGACGCAGTTGTCGCACTGCTGCTAGTCGCGGCAGCTTCTGGCGCCGCGCGCGCGGCGCCCGGGGACTCGGGCGCCGCGCAGTTGCGTGACCTCATCGCGGAAGCGCGGCAGCAGAATCCCGAAATCCGCGCTGCACGCAGCGAGGCAGATGCGGCGAAGCAGCGCGTTTCGCCAGCGGGTGCGCTCGACGACCCGATGCTGGAGGCTGGCGTGCTCAACGTGCCGACGGACTCGTGGAAGTTGAACCGCGAAGACATGACCATGAAGATGCTCGGCCTGACGCAACGGCTGCCGTTTCCGGGCAAGCGCGCGCTGCGGCGCGACGTGGCCGAGCGCGACGCTGGCACCGCGGAGCAGGGCTACTTCGAAACTGTGAATCGCGTCACGCGTGAAGTGAAGGTCGCCTTCTACGACCTGGCGCTCGCGCTGGAGAACATCCGGCTGCTCACGGAGACGACTCGGGTGCTCGAGCAATTCCTGCGGATCGTCGAAAGCCGATACGCGGTCGGCCAGGGCACTCAGGCGGACGTGCTGAAAGCGCATACGCAGCTGGCGAAGATGCGCGAAGAACTGCTGCGGATGGAGCGCGAAAGGCCAGTAATGGAGGCGGAGCTCTCCAAGCTGCTCGCCCGGCCGAGCGCGCCATCGATCGATGCACCGTTGCCCGCGGTTTCGCAGGTGCGGCTGGACCTCGATGCGCTTCGCGAAGCTACGCTGCGCCAGCGGCCGCAGCTACTCGCCCTGCAAAGCGTGGTGGAAAAGAACAATGCGTCGATCGAGCTCGCGCGCAAGGAACACAACCCTGACTTCGATTTGAGGTTTGCGTATGGCCAGCGCGAGAACACTCTTGATGGCATGAAGCGTCCCGACATGGTAAGCCTCACGGTCGCCATCAACCTGCCGATCTGGGGCGAGGACAAGATCGCCCCGCGCATTGCCGAGGCGCGCGCGATGCGAGAGCGGGCGCAGAGCATGTACCTCGTGCAACAGAACGAAGTGTTCGCAAAACTTCGGCAGCAGATCGCGGTCGCCGAGCAGAACCGAAAATCGGTCGAACTCTACCGCACCGCGATTCTGCCGCAGGCTCGGCTCGCGGTTGAATCGGCGCTGTCGGCCTACCGTGTGAGTCGAGTCGATTTGCTGACGTTGCTTGATAGCCAGATGACCCTGTTCAACTTCGGTATCGGACAGGCGACCGCGATCGTGAATCTGAACAAGGCGCTCGCTGAAATCGCCTTCCTGACCGGCATGCAGGACCAGTAGCGCGCCATGCACGAGAGGATGCCCATGAAACGAACGATTCCGATCCTTGTCGCAGCGGTGGTGCTCTTGTTTGGCCTGGGCGCCGGGTACTGGTGGGGTGCGAACAGGGCCGTACACCCGGTGCCGACAGCCAGCGCGCCGGCTGGTGAGGTCGCAGCGAAGGCCGGAGCCAGCAAGGGCCGCATTCTGTACTACCGCAATCCAATGGGGCTTCCCGATACCTCGCCCGTACCCAAGAAGGACCCGATGGGCATGGACTATGTTCCGGTCTATGAGGGCGGCGAGCCGGCCGGCGCTACGGGCACGGTGAAGATCAGCCTAGACAAGGTGCAGTTGCTCGGCGTGCGCAGCGAGAAGGCCGCGCTACGTGAGCTGCGCCGCGTCGTTCGCGCGGTGGGCACGATCCAGGCGAATGAGCGCCTGCTCTACAGAATCGCGCCGCGCTTCGAAGGCTGGATCGAGAAGCTGCACGTCAATACGACCGGCCAGGCGGTCGGCCGCGGCCAGGCGCTGATGGAGGTCTACAGCCCGGAACTGGTGAGCGCGCAGGACGAGTACCTGATCGCGCTGCGCGGGCAGCGCGACCTGAAGGACGGCGATCCGGACGCGCAGGCCGGAATGCAGCGACTCGCGGAAGGAGTCTTGCAGAGACTGCGGAATTTCGAGATTTCGGACCAGGAGTTGCAGGCGCTGCAGCAGAAGGGCATCCGGCAGCGACTACTCGCATTCCGGTCGCCAGTCAGCGGCGTGGTGCTGCAAAAACCGAGCACTCAGGGCATGCGCTTTGTGCCCGGCGAAGTACTCTATGAGATCGCCGACCTGTCCTCGGTCTGGATGCTCGCCGACGTTTTCGAGCAGGAGCTTGGGCTCGTCCAGCTCGGCCAGCAGGCGAAGCTGCGCATCGTCGCCTACCCGGACAAGGAATTCTCGGGCAAGGTGGTGTTCCTCTATCCGACACTGGATCCCGGGACGCGCACCGGGCGCGTCCGCATCGAGCTGCCAAATCCTGGCCAGCGGCTCAAGCCCGCGATGTACGGCAACGTCGAGTTCACGACCGGCCATCCGGCGGGTCGGCGCCTCGCGATTCCCGATTCGGCGGTGCTCGACAGCGGAACGCGCCAGGCCGTGCTCGTGCGCAGGGGCGAAGGCCTGTTCGAGCCGCGCGCAGTCAGGCTAGGAATGCGTGCCGACAGCTACGTGGAGGTCATCGAGGGCATAAAGGAGGGTGAGGAAGTAGTGGTTCGCGCCAATTTCCTCATCGATGCCGAAAGCAACATCAAGGCGGCGCTGGAAGGATTCGGCTCGCGCGACCATGCCGCCCACACGGCGGGCTCCGCTGTGAAGCAGTCCGGCGTGCATACCGCAAAAGGCATTATTGAATCGATCGACATGCGTGCCGGCAGCGCCGAAATCCGACATGACCCCGTGCCGAGCCTGAAGTGGCCGGCGATGACGATGGAGTTCAAGGTGAAGGATCCGTCGTTGCTCGCCGGCGTGAAGAAGGGCCAGGCGGTTGAATTCGATCTCGCGGAGCGCGCCGTGGGTGAATACGTGGTGGAGCGCATCGCGCCGCTGCGCGCCGAAAGCCACAAGGGGCACTGAACATGCTGAGCCGGATCATCGAGTGGTCGGTCCGCAATGTTTTCCTGGTCCTGCTCGCCACGATGTTCACGGTAGTCGCCGGCGTCTACGCGCTCGTCATTACGCCCGTGGACGCCATTCCGGACCTCTCGGACGTGCAGGTGATCGTCTACACGGAATACCCCGGGCAGGCGCCGCAAGTGGTCGAGGACCAGGTGACCTATCCGCTCACGACGGCAATGCTCGCAGTGCCAAAGTCGAAAGTGGTGCGCGGCCTGTCGATGTTCGGCGCATCGTTTGTCGACATCATCGTCGAGGACGGCACCGACATCTACTGGGCGCGTTCGAGCGTACTGGAGTACCTGAACTACGTGTCCGGCCGCCTGCCGCGCGGCGTCACCGCGTCCCTGGGGCCGGACGCGACCGGCGTCGGCTGGGTCTACCAGTACGCGGTGATGGCGAAGAACCGGACGCTGGAGGAGCTGCGCAGCATCCAGGACTGGTTCGTGCGCTACCAACTCACCAAAGCGCACGGGGTTTCCGAAATCGCGAGCGTGGGCGGCTTCGTGCGCCAGTACCAGGTGACCGTGAATCCGCGCCTCCTGCAGGCCTACAATGTGCCGCTGTCCAGGATCGTGCAGGTGATTCGCGACAGCAACCGCGATGTCGGCGGCCGCGTGGTCGAAATGGCCGAAACCGAATTTGTGGTGCGCGGCCGGGGCTACCTGCGCGGCGTGGACGACCTGGAACGCCTGGTCGTGCGGGCCGAGGCGGGCACGCCGGTGCTGGTTCGCGACGTCGCGCGCGTCGAGCTGGTGCCCGAAGAGCGCCGCGGCATTGCCGAGCTGGACGGACAGGGCGAGGTCGTGGGTGGCATCGCGGTCGCACGCTTCGGCCAGAACGCGCAGGACGTGATTCACAACCTGAAAGCGAAGATCGCCGAGATCGGCAGCGGGCTCCCGGAAGGTGTCTCGATCCAGACGGTCTACGACCGCGCCGAGCTCATTCACCGCGCGATCAGCGCGCTGCAACGCACGCTGATCGAGGAGATTTTGATCGTGGCGCTGGTCTGCGTTGTCTTCCTGTTTCACGCCAGGAGCGCGCTGGTGGCGATCTTGATGCTGCCGGTGGGTGTCCTGATCGCCTTCATCGTGATGCATGCCATCGGGCTCAACTCGAACATCATGAGCCTGGGCGGCATCGCAATCGCAATCGGAGCCATGATCGATGCGGCCATTGTGAAGATCGAGAACGCGCACAAGCACCTCGAGCGCCTCGAGGCCGGCGCGCCGCGCCTGCCTGCGATCGTCGCCGCTTGCCAGGAGGTCGGCCCGGCGCTGTTCTTCTGCCTGCTCATCATCATGGTGTCGTTCCTGCCCGTGTTCACGCTCGAGTCGCAGGAAGGCCGCATGTTCAAGCCGCTCGCCTACACCAAAACCTTCTCCATGGCGGGTGCGGCGCTGCTGTCGATCACGCTGGTGCCGGTTCTGATGCTGCTGTTCATTCGCGGGCGGATTCCCGCGGAGCAGAGCAATCCATTGGTGCGTTTCCTCATCTGGGGCTACCGGCCAGTGATCGACTGGGTGCTGCGGTGGAAAAAGGCGACCATCGTTCTGGCGGTGGCGTCTCTGGCGCTGACTTTGTACCCGGCGTCCCGGCTTGGCTCAGAATTCATGCCGGTGCTCGACGAGGGGACGCTCTTGTACATGCCGACGACGCTGCCGTCGCTATCCGTGACCAAGGCCGCGGAACTGCTTCAGGTGCAGGACAGGATCATCAAAGGCTTCCCCGAGGTGGTATCCGTATTCGGAAAGGCGGGACGCGCTGGCACGGCGACCGATCCGGCACCGCTGGAAATGTTCGAGACGGTGATCAACCTGAAGCCGCAGAGCGAATGGCGCCCCGGCATGACGACGGAGAAGCTCATCGCGGAGCTGGACGCGGCGCTGCAGTTTCCCGGCATCGCGAACGCCTGGACCATGCCGATCAAGGCACGCACAGACATGCTCTCCACGGGCATCCGCACGCCGATCGGCATCAAGGTTTTCGGGAAGGACCTCGCAGAGATGGAGCGCGTGGCGAAGGAGATCGAGACGGTGGTGAAGACGGTGCCGGGAACTACTAGCGCCTATGCGGAACGGCTGACCGGCGGCTACTACGTCGAAATAGAGCCTGACCGCATGGCGCTCGCGCGCTACGGGCTCACGGTCGGCGAGCTGCAGGACACGATCGCCACGGCGCTCGGCGGAGAGTTGGTGACCACCACGGTCGAGGGCCTGGAGCGCTATGGCGTCGTGGTGCGCTACCCCCGCGACTTCCGCAGCGATCCGCTGGCGATCGCCACGCAGGTGCTCGTGCCGGTGATGGCTGCCGATACAGGCGCCTCGCCGGACGGGGCCGCGCCGACGAGTGGCGCCGCGCGGGCGCGCGGTATCAGGACGCTGGGCGGCACGATGCTCCCGCTCGGGCAACTCGCCAAGGTGACGCTTACCAAGGGGCCGCCCAGCATTCGCACGGAGAACGCGCTGCTCGCCGCTTACCTTTACGTGGATATTCGCAATCGCGACATCGGCGGCTACGTGGCGGATGCTCAGAAAGCGGTCAGCGAACAGGTCAAGTTTCCGCCGGGCTACTACGCCACCTGGAGCGGCCAGTTCGAGTACATGGAACGCGCGAAGGAGAAGCTACGCGTCGTCGTTCCGCTCACGCTGCTAATCATATTCGTGCTGCTGTACTTCAATTTCGGGCGCCTGACCGAGACGCTGATCGTCATGCTTTCGGTACCGTTCTCCCTTGTCGGCGGCATCTGGCTGATGTGGTGGCTGGACTACAACATGAGCGTTGCGGTGGCCGTCGGCTTCATCGCGCTGGCGGGAGTGGCCGCCGAAACCGGAGTCGTTATGCTGATTTACCTCGATCATGCTTGGGACGCTGCCTTGACGAGGCGCCGCGCGGCTGGCGGCGCGCCGACGCTCCAGGACCTCTATGCGGCGGTCATCGAGGGCGCGGTCGAGCGCGTGCGCCCGAAGATGATGACGGTGGTCGCGATTATGGCGGGCCTGTTGCCGATCATGTGGGGCAGCGGCACGGGTTCGGAGGTCATGCGGCGAATCGCGGCGCCGATGGTGGGCGGCATGATTTCCTCTACCGTGCTCACGCTGATCGTGATTCCCTCGATCTACGCGGTCGTCAAGAGCTACGGCATCCGCCGGGAGGCGGAGACGGCGGAAAGAAAGGCGGCGTAATACGGGATGGAACGTGATGCGACTGTCGGCTGCTGGCGTTTACGCAGGCGCAAGTTACCATCGCCATGGGCACGGGAACCGACGCCGCTATTGAAAGCGGCAGCGTCACGCTCGTGAAAGGTGATCTGCGCGGCATCGCCAAAGCGATCCGCCCGTCGCACGCGACGATGAATGCCGCAGCAATTCACAGTATTGGTTTAATCTAGGTCACGGGAGGGCCGGATCTCTGTGGGCTACAACCAGTTTCCGATGCGAAATATTCACCCCCCATATGATTAGGCACTCTAAGGGGGCGCCTATATCTGCTTTCGACCCAAAGCAGACATCGACCTGATCAACCGCACGGCAAGCGAGGGCTTTGATTGCGAGCTACCGTAGTTGCGTTACTCGGCGCGCTGCAATGCGGTGTGGCCTCCGTCGCGGTCGCCGTTCCAGACGAATTAGAGATCCATTTGGACGAAACCACGCCCAAGGGTCGCGGCGAGATCCTGGAGCGTTCGCGCTTCTGCGATAGCACCGCCTGCCGTCACTACTTTTCAGCATGGCCCAGTCTGTTCGACCTGGCCCAGGAATGCTTGACCTACGTCAAATCTTTCAGGGGCGCATCGCGGGGCCCGTGAGAGGCAAACGTCTCGGCAGTCTTCGCCGTAAGCCTCGCGATAAGGCCGTACTTCAGCGCCTTGCCGGCAAACAGCGAGAAAAACACTGTCGGGCCGGACAGGCCGAGTATCGCGGCAAGAATAAGCACCGGAGTTTGCGATATGGGCGACGCCGCAACGAGCGCCAGCGTCCACCAGCCGTGCATCGACGCCCAGTCCACCAGATGCTGCCAGTGGGCCGAAGCAGCGAGCTCGGGCAGCTTTTGCGCGATGAAGAGCGTGCCGAAGTGGCCCAGCACATGCACGAGCAGCGCCCCGGCCGCAGCGCTGCCGAACATGGCCCACAACCCGATTGCCAGCCAGCGCCGCCGGTCGAGCAGCACCAAAGCAGATAGCAAGGGAACAGTGGGGATGGTCATCGACAGCGTCGCGCCGAACGCGAGAGCACCGGCCAACGCCGGAAACCATGGCTTTCCCGCGGCGGGCTCAAGCCGCTTTACGACCCGCTGGAGCGCTGGGCGGTAGCACACCCTCACCAGCCACGGCACGCCGTCTCCGCCGTTCATGGCGGCTTGCTTCAGGCCGCGGCGCGAGCCCGTGCCGGGTGGCGGGCGCCCGAAGGCGACGCGATCAGCCCGCGCAGGTACTCCTCGCCGAGCGTTTCCTTCTTCAGGAGCTTTAGTGCTCCGCGATCGAGAACCTCGCGTCTGTCGGTCAGGAGGCGCGTGGCCTTGTCGAAAGCAGTCTCGATATTCGACCTGACGGCACGGTCGATCTCGCGGGCCGTTTCCTCGCTGTAATCCCGTCCGCGCGGCATGCCCTCTGGAGCGCCGAGGAAGCCCCCGCCGGCGCCGCCGGGAAGCTTGCGCGCCAGCCACCAGGCGAGAACCGCGACCGCGACGATCGCGAGACCGCCGATGAAGTCCTGCCGAAGGGCCTTCTCCCCCATCCCGCCATTCTCGGCGCGCAACGGGCGGCGATATTGAGCTACGTCAACTAATGTGCGCGAGCAGGACGGCCGCCGCGAGGGTACCGGCCGCGGCGAAGCCGTGGAACGCGGCCTTGAGGCCGGGCCCGACGTGGATGCCGAAGTCGTGCAGCGAGTGGTACAGGCGGTGGCAGCCGTGGAAGAGGAACAGGCCGATCACGGCGAGGATCGCGAGCTTGCCGAAACCGTTCTGCGCGAGGAGCAGCGCTCGCTCATACCCCAGCGCCTGCGAGCTGAAGCCGGTCTTGTAGATCAGGGCGGGACCCACCAGCGCCGAGAGCATCCCGCCGGCTCCGAACAGCGACCAGAAGATGGGCTTGTTCGATCTCTTCATATCAGGACCATCAAGGCGGTGGTGCAAGCCACTACTGCCGCTACCCCCCCGACAACCACCAGCCCGTCGGGGAGCGGCATGCGCGGCAGGGTCTTGGGCATGATCTTGAACCAGGTCCATGAGTGATAGACAACCAGCACGAGCGCGAAGGCGTGGAAGG
Source organism: Betaproteobacteria bacterium (assembly GCA_025358705.1). Taxonomy (GTDB): domain Bacteria; phylum Pseudomonadota; class Gammaproteobacteria; order Burkholderiales; family SG8-39; genus RBG-16-66-20. The sequence continues at coordinate 8,955 of JANYII010000019.1, read as the reverse complement.
CGAAAGAGAGGGGGCTGGAAAGACTCTCGCGCCATTCTTCATATTGAATTCTGCTTTGCTGCAATCGATACAAGCCCCAGAGGAGCATCAGCGCGTAAGCGGTGATGAAGACGCAGCTCGCCTCGCGCAGCATGTACCAGAGGTAGAACGGATTCCTCTTCCACCAGCCGCTCATGGGTCGGATATAGGTCTTCATTTGCGGAAGAATCTGAAGAAGTAGTCCTTGGTGCTCTCGATTTTGTTCTGGTTCACCGCGCGCGCCGGGTCGACACCCTTCGGGCAGACCTCGGAGCAGTAGCCGACCAGCGTGCAGCCCCAGACGCCATCCTCGGTATTGACCACCTCCATGCGCTCGGCCTTGCCGGCATCACGCGAGTCGGCGTTGTAGCGGTGCAGCAGCGCGAGCGCAGCCGGACCCGTGAACCTGTCGTTGAGCCCGTATTGCGGGCAGGCGGCATAGCAGAGGAGACAGTTGATGCACTTGGAGTACTGATAGTAACGCTCCATCTGCTCCGGGGTTTGAAGGTAAGTCCCTTGCGGTTCTGCATCCGGGATGATGTAGGGCTTCACCGACTGGAGCTTCCCCAGGAAATCCGCCTGATCGATCGCCAGGTCGCGCACGATCGGGAAGTGATTCAGCGGCTCGATGCGAACGGGGCCGGGATACAGGTCGCGCAGAAAGGTCTCGCAGGTCAGTCGCGGCACGCCGTTCACCATCGCGCCGCAGCTGCCGCAGATGGCCATCCGGCAGGACCAGCGGAAAGTCAGGCTGCCGTCGAGGTGGTCCTTGATGTACTGCAGGCCCTGCAGCACCGACATGTCGTCGGTGAACGGCACGGGCCACGACTGGAAGCGCGGCTCGGCGTCGCTCTCAGGGTGGTAGCGCAGGCACTCGATGGTGATGGTGTTCATGTCAGAGTCGCTTTCTTGCCCTCGCCGCCGTAGTGGCGCTCCCGCGGCCGCGACCGGGTGATCGTCACCGGCTGGTGCTCGATGCGCGGCGCGGCATGGCCGGCGTGGCGCGCGAGAGTGTGCTTGAGGAAGGCGTCGTCGTTGCGCGCCTCGAAATCGAGCCGCATGTGGGCGCCGCGCGACTCGCGGCGCGCGAGCGCGCCGTGCGCCATCGCCTCGGCGACCTCGAGCGCGAAGCCGAGCTCGAGCGCGGTCAGCCATTCGGTGTTGAAGGCGCGGCTGCGGTCGTCGAGCCGCACGCCGCGGCGGTAGCGCTCCCTCAGCGTCGCGAGCTTCGCGCACGCGGCGCGCAGGCCCGGCTCGTCGCGGTAGATGCCGACGTTTTCTTCCATCGTGTCGCGCATCTCGTCGCGCAGCACCGCAAGCCGCTCGCCCTTGTCGTTGCTCAGCAATGAAGTCAGCCCTTCTTCCGCCACGTTCGGGGGACCCTTCTGGAAGGAGCCGGAAAGCGCGTATCCGGCGGCGGCATCGCCGGCGACCTTGCCGAACACGACGATCTCGACCAGCGAGTTGGAGCCCAGGCGGTTGGCGCCATGGATGCCGACGCTTGCACATTCGCCCGCGGCGTACAGGCCGGCGATCGGCGTCTCGCAGCGCACATTGGTAAAGATCCCGCCCATGGTGTAGTGCACCGCCGGGCAGACCGGAATCGGCTCCTTCACCGCGTCGACGCCAGCGAAGGTCTTCGCCGCCTCGGTGATGAGCGGCAGGCGCTCGTGAATCTTCTTCGCGCCGAGGTGGCGCAGGTCCAGGTGCACCGCTGGGCCCTGCGGCGTGTCGAGCGTGCGGCCCTTGCGCTGCTCGTGGCAGAACGCCTGCGACAGCCGGTCGCGCGGCCCGAGCTCCATCGCCTTGGCGCGCGGCCAGGGGTCCACCGGTCCGAGGCCGTAGTCCTGCAGGTAGCGATACCCATCCTTGTTGACGAGGATCGCTCCCTCGCCGCGGCAGGCTTCGGTCATCAGGATGCCGGTCCCCGGCAGGCAGGTCGGATGCCACTGCATGAACTCCATGTCGCGCAGCGGCGCTCCGGCGCGGAAGGCGAGCCCCATGCCGTCGCCCGTCACCGTGCCGGCATTGGTGTTCTGCCGGTAGACCCGGCCCGCTCCGCCCGTGGCGAGCACGACGGCCTTGGCCTCGAAGACAAACAGGTTCCCCGTGGCGATTTCGATCGCGACGATCCCCCGCACGCGCCCATCGTCCACGAGCAGCTCGGCGCAGAAGAATTCGTCGTAGCGCTTGATCGAGGGGTACTTGAGCGAGGTCTGGAACAGCGTGTGAAGGATGTGGAAGCCGCTGCGGTCGGCGGCGAACCAGGTGCGCTGGACGCTCATGCCGCCGAAGAAGCGTGTATTCACGTGCCCGTTGGGCAGGCGGCTCCACGGGCAGCCCCAGTGCTCGAGCCGCACCAGCTCCTCGGTGCAGTGCGCGACGAAATACTCGACCACGTCCTGGTCGCACAGCCAGTCGCCTCCGGACACGGTGTCGAGGAAGTGCTGCTCGAGGCTGTCCGCCTCGCGAGTCACGCCCGCCGCGCCGCCCTCGGCCGCCACGGTGTGGCTGCGCATCGGCACCACCTTCGATACCAGCGCGACGCGCAGCTTCGAGTCACGCTCCGCCGCGGCGATCGCTGCGCGCAGCCCGGCGCCGCCGCCTCCCACCACCACGATGTCCGTCTGAACGACCTGCATTTATGCCTTGGTGACGGTCAGTAGCTGGTACAAGCCGCCGAAAGAGGTTCTTTTTTCAACGCAAGAGACTGCCGGCTTTTCCGGAAACCATTCCTCGACCTCGTGATGCCACAAGTTCATGGCGAAAGGCTCGAGCGTCTTCAGGATGCCGACCATCGGCAGGTAGAGCAGATTGGCGCGGCTTGGGCGGTGATAGTCGACGATCACGAGCCGGCCGCCGGGCTTCAGAATGCGCAACGCCTCCCGGATCGTGTTGCGCCGGACATCCTCGGGCTGCTCGTGCAGCAGGAAAAAGAGCAGCGCCCGGTCGTAGGTCGCCGATTCGATGTCGAGCGCCGAGCTGTCGCCCTGGATCAGGCCGACGCGCGGGTCGCCCCGCAGCTTGCGCCCGAGATTATCGAGCTGCACGCGCAGCACATCGACCACGTCGAGACTGCCGCCCGGCGTAAGCCGCGAGCGCAGCCGGTTCGTGAGATCGCCGTAGACGCAGGCGATCTGCAGCGTGCGGCCCTCCAGCCGCTCGCCCAGCGCGTCGAGCGCAGCGTCGCGCAGCCTGCCGAAGTTTCCCCACAGGATCAGGTTGACGAGCCACTGGCGCTCGAAGAGCGTGACCGCGTTCGGGTGAACATAGGCCCACCAGTAGGTCCGGGAGAGATAAGCCGGCACCGCGATCGCGTCGTCGGCGAGGTATTCGGCCTGTGCTCTCATCGCGCGAGCCCTCCATTGCAGATGCCGACGATTCTGCGGGCGATGGAGCGACGCGATTTGATCTGCGTCAATCCGGGCTGCGCGCGCCGGCGCAAAGTACGCAGGTGCTATTGGAGGAACCCTTCACCATGACCGCGCGGGCCGCCAAAGCGGACCTGCGTCTCGTCGCGAGCGTCCTTGCCTGCGCCGAGATCTTCCGCAGCGTGGGACCGGCGCGGCTCGCGGAAATCGCCCACCGATGCGCGCTGCTCAGCGCGCACGAAGGTGCCGTGATCGCGCGCCGGGACGTTCGACCGCCCGGCGTGTTCGCCCTCGCTTACGGCTGCGTCGAACTGGTGCTCGGCGCCGGCGCGAAGGAAATGCGCGTCGTTCGACTCGTATCTCCGCGCGAAACCTTCTGCGAGGCCACCGCGCTGCTCGGCCGCCCGAGCCGCTATGAGGCAATCGCGCTCGCCGACTCGAAGCTGGTAATCGTCCCGAGCGCGGTGCTCGTCGCCCTGGTCGAGCGCGACGCCGTGTTTGCCCGCAACATGACGGCGGCGCTCGCGCAAAGCGTGGAATCACTGCTCGCCGAGCTCGAGGCGGCGACGCTGCAGAGCGGCATGCAGCGCCTCGCCAGCTATCTCCGCTCTCTCGCCGACGGCAGGTCCGGAGCCGCCGTGGTCGGGCTCCCCGTCAGAAAGACCGTGGTCGCCGCGCGGCTCGGCGTCAAGAGGGAGACTCTGTCGCGGCTGCTGCGCGAGCTCGCCGACCAGGGCGTCATCGCCGTGGCAAAGCGCAACATCTCCATCCTCGACCCCGACCGGCTCGCCCAGGCGGCGCACGCTTAGTTGGCCTGGATCAAATCGGCGCTCGCCGATTCGCGCACCATCGATCCCAGCCTAGGAAGAAGGCTCGCCATGGCGAAGGGATTGATAGCGGTGCTCGCGATCCTGGTCTTCGGAGCGCTGACGACAGCGCGGCTCGTGCATGCGCAGGCCGCGGAGCGCTGCGGCCAGGAGATCGTCAGGGCGCAGTGCTCCAACTGTCACGACCGCGGCCTGCACGGCGCGCCGCGCATCGACGACCGCTTGGCGTGGACGCCCCGCCTGAAAACGGCCTAGACGCCACCGTGCGCTCGGCGATCAACGGCCACGGCAAGATGCCGGCGCGCGGCGGCTTGGCGAATCTCACCGATACCGAGCTGCGCGCCGCTGCTGCAGTGGCTCGTGATACCGCCCCTTTGCCTCCATCTGGCCAGACCGGGCCTGCGCCAAGGCAGTCAGACCCCGGAGCGATGATTTGATCTCGGTCAATAGCGGGCGGCGCGCTCGCCCCAAACTGACGGTATAGCCAAATGGAACAAGCTCTTCTGACGACCGACCCTGTCTGCGGAACCCAGCACTGTCTGCACGCTTTCAAGAAGGAGCCCGAGAAGTTTCTCTCCGGCAAGCCGTGGCAGACGCACTCGCACGGATCACCGTCCAGAAGGACGGCACGATGGCGCATTTGGATGCCGCCGGCAATCGCGTGAAGATGAAAGACGGCCTCGCGATGGATGCGAAGGACGGTACGAAGGTCATGATGAAGAACGACGCGATCTGGAAGACGATTACCGTGCACGGCACGCTCAAACCCGGGCATTGAACCGGTGGTGCCCGAGCGCCGGCGTGCTCGCCCACCAGGCGTGGGCGCGGCGGCCAGTAAGGTCAGAGCGTCCACACAAGAGGCGCGATCATGTACAAGCACATTCTGGTACCCACCGACGGCTCGAAGCTCTCGGCGAAAGGCGTGCGGGATAGAAGGTCACGGTAGACGGTACGACCGTCGAGGGCTCGTCGAACGTGGACGAGTCGATGGTGACCGGAGAGCCGCTACCTGTGCCCAAGAAGTCCGGCGACCGGGTCACCGGCGCCACCATCAACGGCAAGGGCACGCTGGTCATTCGCGCCGAGCGCGTCGGCTCCGACACGCTCCTTTCCCGGATCGTCCACATGGTGGCTCAGGTGCAGCGCACGCGCGCACCGGTCCAGCGGCTCGCGGATCTCGTGGCCGCGTATTTCGTCCAGACCGTGATCGCCATCGCGATCGTCACCGCGACCGTGTGGGCCATTTTCGGCCCGCAGCCCGCGCTGACCTACGCGCTCATCAACGCCGTCGCGGTTCTCATCATCGCCTGCCCGTGCACGGTGGGGCTCGCCACGCCCATCTCGATCACCGTGGCGATGGGCCAGGGGGGCGCTGAACGGAATCCTTTTCCGCAATGCCGAGGCGGTCGAGAAGCTGCGCGAGGTCAACACGCTCGTCGTCGACAAGACCGGCACGCTGACCCTCGGCCGGCCGCAGCTCGTGGATCTGCTCGTCGAACCGGGCATCGAGCAAGACGATGCTCCGCGCCTGATCGCGAGCCTCGAGCGCGCGAGCGAGCGAGCATCAGCTCGCGTAGGCCATCGTCAAGGGCGCCGACGAACGCAGGATCGCGCTCGCGTAAGTTCAGGACTTCGCGTCCACTACGGGACAGGGCGTTGAGGGAACCGTCACCGGAAGGCGCATCGCGTTCGGCAGCCGGCGCATGATGGAGCGCTTCGGCGGCCTGCCGGCGAGCCTGCAGGAAAAGGCCGAAGCGCTGCGCACGCAGGGGAAGACCGCCATGTTCGCGGCCATCGACGGCCGCGCCGCCGCGGTCATCGTGGTCGCGGACCCGATCAAGGAGACCGCGCCCGAAGCCGTCAAGGCGCTGCAGGCGCAGGGCGTGCGCATCGTCATGCTGTCCGGCGACTCCAGGAAGACCGCCGAGGCGGTCGGCCGGCGGCTCGGCATCGACGAAGTGATCGGCGAAGTGCTGCCCGAGCAAAAGGTGGAGAAGATCAAGACCTCCAGCAGGAAGGCCACTTCGACGGATAAGACAATCTATCCACCCCAGGCCGCTCTGCGCCGCACGAATTGGCCATTCTCCCTCTCCCCGGTCCTGGTTTGACGGCGCCCAATGGCGCTTATGTCGCGTTACGGACCGCTATTGGTAAGAATCCACAATAGGGTGGCCAAAACGAGCTTTGCTACCTCGATTAGATAACTTGCGCCACCACGCTGACCTTGTAGCTGCCATCAGAGATCCGTTGCCTTGATCAGGCAAGAAACCAGTCCGTGGTCGCGCTTCTTTTAGAACAGAATCCATCCAAGCAGGTAGACGCTGTTGTTATCCTTGGCGTTTCGGCCGAAGCTATCGTAATTTGCGCCCGCCCCGTTAAACTGGCTATACGACGTGTAGCGGACTGCCAGCTTGACGTTCTGCACTGGAAGGTAGTTGAGCTCCGTCGTCCAACCCTTGTTGTTGGGGCTGCCGTTTATGCTCCCCGTTACCGCGGCACCTGTGTTGTAACGAAGATCATCCGGATCCCCTCGGGTCTGAAAGTACTGGAAACCACCACCCCACTTCCGTTGGTAGAAATAGTGCGCCCCCGCCCTAAACGTCTGCAAACTATTCGAAGGATTGGAAGCCATGCCGGCATCGAACGCAGCGTTCAGCCGCTGCCGCTCCCGAATCCAAGTTGCTTGCGCGGAGAATTGGTGGGCGCGGGTAATGTATTGATACTGTCCATCAAACGCGACATCGCGAAAACGGTTCGTCGGAGTTGCCGGATCGTCGGGATCGAGATGCGTGTTAGTGATAAGACCGTAGGTTCCGAGTGAAAAGTTGTGTTGATCGAGCTCCTTCTGTAGCGCGAATCGCCAATAAGGGGCGTAGCCCTTGACGCGCACGTCTCTTTCATTGCCCCATCCCAACGGACGGAAGACACCAGTCTTATTGGTTCGGTAGAATGCGACCTCGCCGTAGAGCAGTTCGTTCCACAGGGCGTACGCGCCTGGGCCCCCGACCTTGCTCGCCAGCGTCATATCAACCATTGCCGCCGCGTTCGGTTGAATGGCAGCCGTATCGGTGTGGGGAAAGCTCCAATTGGGCGTGCTGTTGTAGATATCGGTCAGCGTGGGACTGTTGCTGACCGTAAACCCCAAAATCACGTCCTTGCCGCCGGCAGTCACCGTGTTCGCCCAGCGGACATCGAACATTTCGGTTTTCCACTTCTTCTCTATTCCATCGTAAAAATACTGCACAAGCCCGCCGGAGTTTTCGGTGATCTTCCCCCCGTAGTACAGACCTGCGCCCTGGACGATGGTCTGACGGTCCCTCGGGAAATCCTCCGGGGTCGAGCCGCCGCTCGAGACGTTCTTCGTGGAGGTTCTCGATACCTGCAGGAGCGCCGAGATAGGCACCTTGCCGAACATGGATTCTGCCGCCTGTTCAGCGGTCGATTGGCTGTACGCCAGGAGCTTGAACTGCCGGCCGTACGGCGTCAGTTCCGGAAATACGGTGTGGCAGGTCGCGCACTGCTTTCCCGTCTGACGACCCATGCTGGGTACAGCGTCGCTGACAGCCGGTATTGCCGCCAGGAGCGCCGCGAAGAGAAAAGCGATCGAAAGACGGTGGAAGACACTTGCAAATCGCGTGGGCATATTCGCGCTCCTTAGGTCGACACAGCTAGCTAGAACTTCAACTCCCTCGGCCCCGGACCATCTGGCTCCCGGTGCGCGATCCCGAAGTGACAATCGATGCACGTCATGTGTTCTTGCCTGGCCTTGAGGTGACGCACCTTCGCCTTTTCCGTCTGTTTGTCGAAATCCATGGCGTCATCCTTGTGGCAGTTGCGGCATTCAAGTGAATCGGACTGCTTCATCCGCGTCCAGACCCGCGTCGCGAGCTCGTGGCGCCGGGCCTCGAATTTCTCCTTCGTATCGATGACTCCCGTGAAATGCCCCCACAGCTCGAAGCTCGCGCGCGCCTTTCTCTTGATAAGCGGCCACGGCTCGTGGGGAACGTGGCAGTTGGAGCAAATTGCGCGAACCCCAGAGCGATTGACGTCGTGGATCGTGCCCTTGAACTCCGCGTAGACGTTGTCGCGCATCTCATGGCAGGAGATGCAAAAGTTCTGGGTATTCGTCCATGCGAGACCCGCAGCACCTCCCGTCAAGAGAATTCCAACCACAAATAGAACGAGCAACGCGATACTGAGGCCAAGTCTTATCCGTGAGCAGGTTTGGCACTCGGTTGTGAACCAGGTCCAACCTCGCTTCAACACGGTTCGGGCCTTCAGCGCGAAAGAATGAAGCGGATCACATTCCGGATCTCACCTTCATCCTTCGACTTGAGAGCATCGTGCTGTTCTTCCTGTCCGTCGACCTTGATTTTGGGATTCGTCGTGAGATGGACGTAGAGCTTTTCTTCTGCGTCGGCCTTACCACGGTATTTCTCAGCGACCGATTTGTAGGCGGGGCCATCCTTCTTCGCGGTGACGGAATGACATTTGAAGCAATTGCTTTTCTTCATCAGCGCTTCAGCCGCCTCGGTGTTGACAGTCGGTTGCGCAAGCGCCGACGCAGCCGAGCACCAGATGGCGGCTCCCACTAGCGAGGATAGATATACTTTCGTCATGTTCCTTCCCTTTGTTCTGGCCAATCTTTGCACCACAAATATTTATTATTGGGACAGATTTCCTACACCGAACGTTTGATCTACGTCAAACCTCCCCTCAAATTCTTTGCGGTCTGAGAA
>JANYII010000010.1 GCA_025358705.1 Betaproteobacteria bacterium | reverse complement strand
CGACCGGCACTTCGAGGTTGTCGATGAACACCTCGTTGGTCTCGTGGTTCACCATGTTGCGGATGGGTTTGACCGTCAGGCCTTTGCTTTTTGTGTCCACCAGGAAAATGGACATTCCTTCGGATTTCTTCTTCACCTTGTCCATAGAGGTGGTGCGCGCGAGCAGGATCATCAGTTCGGAGTGCTGCAGGCGCGAGGTCCAGACCTTCTGCCCGTTGACTACATAACGGTCGCCTTTTTTCACGGCGACAGTCTTGATGCTGGTGGTGTCGGTGCCGGCGGTAGGTTCGGTCACGCCCATGGACTGCAGGCGCAGCTCGCCGGCGGCGATCTTCGGCAGGTATTTCTTCTTCTGCTCGGCCGAGCCGTGCCGCAGCAGCGTGTTCATGTTGTACATCTGGCCGTGGCAGCAGCCGGCGTTGCCGCCGGTGCGCGTGACTTCCTCCATGATCACCGAGGCCTCGGTCAGCGACAGGCCCGAGCCGCCGAATTCCTCCGGGATCAGGGCCGACATCCAGCCGGCCTTGGTGAGCGCCTCGACGAAGGTTTCGGGGTAGGCCCGTGCCTCGTCTATTTTCTGCCAGTAGGCGGAATCGAAGGTGGCGCAGAGCGCCCGGACGGCGTCCCTCAAATCCCCGTGGGTCTCGTCAGGTTTCATTTAATCGGCCTTGATGCCCGCGTCCTTGACGACCTTGGCCCAGCGCATCACTTCCGCGCGCACGAATTCGCCGAACTGCTCCGGCGTCGAGGTCCGGACTTCCACGCCCTGCTTGGCGAACCGGTCAGTGATTTCCGCGGAATTCAGCACTTTTGCGATCTCGGTATTCAGGCGGCCGATGATGTCGCGCGGCGTGCCGGCGGGCGCCAGCACGCCGAACCAGACTGCCAGTTCGTAGCCAGGGACGCCGGCTTCGGCCACGGTCGGGACGTCCGGAGCGAGCGCCGAGCGCTGCGCGGTCGAGACTGCGAGCGCCTTCAATTTCCCGGCCCGCACATGGCCGATGACGTTCGGCACGTTGTCGAACATGATGTCTACCTGGCCTGCCAGCAGATCGGCCACCACCGGCGCGCTGCCTTTGTAGGGAATGTGCAGCATGAACGTCTGGGTCATGGTCTTGAACAGCTCCATGGACAGGTGCACCGATGTGCCGTTGCCGGAGGTGCCGTAGTTGACCTTGCCGGGATTGGCCTTGGCGTACGCAATCAACTCTTTGACGTTGTTCGCGGGGAAGGAGGGATTGGCCACCAGCAGGTTCGCGGAGATCCCCGCAAGCGTGATCGGCGCGAAGTCCTTCGTCACGTCGAAAGAGGTCTTGTAGAGGCTCTGGATCACCGAGAAGGGAAGCGCCGCGCCGTACAGCGTGTAGCCGTCGGGCGGCGACTTCGCAGCGATCTCGGTACCGATGATGGTGTTTCCGCCCGGCCGGTTCTCGACCACCATCGGCTGGCCGAGGGTCTTGGAGAGTTCGGTGGAAATGGTGCGCCCGAGAGTGTCGTTGAACGCGCCCGGCGTGAACGGCACGATGTAGCGAAGGGGTCTTGAAGGCCACGTCTGCGCATTTACCAGTGTGGAAAGGCACAGGAGTACAAGTGCAAAAACAGTCCTCATTGCTCAGCTTTCACGCCGGCCGTGGTGATGACCTTGGCCCATTTCGTGATTTCATCGGCGAGGAATTTCGAGGTCTGCTCCGGCGTGCCGCCGACCGGCTCGATGCCGATCTCGCTGAAGCGGGTCTTGATGTCGGTCTCGTTGACCGCCTTGTGCGCCTCCTGCGACAGGCGCGTGACGATCTCGCGTGGCGTGCCGGCGGGCGCGAGGAACATGACCCAGGTGGAGGATTCGAGCGGCGGCCCGCCCGCTTCGGCCATGGTCGGCACTTCCGTCGCCCCGGCGACGCGGCTGCCGGAGAACATGGCGAGGGCCTTGATCTTGCCGCCGCGCACGTGCGGCATCAGGGTGCTGGGCACGTCGACCAGGATCTGGATGTCGTTCGACTGCAACGCCAGCAACGCCGGGGCGGTGCCCTTGAACGGGATATGCACCATGTCGATTCCCGCGGTCTGCTTGAGCAGTTCCGTGGTGAGGTGCGCCGCGGCGCCGATTCCCGAAGAGCCGAAGTTCACCTTGCCCGGGTTCGCCTTCGCATAGGCCACCAGCTCTTTCGCGTCCCTGGCCGGGAAGTTGTTGTTCGCGGTCAGGATCAGCGGCGCGATGCCGGCAAGCGAGAACGGTATGAAGCTTTTCACCGGATCGAAGGGCAGCTTGCCCTGGTAAAGCGTGACGTTGGCGGCATGCGCGGCAATGACCGTGACGACGGTATAGCCGTCGGCGGGTGCCTTCGCCGCCAGGTCGGCGCCAATGATGGAATTGGCGCCCGGTTTGTTGTCCACCACGATGGCCTGACCGAACACGGCCTGCATCCTCTGGGTCACCACGCGGGTGACGATGTCGGTGATGCCGCCGCCGGTGTAGGGCACGACCCAGCGAATGGGCTTGTTGGGGTAGTTCTGGGCCTGCGCCATCGCAGAGAAAAACACCAGAATGAATGCAGCAATATTTCTCATATATATCCAGGTCCCTCAATGGGAGGATGTTTCAAGAGGAACTCCTCGTTCACTTCCAGCCCGAGCCCCGGCTTCTCCAGCGGCCAGACGTTGCCGTCCTTGTCCACCTGGCAGGGAGTCGAGCATAGCTCATCGCGGAATTTGTTGGACTTCGATACGTCTCCCTCGAAGTAGCCGCCATTGTCGATGGCGGCGAGGAAATGGATCGACGCGGCGTGGTTCAGGCCGGTCATCGAGCTGTGCGGATGGATCGGCAGCTTGTAGGCCGAGGCCATGGCCGCGATGCGCAGCGCCTCGGTGATGCCGCCTGTTTTCGACAAGTCCGGCTGCAGGATGGTGATCGAGCCGTCTTCGATGAGGCGATTGAACTCGAAGCGGGTGTAGTGGTTCTCTCCCGCCGCAAGCGGCGTGTTGCCGAAGCCTTTCGCCAGGTCGTAGCTGTGGTAGTCGTGCGCCGGGAAGGGTTCTTCCAGCCATGCGACGTTGAGCTCATCCATGCCCGGCATCACCTGGCGCACGTCCTCGACGCTGTAGCCGATGTTCGCGTCGGTCAGGATCACCAGGTCGTCGCCGCAGGCCTTGCGCACGGCTCGGATGCGCTCCAGGTCCTTTTTCGGCGAATCCCCGACGCGAAGCTTTACCGCTTTGTAGCCTTTTGAAATTGAATGATTGAGCTCTTCAATCAATTTCGATGGCTCCTGGTAACCCAATGACACCCCGCCCGCATAGGCTGGCACCGCCTTCCTCGAGCCACCCAGCAGCTTGTACAGGGGCATGCCCGCGGCCTGGCCACGGATGTCCCACAGTGCAAGGTCGATGCCGCTCATCGCGAGGCAGGTGCCGGCGCCCATGCCGTGGCTGGCGAGTTGCTTGTCGTAGATCTTTTTCCAGACACCGACGACGTCAGCGGCATCCATGCCCTTGACCAGCTGCGTGAGGGTGGTCTCGATGAGCTTGGCGACGGCGGTATGCGCGCGCCCATGGTGCGACTCGCCCCAGCCCACCAGGCCGCCGGCGGTCGTGACCTTGACCACCACCGCGTCGCGCTTGATGGCGGTGCCGATGCCCAGCGCCACCCGGTTCTCCGGCGGCACCGGGAACGAAGTGGGGTAGGCCTTGATTTCAACGATCTTCAGATCCGCGCTCATTGAACATTTTCCAGACTTCGGGGTTGACGAAATTCTTCGGCCGCTCGCCCGCCAGCATGCGCAGCGTTTCTTCGGCGGCGGCGGCGCCCATGCGCTTGCGCGATTCCTGCGTCATGCCGGCAAGGTGCGGGGTGAGCACCGCATTGTCGAGCGATAGCAGGGGATGGCCGGGTTCCAGGCGGTAGTGTTCATAGACATCCAGCATCGCGCCGGCGATGGTCTTGTCCTGCAATGCCTTGACCAGGGCGGCTTCGTCGATCACGGCGCCGCGGCCGACGTTGATCAGCCAGGCCGAGGACTTCATTTTCCCGATCCGTTCCCGGTTGAAAAGATGATGCGTCCCGGGCGTGAGCGGGCAGGTGACCACGATGAAATCGGAATTCTCCAGGATCTCGTCCAGCGTCGCGGATCGGGCATCCGGCCCCACCTGCTCCAGCCGCCGCTGGTTGCCGAGCACGCGCATGCCGAAACCGTTGCGGCAGATTTTCGCCACGCGCTTGCCGATCTCTCCGACGCCGACGATGCCGGCGGTCATGGCGGAGATCTCGTGCGCCATGGCGCCGAGGGCGCGCGTCTCGTCCCATGGCCGGGTCCTGATTTTTGTCGTTATCTCGAACGCATTCCTTGCAAGCGTCAGCATCGCGAGCACGCAGTATTCCGCCACGGACTGCGCGTTGCCGCCTGGGATGTTGGCCACGGGGACGCCCCGCTCGGTGGCTGCCAGGATAGGCACGAGGTCCAGTCCAGTGCCGTGAATTGTCACTGCTTTTATTTTCTTTGCAAAATCAAAAAAATCATCCGGCAGGCGGCTGCGCGTGATGACGGCATCGGCGTCGTGGGCATCGTGCCGTATGCCGTCGAAAGATGCTTCCTTGCACAGGACGACTTCCACCTGCTTGCGCAGCAAGTCAACGCCGGATGGATCGATCGGATCGACGAGCAATACGCGCATGGCTAGACGATCTTGCCGGCTTTGAGCCTGGCGAGATCGGCGTCCGATTTTCCAAGCAGGCCCTTGAGCACTTCCTCGTTGTGCTGGCCCAGCATCGGCGGGGGGAGCCGGTACTCGACCGGCGTTTCCGACAGCCGCAATGGACTCCGGACCACGGGCGCGACGCCGCCGAGCGGGTGAGGCATGTCCACGCGCAGCTTGCGGTGCCGCACCTGCGGGTCCTCCAGCACTTCCTTCATGTTGTTGATCGGGCCGCAGGGTACGTTGGCCGCTTCGAGCGCCTGTATCCACTCGCGCTTGCTGCGGGTGCGCATGGTCCTGGCGATCAAGGGAATCAGCGCATCGCGGTGGATGATCCGCTGCGAATTGGTCTTGAAACGCTGTTCTTGCGCGAGTTCGGGGCAGCCCGCCGCGTGGCAGAAGCTGGCGAACTGGCTGTCGTTTCCGACCGCCAGGATGATGTGGCCATCCGCGGTGGGGAACACCTCGTAGGGCACGACCTGCGGGTGCGCGTTGCCCCAGCGCTGGGGGATATCGCCCGACGCCAGGAAGGAGACGATCTGGCTTGCGTTGAATGCGACCATGGTGTCGAGCAGTGCCGCATCTATGTACTGTCCCTTGCCGGTGCGTTCGCGATGTGTGATCGCGGCCAGGATGGCGACGCTCGCGTACATGCCGGTAAGAACGTCGGTGACGGCGATGCCCACTTTCTGCGGCCCGGCGCCCGGCTGTCCGTCGCGCTCGCCGGTGATCGACATCAGCCCGCCCATGCCCTGGAAGATGAAGTCGTAGCCTGGACGCGGCGCGTAGGGGCCGTCCTGGCCGAAGCCTGTGACGGAACAGTAGATGAGGCCCGGGTTCTCCTGTTTCAGCGAATCGTAATCAAGCCCGTAGCGCTTCAGGTTGCCGACCTTGTAGTTCTCGATCAACACCTGTGATTTCATCGCGAGTTCGCGGGCGATCTTCTGGCCTTCGGGCTTGGAGATGTCGAGCGTGACCGACTTCTTGTTGCGGTTGACCGACAGGTAGTAGGCGGCTTCGCCGGTGTCCTTGCCCTGGGCATCCTTCATCCAGGGCGGGCCCCAGCCGCGCGTGTCGTCGCCCGTGCCGGGACGCTCGATCTTGATCACCTCGGCGCCGAGGTCGGCGAGGTTCTGCGCTGCCCATGGACCCGCGAGGACGCGCGACAGGTCGAGGACGCGGATGTGCGACAAGGGGCCGGCCATGTTCAGTCCGCCTTGATGCCGATGATCGCGCCCGCGCCGGGACGGTTTTCCACCACGACCGGTTGTCCCCAGGCTTCGGTCAGCTTCTGCGCCTGGACTGAAAAGGAAAGCAGGAACAAATGCAGGAACAAAAGCAGGAATCGCGTCATCTCCGCTCCTCAGGCAAGGCGCCTCAGGATACGCTCGGCGGCGTCCGGCGCAATGGGTGTTTCAGGCAGCAGGGCGTCCGCGAATTCGGCCTCGAAGCCGGCGGTCACGACGCGCAGCGGATCGCGTGGCGCCAAGCGGTGCACGTAGGCAAGGAAGGCGATCAGCTGGCGGCGCGCGTCGCCGTTTTTTCCGAGGCGCGTGCCTTCGTCGGCGAGCAACGCCGCCGCGCAGGCGTAGTACAGGCCGGTTGCCGCCTGCCTCGCATGGGCATCGTTTTTAGTCGTTGCGGTTTCATGCGCGAATTCGGCGGCCTTGTCGAGCGACGCTGCAAGGCGGGCCGCCAGCAGCCGCGGCGCGCGCTCGATGCGCTCGTTCAGTTCGGGCAGGAGTGCTTCCAGGCAGTGCTCGCGCCGGATCGCGCGCAATACGTCGAGCGCGACGATATTGGAGGTGCCCTCCCAGATCGAGCCCAGGTGGGCGTCGCGCACCAGGCGAGGATCCGACCATTCCTCCGTGTAGCCGACGCCGCCGCGCACTTCCATCGCATCGCCGGTGGCCTTGCGCGCGTCGCGGCAGGCGCGAAACTTGATCAGCGGCGTGAGCAGGCGCACGCGGCGCCGTGCCAGGTCGTCGCCCGCATCGGCTTTTTCGAGTTCCCCGGAAGTAAAGAAAAGAATCGATCGGGCTGCTTCGGCCGGCAGCATCATCTTGAGCAGCTGGCGGCGCATGAGAGGCAATTCAATGAGTTTTTTCCCAAAAGCTTCCCTGTTTCTTGCTACAAACAGGGCCTCGGTGAGGGCGCGGCGCATCAGGCCGGCCGCGCGCATGCCGTTGGAGAGGCGCGACATGTTGATCATGTCGGCCATCTGCTTGAAGCCCTGCTGCGGGTCGCCGACCAGCCAGGCGAGCGCGCCCTCCAGCTTGATTTCGCCGCTCGGCATGGCGCGCGTGCCGAGCTTGTCCTTCAGGCGCACGATCCGGTAGTGGTTGGCCGAGCCGTCCGGCAGTGTGCGCGGCAGCAGGAACAGCGACAGGCCAGAGGTTCCCTTGTGCGCATTTTCCGGCCGCGCCAGCACCAGCGCCAGGCCGGCATCGGCATTGGAGCAGAACCACTTGTCGCCGTGGAGGGCCCATTGTTCGCCCTGCTTTTTTGCAATAGTGGAAATGCCCCCAACGTCAGAACCCGCCTGTTGCTCCGTCATGAACATCGCGCCCTGCGTGAGCACGTCCATGTCCTGCGAGGTGAGGCCGGGCAGGTAGCGCGTCACCAGTGCCGGGTCGGCGAACTTGCGGATGGTGCGCGTCAGCGCATCGGTCATCGACAGCGGGCAGCACACACCGAACTCGGCCTGCACATAGAGGTAGGTGAGGGCGTATTTGGCAGCCGGCGGCATCGGCTCTTTCCAGCCGAGCACGCCGCCCCGGTGCGACATGGCGGCAAGGCCGAACTTGCCGAAAGCGACTTCCTCGAGTTTTTTGTACGCAGCGTGCTTTTCAACTTTTTGCGCCTGGAGGACGGACACATTTTTGTCCGCCTCCAGCGCCAGCTCATCGAGCTCGGCGCCCGCCATCGCTCCGAGCTGCCTGAAATGAGGCAGGAGGTGCGCGCAGAGCTTCGGCTCGAGATACAGCTCGAGCAACCCACAGTACGAAGGGTCCGCGTCGAACAGGTTCAGGCCGCGCGAATCGGGCACTCCCTCGGGAGCACGTGCGTGCGCCGGCGCTCCTGCCATCAGTCGATTCTCGCGCCGGCGGCGCGCACGATCTTGCCCCACTTGGCGTGATCGGATTTCAGCACCGCGGTGAATTCTTCCGGCGTGCTGGTCCAGAGGTCGAATGCCTGTATCCGAATGCGCTGGCGCATGTCGGGAGCGCGCAGCGCCTCGATGAGCTTCTCGTTCAGCTTGCGCACGATGGGCTTCGGAATGCCCGCCGGCCCGACGATGCCGAACCACAGGTCGCTGCCGGCTTCGTTGTAGCCGGGCACGCCGGATTCATCCATCGTCGGAACTTCGGGCACATAAGGCGAGCGCCTGGCACTTGTAACCGCCAATGCGCGGACCCGGCCGGCGTTCATCTGCGGGATGCTCGTGATAAGCACGTCGAACATGAAGGTGATGTTGCCGGCCATCACGTCGGTCATCGCCGGGCCGGATCCCTTGTAAGGGATGTGCTCCATGGGGGCCTTGGTGAGCACCTTGAGAACTTCGCCGGAAAGATGGTTGGACGAACCGTTGCCGGCGGAACCAAAGCTCACCTTGCCCGGATTGGCCTTCGCGTAGTCGATGAGGTCGGCCACCGACTTGACCGGAACGCTCGGGTTCACCACCAGCACGTTGACGTAGGAAACGGCCAGCGCGATATGCGTGAAATCCTTGATCGTGTCGTGCGGCAGCTTCGCGCCGTAGATATGCGGGTTGATGGCGTGGCTTCCCGTCGTCGCCAACCCGATGGTGTAGCCATCCGGCGCAGATTTCGCGATCCGGTCGCTGCCGATGGAAGCGCCCGCGCCGCCGATGTTCTCGACCACGACCGGCTGTCCCAGCAGCTCCGCGAGCTTGGCCGCCAATGGGCGCGAGAAGCCGTCCGTGGATCCGCCGGGCGGTAAGGGCACGATCCAGCGCAGCGGTTTCGAAGGGTAAGTTTGCGCGCTTGCCGGGATTGAAAAGAAGAGACCGAGAACAATCCAGATCCAGAATCCAGGTTTCATTTGTCCGCCTATTTCCTGGGCATGTGCCCGACCGAGTTGGCGTATTTCTGCATGGCTTCCTCGCCCAGGTACTCCTTCTCCCATTCCCGAATGCGGTCGAAGCCGGCGAAGGTATGCAGGTCGCCCAGCGGGTGCTTGCGGAATTTCTCGAAGAAGCGCGCTTCGGCCATCGGCCCCTCGTCGCGCATCTGCACCGCGAGGTCGTGCATCGCGGTGAGCGACACGCGCATCAGCGCGCCAGGGGCGATGGTAATGGCAATGCCGAGTGCTTTCATTTCCTCCAGCGTGTAGCGCGGCGAGACCCCGGTCATGTTGTAGAACACCGGGCCCTTTACCTCGCTGCAGACGCGGCGCACCTCTTCTACGGAAGTTGGTCCCTCGACGAATGCAAGGTCGGCGCCGGCAGCCAGCAGCGCGTTTGCGCGGCGAATCGCCTCGTCCAGCGATCCGCCGGAGGCACCGCGCGCATCGGTGCGGGCAATGAGCAGGAAATCCGGGTCCAGTTCCTTGCGCGTCGCATCCGCGGCGCGCATCTTGCCCACCGCTTCCTCGATCGGCACCACCAGCCGCCCGGCGACATGGCCGCAGCGCTTTGGGCTGACCTGGTCCTCGAGGTGGATGCCGGCGATGCCCGCGCCGATGAACTCGCGCACCGTGCGGATCACGTTGATGGCATTGCCGTAGCCATTGTCGGCGTCGGCGATCACCGGGACGTTCACCGCCTGCGCGATGTAGCGCGCGTTCGCAACTACCTCGGTCATGGTCACGAGTCCCGCGTCCGGCAGCCCGGTGAGCGAGAGCGAAGTGCCGTAGCCGCTCATGTAGATGGCGGAAAAGCCCACGTTCTCGAGCACCCGGGCGCTCATGGCGTTGAAGCAGCCGGGCACGAACAGCGTCGGGCCGGCCTTGATCAATTCACGCAGGCGGGTCGACTGCGGGGTCGTTTTTCGTGTCATCAGTCCACCTTCGCGCCGGAGTCTTTGACAACCTTGGTCCACAGCAGCAACTCGCGTTCGAGCAGGCTGCGGAATTCAGCCGGAGAATTGCCCACCAGTTCCGCACCCTGCGCCGTCAGGCGTTCATGCACCGAGGGTGTATTGATTGCCTTGATCGCCGCAGCATGCAGGATAGCGATGATTTCCTTCGGCGTGCCCGCCGGCGCCGCCATGCCGTACCAGGTGTCGGACGCGTAGCCGGCTACGCCTGCCTCGGCGAGGGTCGGGATCTCCGGTGCGATGCTCGAGCGGCGGCTGCTGGCCAGCCCGAACGCCTTTAGCTTGCCGGCCCTGATCAGGGGCAGGGTCGGCAGCAGGCCGTCAACGGAGAGCTGGACTTCACCCGCAAGCAGGTCCTGGCGCGACTGGGTGCTGCCCTTGTAGGGAATATGCGTGATGAGGGTCCCCGTCATGGACTTGAACAGTTCCATGTTGAGATGGGTCGCCGAGCCGGTGCCCGCCGATCCGTAGTTCAGCTTCCCCGGATTTTTCTTCGCGTACGCCACCAGCTCCTTGACGTTCGAGGCGGGAACCGACGGATGGCCGACCAGCAGCTGGTGCGTGAAGGCGATGACCGTTATCGGCTCGAAATCCCTGACCGGGTCGTAGCCGATCCTTGGCCGCAACGCCGCGTGGATCACGTGCGAAGGACTTGCCGAGACCAGCGTGTATCCGTCAGGCGCGCTCCTCGCCACCGACTCGGTGCCGATCACGCCTCCGGAACCGGGGCGGTTTTCCACCAGGAACGGCTGGCCGAGGGTTTTCGACATCTCCTCGGTCACGACGCGGGCGAGCGTGTCGCCGGTCCCGGCCGCGGCAAGCGGCACGATGACGCGCACAGGCCTGGAAGGGTAGGCTTGCGCGGCGCACGCCGTGGCAAGTGCGATGCCAAGAATGACGACCAGCGATTTCAAGCGCGTTTCTTCAGGAAGCGCTCGAAGGCGTTGTCGGCGCCCAGCACCCAGGTGCCGAACTCGTCCAGCACGTCGTCGTCAAGTTCCTCGGGCCCGAGGCGCAGCTTGGCCTGTCCGTGGTGCCGTATGTTGACCAGGTCCAGCGTGAAGCCAGGCTCGTCGTAGTCGGCGCGCAGCAGGACCTGGCAGGGGAACGGTCCGGCCATGATGAAGGTGGTGTGCGTGACCTGTCCGAGATCGTTCTTCCGCAGGGCGACTTCATGCTTCACGCCCATCGCCTTGAGCCGATCCTGCACCCGCTGCGCCTCCTGGCCCGCGACTTCCAGCTTCTCCGCCCTGGGGAAGCGCACCCGGTACTTGAACGTGACGTAGTCCGCGCAGGACTTGCCGTTCAAGTCCCGCGTGCGCATGTCGGTAAAGCCTTCGCCGAGGATCATGCCGGTGCGGTCGCCGAAGAACATCACGCCCTGCTTGCCGTCCGACACCGGGGTGGCTTCGTTCAACACGGTGGCGAATTCGGACAGGTAGCGGAACGCCGCGCGCAGGCGTTCGTCAAGTTGCGCGACGAATTCGGCTTTCTTCGCTCGCTCGGAGCCGACCGAGGTGGTTTTGTCGGCCGCCTTCTGCTTCAGCAGGTCCAGTGCCGCGCTGCGCCGCTGGGTGGTCTGCGTCGCGCCCGCCTTGGTTTCGCGCTCGCGGTCGAACGCCAGCCGCCGCTTTTCCTCCGCTTCGCCCCAAAGGCGGATCGCGTCTTCCTTGCGCTGGCGTTCTGCCGCTTCGGCGAGCAACGTTTCCTGCGCCTGTTTCTCGTAACTTTTCGAGAACACGTCCAGGTCATCGATCAGGGTGGCGGTCGCCGGATCGGCCGGGGCCGGTTTCGCGGGCTGCCGCGGCATCGCGACCGTTTTCGCGTAATCAGCTGCGGGCGCCGCAGTGCCACCCACGAGCGCCTTGTAGTTGCGCAGGTCGTTCGCCATCTCGGAGGCGCGCTGATAGCGCTTGTCGGGCGATTTGCCGAGGGCCTTGTTCAGGATGAGGTTGAACGCTGCGGGGATCTCCGCATCGATACGCGTTACCTCCGCATGCGGTTCGCCCGCGATGCGGTGCAGGAGGGAGAATACGTTGGTGTCGGAAGCGCGCTCGAACGGGGTGCGGCGCACCAGCATTTCATACAGCACCACGCCGAGCGAGAAAATATCCGAGCGCGGATCAAGAGGCTGCCCGGTCACCTGCTCGGGCGACATGTACTTGGGCGAGCCAAGCGCGGTACCGGTTTGCGTCATCGACGACGAGGCCACGTGGGCGACGCCGAAGTCGGTCAGTTTCGCGCGCCAGTCCGCCGACACCATGATGTTCGCGGGCTTGATGTCGCGGTGCGTGATCTTGAAGCGTTGCGCGAGGTCGAGCCCGTCGGCGACCTGCGCGACCAGGTCCGCGATCGTGGCGAGAGGCAGGCGCGGCGTTTCTTTCAGGATCTGCTGCAGGGATTTCCCCTCGAGCAGTTCCATGGCGATGTAGGCGACGCCGTCCTGCTCGCCGACGTCGTAAATGGTGACAATGTTGGGGTGGTTGAGCCGGCCCGCGGAACGAGCCTCGCGCAGGAAGCGCTCGCGCACCTCGTCCATGACCTCGGGCGGCAGGTTCGGCAGCAGCGTCTTGATCGCGACATCGCGTTCGATCAAAGGGTCGGTCGCGCGATGCACCGCGCCCATGGCCCCGCGGCCGAGCTCGGCGACGATGACGTAACGGCCGAATTGCGTCTGTTCCAAGGTGCGGCTAGATCGGATCCCAGGAGAACACGTCCTGCGAGCGGTCCAGGGCGTAGAAATGCGCGCGCATCGCCGGGATTGCCTGCTCCGCGATCGTCTCCGGGGTCCAGCCTTCGGAACGGTGCACGGAGCGCAGGGGACGGTTCTGGGACATGAGGAAAATCTCGTTCGCGCGCACCGCGAATATCTGCCCGGTCACATCCTGCGAGGCGTCGCTCGCGAGGTAGACCGCGATCGGCGCGATCTTGGCGGTTTCCATGCGCTTCATTTTCTCCACGCGTGCTTTCTGGTCGGGCGTCTCCGCGGGAATTGTGCTGATCATGCGGCTCCAGGCGAAGGGCGCGATGCAGTTCGAGGTCACCTTGAACTTGGCCATGTCCAGCGCCATCGACTTGGAGAGCGCGGCGATGCCCAGCTTGGCCGCCGCGTAGTTGGCCTGGCCGAAATTGCCGATCAGGCCCGAGGTCGAGGTCATGTTGATGTAGCGGCCGGAATTCTGGTTCTTGAAGTAGGGCGACGCCGCGCGCGACACGTAGAACGTGCCGTTCAGGTGCACGTCGATCACCGCTTTCCATTCCTCCACCGACATGTTGAAGAAAAAGCGGTCGCGCAGGATGCCGGCGTTGTTTACGACGACATCGATCCTGCCGAAGGAATCGATCGCCGTCTTCACGATGCGATTGGCGGCCTCCCATTCGGCCACGCTGTCGGTATTCGCCACCGCCGTGCCGCCCTTGGCCTTGATTTCCTCGACGACCTTCTGCGCCGGCCCGGCGTCCTTGCCTTCGCCGGAAACCGAGGCGCCGACGTCGTTGACGACAACCTTGGCGCCCTTGGCCGCCATGGCATGGGCGA
>JANYII010000288.1 GCA_025358705.1 Betaproteobacteria bacterium | reverse complement strand
GGATCGCCAGCTCGCCCCGCGTTTTTTCGCCGTAGAAGAGGTGCTGGGATACCAGCGGGCGCGGTGTGGCGAGTTCGCGCGCGAGGAGCGCGACGCGGGCTGCTTCGTCCAGCGAAAGGTAGGCGGGTTCGACGCCGACCGCGGAGAGCAGTTCCGCGACCACTACCTCGTGCACGTCCGCGTTCTGCCGCAGGTCGATGGCGGCGAGGTGGAAGCCGAACACGCGCAGCGCGCGCTGCAGCGGCTTCAAGCGCACGAGGGCGATCTGCGCGGCGCCGTGGCTGGCGAGCGAGTCGCCGATGACCTGCAGGTCGGCGGCGAATGCGGCCTCGTCCGCATAGGCTTCGGTCTCGCGATGCGGTTCGCGCGACGGGACCAGGCCCGTGCGCGCATGGGCGGTCGCGGCCAGCCGGGAATAGATGCCGGAGAGCGCCTGCCGGTAGGGCTCGTCCTGGCGGTGCTTCGACGGATCGCGCGCCGCATGCGCGAGACGCAGCAGTGCCGGCGTCGGCTCCAGCAGGCGCAGCGACATGGAAAGCTCCGCGCCCAGCGCGTGCACCTCTTCGAGGAAATGCGTGAAGGCCGTGCGCGCCTGGCGCGTCACCGCTTCGCGCAGCACCTCGGCGGTGACGAACGGATTGCCGTCGCGGTCGCCGCCGATCCAGGAGCCCATGCGCAACAGGTCCGGCAGCGTCCGCCCGCCGAGTTGATCCTCCATCTCCTCGTACAGGCGCGGTATCTCGGCGAGGAAGGTGAGGCGGTAGAACGATAGTGCGTTCTCGATTTCGTCGATGACGCGCAAGCGCGAGAGCCGGATCATCGCTGTCTGCCAGAGCGTCAGCACGCGCGCCTGCAGGCGCGCTTCGATGCGCGCCTTTCCGGCCGGGCTCAGCCGCGCGTCTTCCAGCTGGGACAGCGCCGCTGCGATGCCGCGCTCGCAATTGAGGATGCTCTGGCGCTGTACCTCGGTAGGGTGCGCGGTGAGGACGGGCACGACCTGCGCGCGCTCCAGCCAGGCGGAGATCTGCGCTTCGGTCGTGCCGTTGCCGCGGACGGTTTCGAGGGCGAATGCAATGCTTCCCGGACCCCCGTCCTTCGCGGTGCGGTTGGTATTCCTGTCTTCCGCCACGTTCAGCAGGTGCAGGAAATAGCTGAAGGCTCGCACCACGTCCAGGGTCTGGTCGCGGCTGAGCGCGTTCAAGTGCGCTTCCAGCCTGGTGCGCACCGCCTGCGCTTCGGTGCTTTCGGCGCGGCGGAAGCCCACTGCTTCCTGCCTGATGCGCTCGATGCGTTCGTAGCCTTCGATGCCGGTCTGGTCGCGCAGCACCTGGCCCAGCACGCGCCCGAGATATCGCGTTTCTTCCCGCAGGGCCGAGCTTGGGTCCATGCGCGCTACTTTAGCGCGCTGAGCAGCTGCGTGAAGACTTTGGGCGTTGCGGCGGCGATGTCGCCGTTCTCGAGCCAGCCGGTGTCGCCCTTGAGATCGCCCACCATGCCGCCGGCTTCCTGGATCAGCAGCGCGCCCGCAGCCATGTCCCAGGGCGCGAGGCCGAGTTCCCAGAACGCGTCCAGGCGCCCGGCCGCGACGTAGGCAAGGTCGAGCGCCGCGGCGCCCGCGCGCCGCACGCCGCTGGAGGTTTGCATGACTTCGCGCAGCTGCCTGAAGTACAGGTCAAGGCGCGTCATTTCCTTGAACGGGAATCCCGTGCCGACGAGCGCATCCTTGAGGTTCGCGCATTTGGTGACGCGGATGCGCCGATCGTCGAGGAACGCGCCGCGCCCCTTGGAGGCGGTGAAGAGTTCGTTCTTCGACGGATCGTAGACCACGCCGTGCTCGATGGCACCGCGGTGTTCCAGCGCGATGGAGACGCAGTACTGGGGAAAGCCGTGGATGTAGTTGGTGGTGCCGTCCAGCGGGTCGATGATCCAGCGGTACTCCGCCTTCGAAGTCGAGCCGCTGGGGTTTTTCCCTTCCGATGCGCCCGATTCCTCGCCGAGGATCGAGTGGTCCGGGTAGGCCTGGCGGATGATGTCGACGATCGCCGATTCCTCCGCTTTGTCCACCTGGGTGTCGAAATCGTTGGCGCCCTTGGTGCGGACCTCGAGCTTGGTGCGGTCGAGCGCGGCGCGGTTGATGATCGAGCCGGCGCGCCGGGCGGCCTTGACCGCGATATTGAGCATCGGATGCATGGGGCGCGTATTCTATTATGGTGTCTCGTTCCCAAGTTCGAATCGTTCTCTGCCGTCCCAGCCACCCGGGAAACATCGGCGCCGCCGCGCGCGCGATGAAAACCATGGGGCTGGCCGACCTGCGGCTGGTCGCGCCGGAGAAGTTCCCGGCGCCCGAAGCGCGCTGGATGGCGACCAACGCGATCGATATTCTCGATCAGGCGAAAGTTCAATCCACGCTTGAGGAGGCCATCTCGGACTGCGTCGCCGCATTCGCGCTGTCGGCGCGGCCGCGCGAGTGGTCCACGCAAGTGCTCGATGCGCGCGCAGCTGCGGCGCATGCACTGGAATTGGGCGGCGATGTGGCTTTCGTGTTCGGCAACGAGCAGGCGGGGCTGACCAACGAGGAAATGCTGGCCTGCCAGTATCTCGTGCACATTCCCGCCAACCCGGGCTACACGTCGCTGAACCTGGCGCAAGCGGTGCAGGTTGTTGCCTATGAATTATTCATGCTGTCAAAACCTGAAATAGGAAAATTCAGGTCTGAAAAGGCCGCGACCATTCAGGACCTTGAAGGGCTTTACGGCCATCTGGAGCAAGCCGCCGTCGAAAGCAAGTTCTACGACCCGGCCTCGAATTCGAAGCTGCCGACGCGCCTGCGGAGGCTATTTTCGCGGGTGCCGGACCTGGAGCGTGAAGAAGTGAATATCGTTCGCGGGCTGCTGAAGGCCTTGCTCAAGGCCCGATCCAAATAGTTGATCGTTTTAGTCGGACACCTTAAAATGCCGTTCATGTTCAGGCAACTACGAGAAGACATCGACAGCGTTTTCAAGCGCGATCCGGCCGCGCGCTCGACCTGGGAAGTGCTGACCTGCTACCCCGGGCTGCATGCGGTCTGGATCCATCGGCTCGCGCACTGGTTCTGGACGCACGGCCTGTTGTGGCTGGGCCGGTTTACCTCGCATCTCGGACGCTGGCTCACCGGCATCGAGATCCACCCGGGCGCGAAAGTCGGTCGGCGCGTGTTCATTGACCACGGCATGGGCCTGGTGGTCGGCGAAACCGCCGAGATCGGCGATGACTGCACCATCTACCAGGGCGTGACCCTCGGCGGCACGTCGCTCTATCGCGGCACCAAGCGCCATCCGACACTGGGAAAGGGTGTCGTGGTGAGTGCCGGCGCGAAAGTGCTCGGCGGCTTCATGGTCGGGGACGGTGCGAAGGTCGGCTCCAACGCCGTGGTGTTGAAGGAAGTACCGCCCGGCGCGACAGTGGTCGGCATTCCTGGCCGCATCGTCGAAGAGAGCGCGAAGAAAAAGGACAAGGCGGAGAAGGAGCAGTCGCTTTTCGCCGCCTATGGCGTTGTGCCGGACCAGGAAGACCCGTACGCCAAGACGCTGCAATCGCTTGTCGAGCATGCGAAGGAACTGGAGCAGACGGTAGCGGCCCTGACCGAGAAAATGCGGCGCCTGGAGCAGGCTGCCGAGCGCTCCACATCCGAGCAGCTAAGAGCCATCAAGTAGTTGATAAATAAAAACTAATATACCCGACGGATTTTCTCGGGATTTGATATACTTGAGTAATTCCAACGGGTATGGCCCCGGACAAGGATCGGTACAAGGCACAACCTATGAGACTCACGACTAAAGGCAGGTTTGCGGTGACGGCAATGGTGGATCTGTCCATGCGCCAGACGCGCGGGCCGGTGACGCTCGCCGCGATCAGCGAGCGACAGCACATATCGCTCTCGTACCTCGAGCAGCTGTTCGGCAAGCTGCGGCGCGCGAAGCTGGTGACCAGCGTGCGCGGCCCGGGCGGCGGCTATTGCCTCGCGCGCGCGACCAACGGCATTTCCGTGGCGGAGATCATCACCGCGGTGGACGAGCCGATCGACGCCACGCAGTGCGGCGGCAAGGAGAACTGCATCGACGACCGGCGCTGCGTCACGCACGACCTGTGGGCGACGCTGAACGAGAAGATGAACGACTACCTGACCTCGGTTTCGCTCGCCGACGTGGTCTCGCACCAGCAGGGCAAGCAGGTGCAGGTGATCAAGGATTTCCGCGGCAGGGACCAGGCGCCGGCACCGGAGAAGGTGGCTGCGTGACGATGCAATTCCCCATCTACCTCGACTATTCGGCGACCACGCCGGTGGATCCGCGCGTGGCGCAGAAGATGATCCCGTTCCTTACCGAGGACTACGGCAATCCGGCGAGCCGCTCGCACTCCCTCGGCTGGAAGGCGGAAGAGGCGGTGGAAGAGTCGCGCGAGCACGTCGCGGCGCTGGTGCGCTGCGATTCGAAGGAAATCGTCTGGACCTCGGGCGCGACCGAGTCCATCAACCTGGCGTTGAAGGGTGCGGCGGAGTTCTACAAGACAAAAGGCAAGCACCTGATCACGGTCAGGACCGAGCACAAGGCGACGCTGGATACCATGCGCGAGCTCGAGCGGCGCGGCTTCGAGGTGACCTACCTCGAAGTCCGGCCCGACGGATTGCTGGACCTGAACCAGCTGGAATCCGCGATCCGCAAGGACACGATCCTCGTGTCGGTGATGTACGTGAACAACGAGATCGGCGTCATCCAGGACATTCCCGCGATCGGCGAACTGTGCCGCAAGCGCGGCGTACTGTTCCACGTTGATGCGGCGCAGGCCACGGGCAAGTGCGAAATAGACCTGCGGTCGCTCAAGGTGGACCTGATGTCGTTTTCGGCGCACAAGACCTACGGCCCGAAGGGTGTCGGCGCGCTGTTCGTCCGCCGCAAGCCTCGCGTGCGCCTCGAAGCGCAGATCCACGGCGGCGGCCACGAGCGCGGTTTCCGCTCGGGCACCCTGGCCACGCACCAGATCGCCGGCATGGGCGAAGCCTTCCGCCTGGCGAAGCTCGAAATGTCGGCCGAGAACGAGCGCATCCGTGCGATGCGCGACAAGCTGCTCGCCGGCCTGCAGGAAATGGAAGAGGTTTTCGTCAACGGCGACCTCGAGCGCCGCGTGCCGCATAACCTGAATCTGAGCTTCAATTTCGTCGAAGGCGAGTCGCTGATCATGGCGGTGAAGGATATCGCGGTGTCCTCGGGCTCGGCCTGCACTTCGGCTTCGCTCGAGCCGTCTTACGTGCTGCGCGCCCTCGGGCGCTCGGACGAGCTGGCCCACAGTTCCATCCGCTTCACGCTGGGCCGCTTTACGACGCAGGAAGAAGTCGACTACACGGTGAATCACCTGAAGAGCAAGGTCGGCAAGCTGCGCGACCTTTCGCCGCTGTGGGAGATGCACAAGGAAGGTATCGATCTGAGCACAGTGCAGTGGGCTGCGCACTAAAGTAAACCGGAGCAAGGCAAATGGCATACAGCGACAAGGTCCTGGACCACTACGAAAACCCGAGGAACGTCGGTTCCTTCGACAAGGGCGACGACTCGGTCGGCACCGGCATGGTCGGTGCGCCGGCCTGCGGCGACGTGATGAAGCTGCAGATCAAGGTAAACAAGGACGGCATCATCGAGGACGCGCGCTTCAAGACCTACGGCTGTGGCTCGGCGATCGCCTCGTCCTCGCTGGTGACGGAATGGGTCAAGGGCAAGAAACTCGACGAGGCCGCCGGCATCAAGAACACGCAGATCGCGGCGGAACTCTCGCTGCCGCCGGTGAAGATCCACTGCTCGATCCTGGCCGAGGACGCGATCAAGGCCGCGGTGGAAGACTACAAAAAGAAGCACCAGTAACCATGGCTGTCACGCTCACCGAAAAAGCCGCCACCCACGTCCAGACCTTCCTCGCCAAGCGGGGCAAAGGCGTCGCGTTGCGCCTGGGCGTGCGCACTACCGGCTGCTCCGGGATGGCGTACAAGCTCGAGTACGCCGATGCCGTCGCGCCCGATGACCTGCAGTTCGAGAGCCATGGCGTCAAGGTCGTGGTCGACCCAAAGAGCCTGCCTTATCTGGACGGTACCCAGCTCGACTTTGCGCGAGAGGGTTTGAACGAAGGTTTCAAGTTCAACAACCCAAATGTCAAAGACGAGTGCGGTTGCGGCGAAAGCTTTAACGTCTAACCACTTCGAGCTGTTCGACCTCGTCCCGGCGTTCGCGCTGGACGTGGCGCGCCTCGAAGCTGCCTACCGCGACATCCAATCGAAAGTGCATCCGGACCGCTTCGCGCATGCGGGCGACGCCGAGCGCCGCGCCTCCATGCAGATGACGACCCGGGTCAACGAGGCCTACCGCACCCTGAAAAGCCCGCTACGGCGCGCGAGCTACATCCTGGAATTGAACGGCGTGGATACCGGATTCGAAACGAATACCGCAATGCCGCGCGAGTTCCTGCTGCAGCAGATGGAACTGCGGGAAAAGCTGGAAGAAGCGAGGAACGATTCTGAATTGGACCTTATTTCCCATGGCCTTTCCGTTGAAAGGCGTGAACTGGAAAATCAGATCCGGGAAGAGATCGATGTAAAACGCGACTTCATCGCGGCAAGGGATCTCGTGAGAAAGCTCATGTTCCTCGAAAAATTCGGCGACGAGATCGATTCCGCCTACGAGCGCCTGGATTCCTGATGGCGTTGTTCCAGATTTCCGAGCCGGGCAAGTCGCCCGAGCCGCACCAGCAGCGCCTCGCGGTGGGCATCGACCTGGGCACCACCAACTCGCTGGTCGCCACGGTGCGCAGCGGCACCGCGACGGTGCTGCCTGACGCGCAGGGCCGTTCGCTGCTGCCCTCCATCGTGCGCTACCTGCCAGACGGCAAGGTTGAAGTCGGCTATGCCGCGCAGGCGCAGCAGGCGGAGGACCCGAAAAACAGCATCGCGTCGGTGAAGCGCTACATGGGCAGGGGGCTGAAAGACGTCGCGCACGCCGAAAACGCACCCTACGACTTCGCGGATGCGCCCGGCATGGTGCAGTTGAGGACGGTCGCCGGCGTGAAAAGCCCGGTCGAGGTTTCTTCTGAAATTCTCAAGACCCTGCGCTCGAGGGCGGAAAAGTCGCTCAATGGCGGCCTGACCGGCGCCGTGATCACGGTGCCGGCCTACTTTGACGACGCGCAGCGCCAGGCGACCAAGGACGCGGCGAAGCTCGCCGGCCTGAACGTGCTGCGCCTGCTGAATGAGCCCACCGCCGCGGCGATTGCCTACGGACTGGAGAATTCCGCCGAGGGAACCTACGCCGTGTTCGACCTCGGCGGCGGCACTTTCGATATTTCCATCCTCAAGCTCTCCAAGGGCGTGTTCGAGGTGATTGCGACCAACGGCGACGCCGCCCTCGGCGGCGACGACTGGGACCAGCGGGTGTTCTGCTGGATCGTGGAACAGGCGAAACTGGCGCCGCTCGCGCCGCGCGACATGCGGCAGCTGCTGCTGAAGGCGCGCGAAGCCAGGGAATACCTGACCAGCCACGCCGAGGCGCGCATCAGCGCCAGGTTGTCGTCGGGCGAATTCGTCGACCTCAGTCTCGATACCGAGACCTTCTCCGGCATCACCGAGCACCTGGTGCAAAAGACGCTCGCGCCCGCGCGCAAGGCGCTGCGCGACGCGGGCCTGGCGGTGGAGGAGGTCAAGGGCGTGGTGATGGTGGGCGGCGCGACGCGCATGCCGCAGATCCAGCGCGCCGCGGCGGAATTTTTCCGCCGCGATCCGTTGAACAACCTTGATCCCGACAAGGTCGTGGCGCTTGGCGCCGCGATGCAGGCCAACGTGCTCGCCGGCAACAAGCCGCAGGGCGACGACTGGCTGCTGCTCGATGTGATCCCGCTGTCACTGGGAATCGAAACCATGGGCGGCCTCGCCGAGCGCATCGTTCCGAGGAACACGACCATCCCCTGCGCCAAGGCGCAGGAATTCACCACCTACAAGGACGGCCAGACGGCGATGAGCTTCCACGTCGTGCAGGGCGAGCGCGAACTCGTGGCCGACTGCCGTGCGCTGGCGCGTTTCGAATTGAAGGGCATCCCGCCGATGGTGGCGGGCGCGGGGCGCGTGCGTGTCACGTTCCAGGTGGACGCCGACGGCCTGCTGTCCGTGTCGGCGCAGGAAAAGACCACCGGCGCGGAAGCCTCGGTGACGGTCAAGCCATCCTACGGCCTGGCCGACGCCGACATCGAGCGCATGCTGCGCGACTCCTACGAGCACGCGAAGGAAGACATGCATGCGCGGGCCCTGAACGAGCACAGGGTGGACGCGCAGCGCCTGCTGGATGCGACGAAAGCGGGATTGTGTGAGGATGGAAGTTTGCTTTCATCTTCGGAAATTTCTTCCATTGAAGAAAAACTAAAGGCATTGGAACAAGTGCTCAATACATCCGATCCGCGCGCCATCAAGGTCGCCAGCGACGCGCTGAACCGCGCGACCGAGGAATTCGCGGCGCGCCGCATGAACGCGAGCGTGCGCAGTGCGCTGGCCGGCAGGAACGTCGCGAGCCTCGATGCCTAAGCTCTCCGTCCTGCCGCACGCCACGCTGTGCCCGGGCGGCGCCGAGTTCGAGGCGCCCGCCGGCGAAACGCTCTGCAATCTCCTGCTCGCGCATGGCATCGAGATCGAGCACGCCTGCGAGAAATCATGTGCCTGCACCACCTGCCACGTGGTGCTGCGCGAGGGCTTCGACTCGCTGGAACCGGCCGAGGAGAAGGAAGAGGACCTGCTGGACAAGGCCTGGGGACTGGAAGCGACTTCGCGCCTGTCCTGCCAGGCGCGCATGACGGAGGCCGATCTCGTGATCGAGATCCCGAAGTACACGATCAACTATGAACGTGAAGGAGGCGGGAACAAATGAAGTGGACTGATTCCCGTGAGATAGCGATTGCGCTATTCGACAAATTTCCGGAACAGGATCCGAAGGCGATCAACTTCGTCGATCTGCGCAACTGGGTGATCGGGCTGCCTGGGTTCGACGATGACCCGAAGCGCAGCGGCGAGAAAATCCTCGAGGCGATCCAGATGATGTGGATCGAAGAGGCGGAGTAGTCCGACAGCCTACGCGGCCGGCGCTTCCTGTTCGTACGGCACTACGGGCGGCGGCTCCTCGGTTGCGGCGAGGCCCTGCTCCGGGAACACCACTTCGCGCAGCAGGCGGGTGACGAAGAAACTCTTGCCGGTGCCGCTCATCAGGGCCGACGCATTGCGCTCCAACTTGAACGTCCGCACCATCGTCGCCAGCACCCGGTCGATCGGGTTGCCTTCCTGCGTGGCGCTGGTGTAGTAGACGCCGCGCAACTGCAGCGGGCGGTGGTTCACCTGGGTGCCGAAGGCCTGCGCCAGGATTTCGCCGACCAGCGCGCCGACGGGATGGAACTGCTGCGGGAAGCGGTAGATCGCCGCGCGCCGCTGCAGGTCGGGCTCTTCGTGCAGCCGCGCCAGCATCTCGGCGCCCAGCCGTTCCTCGAGCGCCGTGAAATCCTTGGCGTAGGGCGGCGCGATCAACGCAGGGTCGATGTCGTGCGCGAAGGTCGTGCCCCAGACCTGCATGCGCGCCGTCTGGTCGTAGTCGCCGAAGAACTCGGTGAACCCAGCCAGCATGTCCATCTTGGTCACCAGCACGTACACGGGAAAGCGCTGGTTCAGCGCCGCGTACATCTCCGACAGGCGCATGCGCACGTGGGCCGCGAATTTCGCGCGCTCCGCCTTGGTCCAGAGCATCAGGTCGAGCACGCTCACGGTGACGAGCGAGCCGTTCAGCGGGCGATCCGGGCGGTACTGCTTCAGCAGCGCGAGAAAGCCGTGCCAGGCGGCGGCATCGGCCTTGCGGTCGCTGTCCTGCATCGTGTAGCGGCCCGCCGTGTCAAGCAGCACCGCTTCGTCGGCGAACCACCAGTCGCAATTGCGCGTGCCGCCGACGCCCGGGACCGAGGCGCCGCTGTCCGCAGTATAGAGCGGGAAACGCAGGCCGGAATTGAGCAGCGCGGTGGTCTTGCCCGAGCCGGGCGCGCCGATCATCACGTACCAGGGCATTTCCTCGACCGCGCGCGGCCGGCCGTCCGGATTCGGGAAGCGCGTGTCCTTCAGGGTCTCAGCCGCCTGCTTGAAGCGCGCCTGGATGGATTCCAGTTCCTTCGCGACGCGCTGGTCCGTGTTTTTGTCGGAGACGACGAGTTCGTCCAGCAGGCTCATGGATTCGGCTTGACGGTGATGGTGATGCGCCGGTTTCGGGCGCGGTCCGCTGCCGAATTGCCGGAGGCAACCGGTTCGGCATCGCCCTTGCCTTCGGCCGACAGGCGGCCGGGCGCGCTCAGCTTTGGCGCCATCATCTGAGCCACGGCGCGCGCGCGCGCCGCCGACAATTCGACGTTCGAAGCCCAGCGCACGCTGCTGGTCGGCGAGGTGTCGGCGTGGCCCGTGACGGAGATGGCGCCCGGAATGCCATCCAGCGCCGCCGCGATCTTTTCGAACACCGGCCGCAGCTCGGCCGCGGGCTGGATGCCGCCAACGGGATACTGGTGCGCATGGCGCAGCGACAGGGCGATACGTCCGCCGTCTTCCGTTACCGTTACCGGTTCGCCTTCGAGCGCCTTGGCCAGGCCCGCGCTTGCAGACGGCGGCACGGCTGCCGGCGACGCGGCGGGATTCTGTGCCGCGGATTTCGACTTGACGAAGTAGGGGGCGAGCGCGGCTTTCGTTTCTTCGTCCAGCAGCCGCAAGGCCGCCATGTAGAACACGATCATTACGCCGACGATGCCACCGATCGCGCTCCACACCGCGCGCCGCGGCACGCGCGACAGGAAGGAAGGCTTGACCGGCGGTAGCGTCGTTTCCCCGGCCGGGCCGGCGGCCTGCTGCGCGGTGATCCGCGCCGTTACCGCAGCCGCCATCTGCAGCGCGGGCGCCGCAGCGGCTTCCGCGGTGGCGCTGCGCCAGTGTTCCGAGAGTTCGTTCGGGCGCGGACGCCGCCGGGAGATGAGCGAATAGAGGTTGCTGCGGACGTCGAGCAGCGCCAGGCGGCCGCCTTCGGCCTTGCGGTAGCGGCCTTCGAAGCCGAGCGCGAGGCACACGTCGTAGAACTCGACCAGGTCGGCGTTATCCGTATCCACCGGATCCCGGGCGGCCGTAATCTGGTCCAGCCGCTTGAAAAAACCCTCGGCGCCGCCGCTCTCGCCGCAAACTTCCTTGAGCAATCCGTTGTCGATCCAGGTGCCGCCCCAGGGCGTGGCCGCGGCCGACTCGTCGAGCAGGGCGCAAAGCGCGTAGGTCGCGGTCTGCACCGAGGCGTCCGAGACTTCGGCGAAACTCGCGCTGGTCTGCAGCGACTCGATCTGGTCGCGCAGGTTGGCGCGCAGTCCCGCGGGGTCCGGATGCTTCAACGTGCGGCGGATCTGCGGCACCGCGCCAAGGATCGGGTTTGCCAGCGCAATCAGCGGATTCAGGCCGCCGAGGGCCGCGAGGTTCGCCTGGATGGATTCGGGCGAGGATTTCGGCGCGAAGGGATTGTTGCGCGCCCTGCCCGGGCTCGGAACCCGCACCGTGGCGTCCGGATCGAGGCTCGCGCGTTCCGCGGGGTTGACCGTCGCGTCGGGATCGAAAGCCGGGCGCCGGTCCGTCGCATCCACGTCCAGCGTTTTTTTCGCGTTCGGGCCGGTGAACGTGGCCTCGGGATCGGGTTCGGGAACGATGGGGCCGCTGACGGTCGCGTCCGGATCCATCGCGGCCATGGGCAACGCCACGGTCGCGTCCGGATCGACGCCCGCAGCAGGCTGCGCGACTGTCGCGTCCGGATCGAATTTCTGCTTGGATTCCTCTGCCATCTCTCGCAATTCTTCCCCTGAGGGTCACATTTTAGGGGCGGAACAGCCCTTCCGCGAACTCGATTTTCGCCTGCGCGGCCTTCATCCGGGCGCTGGGCGGCAGGGTGGCGCCCCATAGGTCGCTGTGGCCGGGCGGGTAAACCCACTCCCCGGGCGCTCGCACCCGGTAGTTGTCGTCCACTTTCCCGATTTCGGCGGTGTATTCGATGACGAAATCGCCGGGCCCGACAAAATAGGCGAAAACGTTGTTGCCCGGCCCATGGCGGCCGGGGCCCCATTCAATCGGGTGGCCCGCGTCGCGCATCCGGCCGGCGCCGCGCATGACCGAATCGATGCCGTCCATCTCGAAGGCGATGTGGTGCAGGGTGGAACTCCCGCCCGGGTGGAACGCGACGCTGTGGTGGTCGTCATTGCAGCGAACGAAAGTCAGCAACGAACGGTCGCTGACCTCGAAACCGAGCGCCCTGACCCAGAATGCCGCGGCGTCTTCCTGGCGCGGCGTATTCAGCACGAGATGGGTGATTTTTTCCGGCCGGTCGGGCAGGCGGCGCGCGTCCGCATGGCGCGCGTCCCCGGCGATCACGCGCAACTGCCGTCCATCCGGGTCCGTGAACGCGAAGCCGTAGCCGCCTCCCGGTTCTGCTATCGATGCGGGCTGGTCCGCCTGCGGGGCGCCGGCGGCGATCACGCTGGCGTGCAGCCGGTCAACGGCGCCGCGATCTGCTGCGACGAGGTTGACGCACAGCAGTTGCGGCTTGTTGCGCGGGTGCAGGGCAAGAATGTGGCAGTAGGCGCCGCTGCCGCGCAGGTAAACCGAGCCATTGCGCTCGGCGACGACCGACAGGTGCCAGACGTCCGTGTAAAAGCGTGCGTGCGCATCGACGTCAGGCACCCCGAGGTCGACGCCCCGAAGACCCGTGATCATCCCGGCCGGCATGCGCGAATTCTATTCCGGAACGCGGCAGGCGTGGACGGGTAGGCTATCCTTGCCGCTCATTTCCGGAGGTCTTGCATGAAGAAGGCGCTGCTTGCCGCGTTGACTGTGCTGCTGCCCCTGTCCGTCGCTGCGCAGGAATTGTCGATCGCGCTCTCCACGCCGATCACCTCGCTCGATCCGCATTTCCACAACCTGTCGCCCAACAACGGCATGTCGAAGCATTTTTTCGACCCACTGGTGAAGCAGGACGAGCAGCAGCGCATGAAGCCCGGCCTCGCGGAGAGCTG
The DNA here is from genome assembly GCA_025358705.1 of Betaproteobacteria bacterium. Taxonomy (GTDB): domain Bacteria; phylum Pseudomonadota; class Gammaproteobacteria; order Burkholderiales; family SG8-39; genus RBG-16-66-20. Next base: position 3,567 of record JANYII010000288.1, on the reverse strand, counting down.
GAAGACGATCGACGACACCACCTGGGAGTTCAAGTTGCGCAAGGGCGTCAAATTCCATGACGGCTCGGACTTCACCGCCGAGGATGTGATCGCCACGTTCAAGCGCGTGCCCAACGTTCCGAACAGCCCTTCTTCCCTCGGCATCTACACCAAGCCGATCAAGGAGGCGATCGCGGTCGACAAGTACACGCTGCGGCTGAAGACCGACAAACCCTATCCGCTGCTGCCGAACGACCTCTCGGGCGTCCAGATCCTGTCGAAGAAGGTGGCCGAGACCGCGAAGACCGAGGACTTCAATTCCGGCAAGGCGATGATCGGCACCGGCCCCTACAAGTGGGTCGAGTACGTGTCGGGCGACCGCGTGGTGATGGCGGCGAACGACAAGTATTGGGGGACGAAGCCCGCGTTCGCGAAGGTTCGCTATCGCATGATCTCGAATTCGGCCGCGCGGGTCGCGGCGCTGCTGGCGGGCGACGTGCAGATGATCGAGGGCGTGCCCACGGCGGATATCGAGCGGCTGAAGAAGGACGCGCGGCTGACGGTGGTCTCGGCGGTCTCCAACCGCCTCATCTACCTGCACCTGGACTCGGCGCGGGAAAAGAATTCGCCTTTCGTGACCGACATCGCCGGCAAGCCCCTGGAAGCGAACCCGCTGCGCGACCCGCGCGTGCGCAAGGCGATCTCCAGGATGATCGATCGGGACGCGATCGTCTCGCGCATCATGGAAGGCCAGGCGCAGTCGGCGGGCCAGCTCCTGCCGGATTTCTTCTTCGGCACCAGCAAGCGGCTGAAGCCCGAGAAGTACGATCCGGAAGGCGCGAAGAAACTGCTCGCGGAAGCCGGCTACCCCAACGGCTTCGGCATCACGCTGCAAACGCCGAACAACCGCTACATCAACGACGAGCGCGTGGCGCAGGCCGTGGCGCAGTTCCTCACGCGCGGCGGCATCCCGACCAAGGTGGATGCGATGCCTTCGGCGGTGTTTTTCTCGCGTGCCACCAAGCTTGAATTCTCCCTGATCCTTGCAGGCTGGGGTGCTGAAACCGGCGAAACCAGTTCGCCGCTGCGCTCGCTGCTTGCGACTTTCGACGCGGCGGCGGGCATGGGCACGGCCAACCGCGGCCGCTTCTCGGACGCCGGCGTGGACGCGCTGCTCGGCACCGCCATCGCCACCATTGACGACACCAAGCGCGGCTTCATGCTCGCCGCCGCGGCTGAAAAGGCGGTGGGCGAGCTCACGGGCCTCGTGCCGCTGCACTATGAGGTCAGCAGCTGGGCGATGCGCAAGGGCATCGGCTACAAGGCGCGCGCCGACCAGTACACCTTCGCATTCGAGGTCACGCAGGCGAAATAGGCCATGACGGTCTTCATCCTGCGCCGCCTGGCGCAGACGCTGCTCGTGCTGTTCGTCACGTCCGCGCTGGTGTTCGGCGGGCTCTACCTGGTTGGCGACCCGCTGGAAATCCTCGTCAACCCGGCCGCCGACGAGGCGGAAAAGGCGCGCGCCGCGGTCGCGCTCGGCCTGGACCGGCCGGTGCTCGAGCAGTACTGGATCTTCGTCAAGAGCGCGCTCGGCGGGGACCTGGGCAGGTCGTTCGTTTTCGGCAGGCCGGCGCTGGAAGTGATCCTCGAGCGCATGCCGGCGACGCTTGAGCTCGCCTTCCTCGCCATGATCATGTCGGTGGGCCTTGGAATACCCCTTGGAATCTTTGCCGGCTTGTATCCGGACAAGTTCATGAGCAAGACCATCATGGCCGGATCGATCCTTGGATTCTCGCTGCCGACGTTCTGGGTCGGGCTGCTGCTGATCATGGTTTTCGCGGTGCAGCTGGGCTGGTTGCCGTCGACGGGGCGGGGGCCGACGCAGGACGTTTTCGGATTGCAGATTTCGATTTTCTCTCTTGCAGGATTGAAATACGCATTCCTGCCGTCGCTCAACCTGGCCCTCTTCAAGCTTTCACTCATCATCCGCCTGACGCGCGCGCAGGTGCGCGAGCAGGCGTTGCTCGACTACATCCGTTTCGCTCGCGCCAAGGGCCTGCCGCGCTCGCGCATTCTCGGGGTGCACCTTCTCAAAAACATACTGATCCCGCTGGTGACGGTAATCGGGCTGGAACTGGGCTCGGTGATCGCCTTCGCCATCGTCACCGAATCGGTCTTCGCCTGGCCCGGCATGGGCAAGCTGGTGATCGATTCCATCTTCCAGCTGGATCGGCCCGTGGTGGTGGCCTACCTGCTGGTGGTGGTGTTCATGTTCATCATGATCAACCTGGTGGTGGACCTGCTCTACTCGGCGCTCGACCCGCGCGTGCGGATCGCGGAAGCAAAATGAAGGAAGAAACGCCATTGCGCCGTTTCGTCGTGGATTTCCTGTCCTCCCGCCTCGCTGTTTTCGGTTTGGCATTGCTGAGCGTCGTCGTATTCATCGCGATTCTGGCGCCCTGGATCTCGCCGCAGAATCCTTACGACCTCGCCAAGCTCGACCTCCTGGATTCCCGACTGGAGCCCGGCGGCAAGTATCCGCTCGGTACCGACGGGCAGGGCAGGGACATGCTGTCGGCCATTTTCTACGGCCTGCGCGTATCGCTGATCGTCGGCGTAAGCAGCGGCCTGATCGCTCTCACGCTGGGCGGACTGCTCGGCGTGCTTGCCGCCTACGTGGGCGGGCGCTTCGAGAGCATCCTGATGCGCGTCGTGGATATCCAGCTCGGGTTTCCCGCGATCCTGGTGGCGCTGATCCTGATCGCAGTGCTGGGCAAGGGCGTGGACAAGATCATCATTGCGCTGGTGTGCGTACAGTGGGCCTACTATGCGCGCACCGCGCGCTCTGCGGCCCTGGTCGAGCGCAGCAAGGAGTACATGGAAGCCGCGCGCGGCCTGGGACTGGGGCGCGCGCGCATCGTGCTCAAGCACCTGCTGCCCAACGCGCTGCCGCCGCTGATCGTCGTGGGCACGGTGCAGGTCGCGCACGCCATCGCGCTGGAGGCCACGCTTTCCTTCCTCGGCCTCGGGCTGCCGACGACCGAACCGTCGCTCGGGCTGCTGATCGCCAATGGCTACGAATACCTCCTGTCGGGCAAGTACTGGATCAGCATGTATCCCGGAGTGGCGCTGCTGCTGACGATACTTTCCATCAACCTGGTCGGCGACCAGTTGCGCGACCAGCTCAATCCGAGACTCTCCCGTGCCTGACCCGGTGCTTGAAATCGACAGCCTCGTCACCGAGTTCACCACACGCGACGGCCTGCTGCGCGCGGTAAACGGCGTTTCGCTGCAGGTGAAGGCCGGGGAAGTGCTCGGCGTGGTCGGCGAATCCGGCTCGGGCAAGTCCGTGCTCGGTTATTCGGTCATCGGCCTGGTGGACCCGCCCGGGCGTGTCGCCTCGGGCAGCGTGCGCTTCGACGGCCGCGAACTCATCGGCCTCCCGGAGGAGGAACTGCGCGCGCTGCGCGGCAAGCGCATCGCGATGATTTTCCAGGATCCGATGATGACGTTGAACCCGGTGCTCTCGATCGAAACCCAGATGATGGAAACGGTTTTTGCGCATGAGTCCTTTGACCGGGAAAA
>JANYII010000272.1 GCA_025358705.1 Betaproteobacteria bacterium | reverse complement strand
GAGCGGCAACAACCTGAAGAAAGCGACCCTCGACCTCCCGGTCGGACTGTTCGTCTGCGTCACCGGGGTTTCCGGCTCGGGCAAGTCGACGCTGATCAACGACACCATGTATGCGGCGATCGCGCGCCACCTCTACGGCTCCGCCGCCGAGCCGGCGCCGCACGATTCCATATCCGGGCTGGAGCATTTCGACAAGGTGGTGAGCGTCGACCAGAGCCCGATCGGCCGCACGCCGCGCTCCAACCCGGCCACCTACACGGGCCTCTTCACGCCGATACGCGAATTGTTCGCCGGAGTGCCCGAAGCGCGCACGCGAGGCTACGATCCCGGGCGTTTCTCGTTCAACGTCAAGGGCGGCCGTTGCGAGGCCTGCCAGGGCGACGGCGTGACCAAGGTGGAAATGCACTTCCTCGCCGACATCTACGTTGCCTGCGACGTCTGCCACGGCAAGCGCTACAACCGCGAGACGCTGGAGATCCGCTACAAGGGCAAGAGCATCCACGAAGTGCTGCAGCTGAACGTAGTCGAGGCGGTGGAGTTCTTTTCCGCCGTTCCCGCGATCGCGCGCAAGCTCGCCACGCTCTCGGACGTCGGCCTCGCGTACATCCAGCTCGGGCAGGCCGCCACCACGCTGTCGGGTGGCGAGGCACAGCGCGTCAAGCTCTCGCTGGAACTCTCCAAGCGCGACACCGGCCGCACGCTGTACATACTGGATGAACCGACCACCGGCCTGCATTTCCACGACATCGGCCTGTTGCTGCACGTCCTCCATCGCCTGCGCGACGCGGGCAACACGGTGGTCGTCATCGAGCACAACCTGGATGTGATCAAGACCGCCGACTGGATCATCGATCTCGGTCCCGAGGGCGGCGACGGCGGCGGGCGCATCGTTGCCGAAGGCACGCCGGAGCAGGTCGCCGGCAGCCCGGACAGCCATACCGGGCGGTACCTGAAGCAGGTATTGACAAATACGAACGTTCGTACTATTATTTCGCCGCATGAGCTCCAGCAGCAAGGCGACCAAGGGAGAGCGGACCCGGGCGGCGATCCTAGACGCCGGGTTCCACATCGTAAGCAAGGCGGGACTTGAAGGCCTGACCATCGGCACCCTCGCCGAGGCGACCGGGATGTCGAAGTCGGGCCTCTTCGCGCACTTCGGCTCGCGCGAGGAACTGCTGCTCGCGGTGATGGACCGCGGCCAGCAGGAATTCCTCAAGCTCGTTGTCAATCCCGCGCTCGCCAAGCCGCGCGGCCTGCCGCGCCTGAAGGCACTGTTCGTGGATTGGCTCGGCTGGACCGAATCGGCCGACCTGCCCGGCGGCTGCCCGATGATCGGCGGCGCCATCGAATTCGACGACAAGCCGGGTATCGTGCGCGACGCGCTCGCCACCGGCCAGCGCGCCTGGATCGACACGCTGACGCGCGCCACGCGCCAGGCAATCGAGCAGGGGCAGCTCGCCCCCGGCACCGATCCGGAGCAAATCTCTTTCGAACTGTTCGGCATCGCGCTGGTGGTGCACCACCACCGGCGCCTGCTCGGTTACCAGAAGGCGCGCTCGCGCGCGCTCGCGGCATTCGAGGCACTGATCGAGCGCCACGCGTCCACTCAGGCCCGCGCGAAGTTGCGCAGCGCCACCCGCTAGCGAAAGGAGTCTTCATGCATCTCGCCCACGAATTGCACAGAATAAGCACGAACGTTCGCTTCCTTACCGGCTCGCTGCTGCTGCCCGAGTACGCAGCAGCGCTCGCCGAGCGCCTGTTCCTCACGCCGCCCGCGCCAAAGCTGCCGCAGAGCACCTTCTTCGATTTCCTCGACGCACGCTCGAGCTTCGTCGAGTACCGCGGCCGCAGCATCGCCACCTGGCGCTGGGGCCCGCTCGAAGCGCCCGCGGTCCTGCTCGCGCACGGCTGGGGCGGCCATGCCGCGCAGATGCGCGGCTTCGTGCCGCGCCTTCTCGCCGAAGGCCTGCGCGTCATCGCCTACGACCAGCCGGCGCACGGCCTGTCCGAAGGCAAGCTCACCGGCCTGCCCGATTTTGCCGGCGCGCTCGCGGCGGTGGCCGGCCACCATGGCAACGTGCGCCACGTGATCGCGCATTCGCTCGGCGGCGTGGCAACCGCCATTGCGCTGTCGCGCGGCCTGCCTCTGCAGAGCACGGTGCTGGTCAGTCCGCCTTCCGACCTGGTCGGCTACTCGCGCCAGTTCGCGCGCTGGTACTGGATGCCTGAAGCGCTGCGCCGCGCGATGCAGGCGGCGATCGAGGAACGCTTCGGACTGCGCTGGTTCGAGCTGGAGGTGCCGCGGCTCGCGCCGCGCCTGAAGACGCCGGCGCTGGTGATCCACGACCGCAACGACGCCTTCGTGCCCTGGGCGCAGGGCGCCGCACTTGCCCGCGCCTGGCCCGGCGCGCGGCTGCTCAGCACCACTGGCCTCGGCCACGGGCGCATCCTCGAGAGCGACACCACGTTGCGAGCCGCTGCCGATTTCATCTCCGGCAAGTCCGAAGTGGCGAGCCTGGCGGCGACCGCGTTGTCGCACCCGGCACCGCTGTATTGAGCATGCTCACGCTCCTCACCGCGGCGATCTTCGGTTTCCTCGCGCTGCTGCATTTCTACTGGGCGTTGGGCGGAGCGGGTGGAACGGGCAGCAGCGCGGCGATTCCTGAAATCAACGGCGTTCCGGTCTTCAAGCCCTCCAAGGCAGGCACTGCGGCAGTGGGACTGGTACTGCTGGGGACGGCTGCGATCGTGCTGATGCACGTGGAGCTGCTGATTGCCGGCGCTGCGATAGCGCTGATCCTGCGCGCGATCGGCGATTTCCGGTTGGTGGGATTCTTCAAGCGGCCGAACAACTCGCGGTTCGCGCGCATGGACACGCGCTACTACTCGCCATTCTGCCTCGCACTGGGCGCGGCGCTGGCGGCCATCGCTGCCGGTTAAACTCGCAAAAAAGGGGATCGAGAGAAATGACCCGTTCGCTTAGCGTCACCTGGGATGACCCGATCGCAGCCTTCGCCGCGGGCAAGGCACTGGCCGGCATCGACTACATGAAGGAAATGATCGCCGGGCGCATCGCACCGCCGCCGATCATGCGCCTGATGGGTTTTCGCCTCGCGCAAGTGGGCGAGGGACTCGCAGTGTTCGAGTGCGAGCCGGGCGAACAGCACTACAACCCGATCGGCGTGGTACACGGCGGACTGGCGATGACGCTGCTCGATTCGGCGATGGGCTGCTGCGTGCACACGCGCCTGCCCGCGGGCACGGGCTACACCACGCTGGAGGCAAAGGTGAACATGGTGCGCGCGATCACCTCGAAGACAGGCACTATCCGCGCCACCGGCAAGGTCATCCACCTAGGCGGGAAGACCGCCACTGCCGAAGGGAGAATCGAGGATGCCGCGGGCAAGCTCTACGCCCAAGGCACTACCACCTGCATCATCCTGAGCTAAGTACCTGCCCTTCCCATTGGATGCGGCGCGCGTGGAATTCCGCGACCCCGTCGCGATGGCCGATGGATACCAGCGTCGTTGCCGGCAGCTTCTCTTTCAGCAACCGGTAGAGAGCGGCCTGCGCGTCGTCGGGCAGCGCCGCGGTCGGCTCGTCCATGAAGAGCCAGTCCGGCCGGTTCAGCAGCGCGCGCGCGATGGCGAGCCGCTGCTGCTCGCCACCGGACAATAGCTGCGCCCAGTTTTCCTCGCGCGCGAGGTCGCCCGCCAGGTGTTCCAGGCCGACTGCCGCGAGCGCTTCGCGCGCCGCTTCTTCGGCAACTTTTCCTTCATCCATCGGATACGCCACCGCCTGCTTGAGCGAACCGATCGGCAGGTAGGCCTTCTGCGGCAGGAACAGCAGCGTCGCGCCTTTCGGCAGGGCGATCTTCCCCTGCCAGTACGGCCAGATTCCGGCGATGGCGCGAAACAGCGTGCTCTTGCCTGCGCCCGAGGGCCCGGTGATGAGCACCGACTCGCCCTGCTTCAGCTGTAGCGTGGTTTTCGCGAGCAGCGGCTTGCCCTGCGGCAGCGCAAGTTCCAGGTCCTCCAGCGCGAGCACCGCCGGCGCGCCGTCCATGCGATCGCCATCCAGGCGCTCGGCTTCCTCGCGCGCGCGCTGCAATGCCTCGGTAAAACCGGTCAGACGATCGACGGTCGCTTTCCAGTTGGCGTAGCTGCCATAGGCATTGATGAACCAGGACAGCGCGCCCTGCACCTGGCCGAACGCCGAGGCGATCTGGAAAATGCCGCCCAGCGGCATCGCGCCGGAGAAAAAACGCGGCGAGGCGACCACGAACGGGAAGATGATCGCCGCCTGGCCGTAGAACGACTGGAACCAGCCGAGCTGCTTCTGCTTCAGCATCTTGGTCCACCAGACCGATATTACGCTCGCGAAACGCGCGCGGAAATTCGCGTACTCACCCGCCTCGCCGCGATACAGGGCCACGCCCTCGGCGTTCTCGCGCAGGCGCACCAGCGAAAAGCGGAAATCCGCTTCGACGCGCTGCATGTTGAAATTGATGCCGACCAGCGGCCGGCCAATCACGTGCGTCAGCCAGGTACCGGCGATCGCGTACAGCAGCGCGACCCACACCATGTAGCCCGGGATTTCTACGCCGAAAAAAATCGCGGCCTCGGAGATTCCCCACAGGATGCCGATGAAGGAGACCAGGGTCACGACCGCGGACAAGAGGCCCAGCCCAAGCGTCAGCGTCAGGTCCACGAAGGCGTTCAGGTCGTCGGCGATGCGCTGGTCGGGATTGTCCGTCCCCTTGTCCAGCAGCTGCAGGCGGTAGTAGGCGCGGTCCTTCAGCCAGTCGGCGAGATACCGGTCGGTCATCCAGGAACGCCACTCGATCATCAGCATCTGCTGGAAATACGTCCGGTAGACGCCGTTGATGATGTAGAGCACCGCCAGAAGCGTGAACGTACCGAGCTGCCGGTAGAACTCCGCCTGGTCCTTGGCTTCGAAGGTGTTGTAGAACTCGCGGTTCCAGGTGTTGAACTGCACCTCCAGCCAGACCCCCAGCAGCGCGAGGCCGACGACGGTGGCGAGCAGGATCAGGCCGGTGCCGCGCTGCTCGGACGCCCAATAGGGCCGGATCAGCGCCCACAACGCGGCGAAGAATCGTTTCTTTTGCATGGAGTTACCTCGGGGGTACGGTGCTGTTTGCCGCGAGCAGTTTACAGAACGGGCGCTACAGGGCCAGAATGCCTTCATGCAGCAGGTCTATCGCTTCGGCCCCGCCCGCATTGAACCTTCCCTGCGTCAGCCAGCCCGCCACCTGTTCGTCTTCCTGCATGCGAGCGGCGCCGACGCGCGCTCGATGATTCCCGCGGCATTCAAATACCAGGGGCGTTTCCCGAGCGCGGCGCTGGTGGTTCCGAGTGGTTTCGCAAGTTACGGCAAAGACATCGACCGCCAACAATGGTTCTCCACCTCCGGCCTGACGGATGAAAACCGCATGGCGCGCATCGCAGCGATCCTGCCACGCATCGAGCAGCTGGTGCGGCGCGAGCAGACCAACAATCTCGTCCCGCGCGAGCGCACCGTCCTGATCGGCTATTCGCAGGGCGGCACGGTCGCCCTCGAGGCCGTCAAGGCATTCCCCGAGCTCGCTGGCGCCGTCGTCGCCTACTCCGCGCGCTTCGCGCGCCTGCCGCAGGCCGGCACGCGCATGGATTCGCGCATCCACCTGGTTCACGGCGAATACGATTCCGTTGTCTCGCGCGTCTATGCCGAGCGCGCCGAGCGCGCGCTTTCCGGCCTGCACGTTCCGGTCACCCTGGACATCATCCAGGACCTCGGCCACGCCCTCACCCACGAAGCCATCTGCCGCGGTTCGCTGCGCCTGCTGCAAGGAATCTACGAGGGCCGCCGGGCGACGCTGCACTGAAGGCCGGCGATAGCCGGGCGATCAGCCTAGAAAATCGCGAGCTGGCTGTTTTTCAGGTCCGTGATGAGCATCGATCCCGGTGCGTGCGTGATGCAGAACTCCGGCCGCGCCTCGGCGATCACCGCCTGCGGCGTAACGCCGCAGGCCCAGAACAGCGGCAGCTCGTCGGCCGGCACTTCAATCGCATCGCCCCAGTCTGGTTTCGCCAGGTTCGCGATGCCGATTTTCTCCGGCAGGCCGAGGTGCACCGGCGCGCCATGCACGCCCGGAAACCGCGACGTGATCTGCACCGCGCGGATCGCGTTGGC
>JANYII010000263.1 GCA_025358705.1 Betaproteobacteria bacterium | reverse complement strand
AGACAACGAAAAGAACATGAAGCTTGCGCGCGACGTGCTGCAGGTGCGCGGCTACGAAACGCTTGAAGCGGTGACCGGCGAGGATGGCGTGAAGCTCGCGCTGGAGCGCAAGCCCGACCTGGTGCTGATGGACATCCAGCTACCCGGCATCAATGGGGTCGAAGCATTCCGGCGCATCCGGGCCAATGCCGCGACGGCGCACATTCCGATCGCGGCCGTGACGGCATCGGTGACGCCGACCGACCGCGGCGAGATCACCGCGGCGGGTTTTGATGCCTTTCTCAGCAAGCCGATCAACCTCAAGGAATTCCTCGAGACGGTGCGCCAGCTCACCGGGCGGGCGGACTAGATGGCGCAACGCATCCTGGTGGTGGACGACACGCCGCAGAACGTCAAGCTGTTCACGGATCTGCTGATCGCCCAGGGCTATGAGGTGGACAGCGCCGTCAACGGCGAGCAGGCGCTCGCGAAGATCGCCGCGGCGGCTCCGGACCTGGTGCTTCTGGACGTCATGATGCCCGGCATGTCCGGCTATGAGGTCTGCCGCAGGATCCGCGATAACCCGGGCACAGCGCTCCTGCCGGTGGTGATGGCCACGTCGCTCGATCCCAATGAGGAGCGCGTCAAGGGCATCGAGGCGGGCGCGGACGACTTCCTCTCCAAGCCGGTGAACCGGCCGGAGCTGTTCGCCCGCGTGCGCTCGCTGCTGCGCATCAAGGCGCTTCAGGACGAACGCCTGTCGCGCCTGAAGAGCTTCTTTTCGCCGCAGCTCGCCGAAGTCCTGGCCACTGCCGGCGGCGAGGCGCTGCTGAAGACCCACCGGCGCGAGATCACGGTCCAGTTCTTCGACCTGCGGGGCTTCACCGCGTTTACCGACAGCGCCGAGCCCGAGGAAGTCATGGAGCTGCTGCGCGGTTTCCACGGCGCGCTGGGCAAGCTCGTGCTGCAGCACCAGGGAACCATCGAGCGCTTTGCGGGCGATTCCGTGATGGTGTTCTACAACGATCCGTTGCCGGTGGAGCGGCCGGCCGAACATGCGGTCCAGGCGGCGCTCGCGATGCTGCAGGCTTTCGAAACGATCGTCGCGTACTGGAAGAAACGCGCCGGCCTGGAGATCGGCTTGGGCATCGGCATCGCGCAGGGCTACGCCACGCTGGGCGCGATCGGCTTCGAGGGCCGCTGGGACTACGCGGCGATTGGCAAGGTCACCAACGTCGCGGCACGCCTTTGCGCCGAGGCAAAGAGCGGCCAGGTGCTCGCGGACGGCAAGACGGCTGCGGCGCTGGAAGGGACATTCGCGTTCGACGCGCTGGGCCCCCTCAGCTTGAAGGGATTTGCGCAACCCGTGCCCGCATTCTCGCTTCGCAGGGAGAATTGAGCTTCGGCCCGTCTTGCGGGCGTGAGAAAATCGGATCATGAAGAGGAACCGGCCGGCTGTCGCGCAGTAGATGTGGGAGACGGTCGCCATTCTTCTCATCGTCGCGGGGTTCGCGTACTGGATCGACAGCCTGCGGGCGCGCGAACGCGCGCTGGCGGCCGGGCGCGGCGCCTGCGAGCGCAACGGCCTGCAGCTGCTGGACGAGACGGTGAGCGGCGCGAGCACGCGCCTCGCGCGCGATGCGCAAGGGCGGTTGAAGTTCCGCCGCGTGTTCGTGTTTGAATTCTCCGACACCGGCAACAACCGCCGCCGCGGCTCCATCACCCTGATCGGCGCGGAGGTGCATGACGTTTACACCGAGCCGTACGCCGTCCAATGAGTGCCTGGCTCACCGGCAAGGTGCTCGAGAATAAGCCGTGGACCGACACGCTGTTTTCCCTGCGCGTCGAGTGCCAGCGCCTGAATTTCACTGCGGGCCAATTCGTGCGCATCGCCCTCGACATCGGCGGAGCGCGCCTCGCGCGTCCGTTCTCCTTTGTCAACGCGCCGGACGATCCGGTCATGGAGTTCTACGGCGTGATTGTTCCGGAAGGCCCGCTGTCGCCCTCCCTCGCGCGCTTGAAGGCGGGCGATCCCCTCCATGTCGCGGACAATCCCTCCGGCTTCCTCGTCCTCGGAGAAGTGCCGCCCGCCGATGACCTGTGGTTGCTCGCCACCGGCACCGGCATCGCCCCGTTCCTGTCGATCCTGCGCACCGAAACGCCCTGGCAGCGCTACCGCAAGGTGATCCTCGTGCATGCAGTGAGGCACGCAAGCGAGTTGGTTTACAAAGAAGTGATTCTAAAAATGCAAGAGGAAAAAAGGCAGTTCAAATGCATCAGCTTTGTCAGCAGGGAAGCACATTCTCAATCTCTCGCAGGCCGGATCCCGGATGCCATTCGCGACGGGCGGCTGGAAGCCGCGGCGGGCACGCAGATCGCGCCGGAGCGCTCGCAGTTCATGCTGTGCGGCAACCCCGGCATGCTGAAGGAAGGCGCCGCCGAACTCATGGCCCGGGGCCTGCGCAAGAACCGGCGCCGCACGCCGGGGCAGATCACCGTGGAGAGCTTCTGGTGAGAGCGGAAAAAATAGGGTCAGAGCTGCATTTCAGGTTCGGAAATGCAGCTCTGACCCTATTTTTTGCGCTCGCTGCCATGTTGCTGTCGGGATGCAGCGTTACGCGCCTTGCCTACAACAACGCCGACGTCTTCCTGCGCTGGCAGGCGAACCACTATTTCGACTTCCAGGACGAGCAGTCCGAGGAGCTGGACCGGCGGCTCGCCGCCGTCCTTGCCTGGCACCGGCCGACGGCCCTGCCGCAGTACGCGCGGCTCGCCGATGAGGCCGCCGTTCGAGTGCTGCGCGGCTTGAAGCAGGAGGACCTCGATTGGAGTTACGATGCGGTGCGGCTGCAGGTACACGAGGCCCTGGGCGCCGCCGCCGGCGAGGCGGCCGGGCTGCTGGACCGGGTGAGCCCGGAGCAGATCAGCCACCTCGAGCGGCGGCTGGCCGAGAGCAACCGCGAGTTCGCGAAGGAGTTCATGCTTGGCACCATGGAAGAGCGCCACAAACGGCGGGTGAAGCGCAACCTCGACCGGCTCGAGGAGTGGTTCGGCCCGCTCTCGGAAGCGCAGGTCGAGCGCGTGCGGCGCTATAGCGAGCGGGCGCCGTTTTCCGCCGAGTTGCGTGACCGCGACCGCAAGCGCCGCCAGGCGGAGTTCATCGCCATGCTGCGGGCGCGCGAAGCCCGGCAGCGCCTCGTGAAGTGGGTGCAGGACTGGGACGTCGGCCGCGAGCCGGCCTATGAAGAGGCATCGCGCGCGACGCGCGCCGAATACCAGAAGCTGCTGCTGGAGCTTGACCGCACGCTCGCGGCTGAGCAGCGCGAGTACCTCGCCAAGCGGCTCAAGCGCTTCGGCGCCCTGTTCGAGTCGCTCAGCAGGCAGCAATGAACGAGCGCAGCGTCGTCGGGGAGGAGGTGCAGGAGCCGGCCGCGGACGCCACGCTGCCGGGCTACGCCGGCCGGCCGCGCGACGCGCAGCTCGAGTACAAGGCGATCCTCGCCAACGCCTCGATTGGCATCGCCTTCACGCGCGACCGCAAGTTCACGCTGTGCAACCCGAAATTCGCCGAGATGCTCGGCTGGGAAGCCGGCGAACTGATCGGCCAGTCGGGCGATGCGGTTTACCCGTCGCGCGAAAGCTACGAGGCGATGGGAGCGATCGCCATCCCGATGCTGAGCGCCGGGCGCCAGCTGGATGTCGAATGGGAGCTGCGGCGCAAGGACGGCTCGACCTTCCTCGCGCGCATGATCGCGAAGGCGGTCAGCTCGACCGACGCGCAGAAGGGCACGGTCTGGATCGTCGAGGACATCACCGTGCGCAAGCGCCACGCCGACGAAGTGGCGCGCCTGCTGCGCGAGCAGGAGGCGATCCTCGACACCGCCTCGATCGGCATCATCTTCGTGCGCGACCGCAAGATCGTGCGCTGCAACCGGCGCATGGAGGAGATGTACGGCGCCGGCCCCGGCGAACTGAACGGCAAGCCCACCTCGGTCACCTACGCCGGCGAAGGCGACTACCAGCTGGCGGAGCAGGGCTACAGGGAAATGGCGCGCGGCCAGAACTACACGCACGTGCTGCAGGCCAAGCGGCGCGATGGCAGCGTGTTCTGGGAGCGCGCCACCGGCCGCGCCGTCGACCCGGCCGACCCGGCGCGCGGCTACGTCTGGCTGCTGGAGGACATCACCGAGCACAAGCGCGCGGAAGAAGAGCTGCAGCGCGTGCTCTCGGAGCAGCAGGCGATCACCAACAACGTCATGATCGGCATCGCCTTCCTGCGCGACCGCAAGGTCATCCGCTGCAACCGGCGCTTCGAGGAGCTGTTCGGCTACGCCCCCGGCGAAGCGGTCGACATGCCCTCGCGCCATTACTACTTCACAGAGGAGGAATTCGAGAAATCGGGCCGCTTCATCACGGGGCTGGGCAGCGGCAACATGCCGACCTTCGAGCAATGGCTGCGGCGCAAGGACGGCTCCGGCTTCTGGTGCCGGCGCACCGGCCGCGCGCTCGAGTCGGGCAACATCTCCAAGGGCTACGTCTGGCTGTACGAGGACATCACCGAGAGGAAGCGCGCCGACAGCGAGGTCCAGCGCATGGTGCGCGAGCAGGACCTGATCCTCGCCAACGCCGCGGTCGGCATCGCCTTCGTGCGCAGCCGCGCGATCCAGCGCTGCAACCGCTTCCTTGAGGAGATGGTCGGCGCGGCGCCGGGCGCCCTGATCGGCAAGCCCTCCTCGGTGCTGTTCGCCGACGAGAAGGAATGGAGCGAGGCGGTGCGCCTCGCCTACGGCAAGACCGCGCCTGGCGACACGCACGATGTGGAATGCCGCTTCAAGCGCGCCGACGGCTCGACCTTCCTGTGCCGCACGCGCGGGCGCCGGATCGACGCCGGCGGCGAGGACCAGGAATGGATCTGGAGCTTCGAGGACGTCACCGCCGAGCGCGAGGCCGACGCCCGCGTGCACCGCGCGCTGCTCGAGCAGGAACTGATCCTCGCCAACGCCACGGTCGGCATCGTCTTCGCGCGCAACCGCGTGCTGCAGCGCTGCAACCCGCGCTTCGAGCAGATGTTCGGCTACGAAACCGGCGAGATGGTCGGCAAGACCAGTTCCTGGCTGTTCGAGTCTTCCGGGGAATACAAGAGCGTAATGGACCGCCTGTACGCGGACCTCGCCTCGACCGGCTCCTATACCGTCGAGCAGCAGGTGAAGCGCAAGGACGGCACGACGTTCTGGTGCAAGGTGGTGGCGAAAGCGATCGACCCGAAGAAACCCGAGGAAGGCGCGATCAGCATCTACGAGGACATCACCGCCGAGCACGCGGCGCGCACCTCGCTGGAGGCCTCGCGCGACGCCGCGGAGGCCTCGCGCGATGTGCTGGAGCGCGCGGTCGGCGAGCGCACGCTCGAATTGCAGCTGGCGAACGAGCGCCTGCAGGCCGAGATCGCCGACCGGCGCGTGGCCGAGACGCGCGCGCAGCACCTCGCCGACCACGATCCGCTGACCGGCCTGCCCAACCGCCGGCTGCTGGAAGACCGCCTGACGCAGGCGCTCGCCGCGAGCCAGCGCAACCGCAAGCAGACCGCCGTGGTGTTCGTCGACCTGGACCGCTTCAAGAACATAAACGACACGCTCGGCCACTCCACCGGCGACCTGGTGCTGAAGGAAGTCGCCGAGCGACTCATGAAGCAACTGCGCGTCGTCGACACCGTCTGCCGCATGGGCGGCGACGAGTTCGTGGTGATCCTGCCCGAGATCAAGCGTGCCTCCGACGCGGCCAACGTCGCGGCCAAGATCCTGGAAACGATGGCGCAGCCCTTCATGGCCGAGGACCGCGAGCTGCACATCACGACCTCGATCGGCATCAGCGTGTTCCCGGACGACGGACGCGACGCCGAGAGCCTGATCCGCAACGCCGATGCCGCGATGTACCACGCCAAGGGCACGGGACGCGCCAACTACCAGTTCTTCACCGAGCAGATGAACCTGGCGGCGTCGCGCCGGCTGCTGATTGAAAGCGACCTGCGCGGCGCGGTGCAGGAGGGCGCGATGCGCGTGTACTACCAGCCGGTGGTCGAGGCCGCGAGCGGGCGCATCGTGGCGCACGAGGCGCTGCTGCGCTGGGAGCATGCCGCGCGCGGCGTGATCGGGCCCGAGGAGTTCATCCAGGTGGCCGAGGACACGGGGCTGATCCTGCCGCTGGGCGAATGGACCCTGACCGAGGCCTGCCGCTGGGCTGGCGCCCCCAGCGCAGATGGTTCTGCACGCACGTTGCCGGTGAGCGTCAATCTATCCGCCCGTCAGTTCAATGATCCCAAACTCGTGGACCTGGTGGCGCGCGTGCTGAAGGACACCGGCCTGCCGCCGGCGCAGCTCGAACTCGAAATCGCCGAAGCGGTGGCGATGCAGCAGCCTGACATCGTGCTCGCCTCGTTGAACAAGCTGAAGGCGCTCGGCGTGCGCATCGCACTGGATGATTTCGGCATCGGCCTGTCGGGCGTCGCCTACCTGAGCCGCGTGCCGGTGGACGTGGTCAAGATCGCGCGCTCGCTCGTCGCCGTGGTGCCGAAGGAAAAGGAACGCTACCCGGTGGTGCCGGCGATCGTCGGCCTGGGGCACGCGCTCGGCCTGAAAGTCGTGGCCAAGGGCGTCGAGACGGAGGCGCAGAAAGCGATGCTGCTGGCCTGCGGCTGCGATTACCTGCAGGGCTACCTCACCGGCAAGCCGGTGGACGCGGAAAGCGCCGCGAAAAACCAGGCCTGATGCCTAGATCGAGCGGCGCAGCTTTTCCCTGAGCAGTTCTTCGGCGCCCTGGATGTTGATTTCGACGCCGGGCATGTTCGGGTTCACTTCCAGCGCGCGGCGCCAGTACTCGATCGCCTTCTCGTATTCCTCGAGCTGGAAGTAGATCTGGCCGTAGCCCGAGAGGGCGCCGAAATGGTTCGGGTTGCGCTTCACCACCTCGTCGCAGTCGGCGAGCGAGCGCTTGAAGTCGCCGGCGAGGTAGTACACCGTGGCGCGCTTGTTCCAGCCCTCGGCGAACGCGGGCTTGCGGCGGATGATTTCGCTGAAGGCGGCGACGGCCTGCTTCAGGCGCGCCTGCTGCATGCGCTCGACGCCGGAGGCGAGCAGCCGGTCGACCTCGGCGTCGCCCGAGCGGCTCCAGAGGCGCCACAGGCCCTGCTCGGCCAGGCCGCGCACGTCCTCGTCCTCGTCGCGCAGGCGCTTGAGCAGCAGGGCCTGGTCGGCCATGCGGCCGTGGGACGTGAGCCACACGATCGCCTCGGCGCGTCGCTCCGGCGCGACATCCTCGAGCGCGGCGACGGCTTCTTTGTAACTGGAAAGTAACTTCTGCGGCCCGGGGAATGCGGAAGGGGCCGCGCATGTTAACGTTAGGGTCAGCAAAACCCTGAGGAATCCCACATGAAACCGCATGCATTTATCTTAGCTCTTATTTTTGCCACGTCGACGTTTGCGATGGACACCCCCAAGCCAGAGCCCAAGGAACCGAAGGATCCGGCGATGGAGCAGGCCCGCGCCGCGATCGACAAGCAGGACTGGAGCAAGGCGCAGGGGATCCTGCGCGAGGCGGTGGCGCGCAACCCGCAGGATGCGGGCGCGCACAACCTCTACGCCTACTCGATGCGCAAGGGCCCGAACCCGGCCATGGACCTCGTGTTCCGCCATTACAACGAGGCGCTGCGCATTGATCCGAAAATGCGCGCCGCGCACGAATACATCGGCGAGGCCTACCTCATGTCGGGCAACCTGTCCAAGGCGCGCGAGCACCTCGCGGAACTCGACAGGCTCTGCACTTTCAGCTGCGTGGAATACACCACGCTGAAGAAGGAACTCGCGGTCTACGAGCAGCAGCACGCCAGGAAATAGACTAGCGGGCCAGCCGGGGGGTGGGACTGCTATCGATCCGGGCCGGCCGCGCCCGCATGTCGGCGTCGGCCACCGCGGCGCAGCGCGCGCGCGAGCTGCGCGCCGCCGGCGTGGACATCATCGAGCTCGCGCAGGGCGAGCCGGACTTCAACACTCCTGAGCATGTGATCGAGGCCGCGCACCGGGCGGCGAAAGCCGGCCAGACACACTACACGGCCGCCGATGGCACCGCGGAGCTGAAGGCCGCGATCGTCGCCAAGTTCAAGCGCGAGAACGGCCTCGACTACAAGCCCGAGAACATCTCCGCCGGCGCGGGCGGCAAGCAGGTCCTGTACAACGCGCTCATGGCGACGCTCGATCCGGGCGACCAGGTGTTGATTCCCGCGCCTTCGTGGGTGGCGTACGTCGACATCACCCACTTGTTCGAGGGCGTGCCGGTGTGGCTGGCGACCAGCCCCGAAAACGGCTTCAAGCTGCGCCCCGAAGAGCTCGAGCGCGCGATCACGCCGCGCGTGAAGTGGTTGATGCTCAATTCGCCCTCGAATCCGAGCGGCGCGGTGTACTCGGCCGACGAGCTGCGCGAGATCGCGGCGGTGCTGGAGCGCCACCCACACATCTGGACCATCTCGGACGACATCTACGAGCACATCCTCTTCGACGGCCGCAGGTTCGCGACATTGGCGGCGGTGGCGCCGCAGTTGAAAGACCGCATCCTCACCGTCAACGGCGCCTCAAAGAGCTTCGCGATGACCGGCTGGCGGCTCGGGTATGGCGCCGGGCCTGCCGAACTCGTGCGCGCCATGTGGCGCCTGCAGGCGCAGAGCTCGCTCAATCCGTCCTCTGTCAGCCAGGCCGCGGTAATCGCGGCGCTGAACGGCCCGCAGGACATCGTGCGCGAGCGCTGCGCCATCTTCGAGACGCGTCGCAACGCCATCGTGAAGTGGATCCAGGCGATTCCCGGCCTCGCCTGCGAATCGCCGCACGGCGCGTTCTACCTCTACGTTTCCTGCGCCGGCTGGCTCGGCAGGAAGACGTCGCAGGGCAAAGTTCTTTCCAGCGACGCCGACGTCGTCGCGTATCTCCTGGATTCCGGCGTCGCATTGCCCAATGGCGCGGGCTACGGCCTGTCGCCGTATTTCCGCATCTCGTTCGCGAGCGCCATGGCAAACCTCGAAGAAGCCTGCAAGCGCATCCACGCCGCGGCGCGTAAGCTCTCCTGACCATGGCGGCGCGCCCCAATTTCATCTTCATCATGGCCGACGATCTTGGCTACGCGGACCTCGGTTGCTATGGCGGAAGGACCAAGTGCTCGCCGTCGCTCGATCGCATGGCGAAGGAGGGGCTGCGCTTCACGCAGGGCTACGCGAACTCCTCGGTGTGCTCGCCGACGCGCTTCGCGCTGATGACCGGGCGCTGGCAGCACCGGTTGCGCGGCGGCGCCGACGAGCCCATCCGCAGCGGCGCCGCGCGCGGCGACGCGCGCCTCGGCCTGCCGCCGGCGCACCCGACGCTGCCTTCGCTGCTGCGCGACGGCGGCTACGCCACCGCGCTCGTCGGCAAGTGGCACCTCGGCTTCCCGCCGCACTTCGGGCCGCTCAAAAGCGGCTACCAGGAATTCTTCGGCGCCCTCTCGGGCGGCCTGGACTACTTCACGCACATGGACACCTCGGCGATCCACGACCTGTGGGAGGGCGAGAAGGAGTCGCACCAGAAGGGCTACCTGACCGACTTGTTCACCGATCGCGCGGTCGAGTTTGTCAAGAGGAAGAGGAAGGAACCGTTCCTCCTCTCCGTGCACTACAACGCGCCGCACTGGCCTTGGGAGACGCGCGACGACGAGGCCGAAGCCGAGCGCATCGAGAAGATCTACCACTTCGACGGCGGCTCGGTGGCGACCTACCTCACCATGATCAAGCAGATGGACGAGGGTATCGGGAAAATTTTTGCGGCGCTGAAGGCGGCCAAGATAGACAAGAACACCATCGTGGTCTTCACCAGCGACAACGGCGGCGAGCGCTACTCCGACACCTGGCCGCTGGTCGGCAAGAAAATGGACCTGCTCGAGGGCGGCATCCGCGTTCCCTACATCGTTCGCTGGCCCGCGAAGATCAAGGCGGGTGGCGTCACCACGCAGCACGCCGTCACGATGGACTGGGTAGCGACCTTCCTGGATGCCGCGGGAGTGCCTGCGGACAAGAACTATCCGCTCGACGGCAGGAGCCTTTTGCCCGTATTGCAGAAACCGAACAAGACCTTCGAGCGTGAACTATTCTGGAAAATGCTCTTCCGCAACCAGAAAGCCCTGCGCTCGGGGGAGTGGAAGTACCTGAGCGTCGATGGCGACGAATTCCTCTTCAACCTCGCGCGCGACGAACGCGAGCGCGCTAACTACGGCAAGCGCGACCCCAGGCGCCTGGCTGAGATGCGAGCGAAGTACCAAACCTGGGATGACGCACTGCCAAAGCACCCCGACGCCGTCTACTCCGTGCCGGCCACCAAGGCCGACCTGGTCACGCCTTCGAGTTAGAAACCCGGCTAGCTCCGGTTCGCCATGCGCTGATCCTCGGGCACCAGCTCTATGACTAGCGCCGCATCACTCTCATTGGCAGCCCGCCCCTTGGCCTCAGGGTAATCCTCGGCTCTGTGCGGACGACATGTCCGGGGATGGATTCCAGGCGCCAGCGGCGCACGGCGGCGGTGAGAACGATGGCGTGTTCCATCATCGCGAATGAATTTCCAATGCAGATGCGCGGGCCGCCGCCGAAGGGAATGTAGGCATGTTTCGGCCTGTCGTTGGGCGCGTCGGGGGCGAAGCGTTCGGGCTTGAAGACGTCGGGCTCGGGCCAGTAGTCGGGATGGCGCTGCAGTGCGTAGGGGCTGATGATGATGTGGGCGCCGGCGGGGATGCGCCAGGGGCCGAGCTGGTCTTCGGCGATGGCGCGGCGGCTGAAGACGTAGGCGGGCGGATAGAGGCGCATGGCTTCTTCGGCGACCATGCGCGCGTACGGCAGGCGCGCGAGGTCGTCGAAAGTGGGCGCTGATTTATCACCGAGCACGGCGTCCACTTCTGCGTGCAGCTTCGCTTCCGCCTCGGGGTTCTGCGCCAGCAGGTGGAAGGTCCAGGCGAGCGAGATCGAGGTGGTTTCGTGGCCGGCGAGGAAGAGGGTCACGAGTTCGTCGCGCAGCTGCTTGTCGGTCATGCCCTGGCCGCTATCCTCGTCGCGCGCTTCGAGCAGCATGGAGAGCAGGTCGTCGCGTGCCTCGTCGCCTTTTTCCGTCTCGGCGCGGCGCTGGGCGACGATGCGGTTGAGGATGGCGTCGAGCGCGCCCACCGCTTCGGCAAAGCCGCGGCCGCGGGGCCGGGTAATGAATTCGGGCAGGTCGAAGAACGCGGTGGGGCGGATGCGGCCGGATCCTTCCCCCAGCACGCGCATGGACTCCGCCACGACGGGGATGTCGTTCTTCACGTCGGCGCTGAAAAGGGTCCTGGCGACGATTTCCATGGTGACGGCGTTCATCACCGGCGTGACGTCGACGACCTTGCCGTGCTCCCAGCCCTGCGCCATGTGCGCGGCGCAGTCGGCCATGGTGGCGGCGAGCGCCTTCAGGCGGCGCAGGTGGAAGGCGGGCTGCGCCAGGCGCCGCTGGCGCTTCCAGAAATCGCCTTCCGAGATCAGCAGCCCGTCGCCGAGGAACGGCCGCAGGTTGTTGCGGTAGGTGACGGACTTCGGATAGTTGGCGAGGTTGTCGAGCAGGATGCGCTTGACGTACTCGGCGTCGTTGACGAAGTAGATGCGCTTGCCCAGGACCTTCGTGTAGCAGACCGGGCCCTTTGCCAGCGTCGCCATGACGTCGAAGCGCGGCGCGGTGCCGAGCGCGCGCGCGAACAGGGACGCGCCCTCCACCGGCGGGAAAGTGATCTGCGGGGCTTCCTGCACGTCAGGTTTTCCTGCCGTAGCCGCCGCCGCCCGGCATCTCGGCGACGAGCGCGTCGCCGGCGGGCACGACGTAGGTTTCCTTGCCGGGCAGGATCTTGCCGCTCGCCAATGCGACGCGCCCCACGCGTCCATCCATGCCGCCGGCGCGGCCGCGCGCGGGGTTGTGGCGCCGGTCGAAGGTGGCGCAGGCGACGCTGAAGGG
>JANYII010000261.1 GCA_025358705.1 Betaproteobacteria bacterium | reverse complement strand
GACGCGCTCGCCGTCGATGGCCGCCACCATGCTTCTCGGCATGCTGCTGATGGCGCTTGCGGCGTGGATGTACAGCATCGCAACCGCGCTCGCGCGCCTGCGCCTGATCATCCTCGAGCGCGAGCGCGACGCTGAGTGGGTGCGCATGCAGAGGACAGCGGCGTGAGCGATTTCTTCGCCATGGGTGGGTACGGCTTCTACGTTTGGGGATCGTATGCCGTGGCTGCCTTGTGCATTGCCATCGAAATCTGGACATTGAAAAAATGAAGCCCAGACATCAACGCATGATTGCCATCGCGGCCGGAGTCGCCCTGATCTCCATCGCCGCGGCGCTGGTGCTGAACGCGTTCCAGGGCAACGTCGTGTTCTTCTTCAGCCCGACGCAGGTCGTGGCGAAGGAAGCGCCGGTGGACCGGACCTTCCGCGTCGGCGGCATGGTCGAGAAGGGCAGCCTGAAGCGCCGCGCGGACGGGCTCACGGTGGATTTCATCGTCACCGACACGGCGAAGAGCATTCCGGTGGTCTACAGCGGGCTGCTTCCCGACCTCTTCAAGGAGGGCAAGGGAGTCGTGGCGCAGGGCAAGCTCGGGCCCGATGGCGCGTTCCACGCGAGCGAGGTGCTGGCCAAGCACGACGAGAACTACATGCCGCCGGAAGCGGCGCACGCATTGTCGAAGGCCGAAGCGGACAGGGCGGCAAAGAGCGTCGTCAATCCAGGAGCAGCGCGATGATTCCCGAAATCGGCCACTTTTCGCTCATTGTCGCGCTGGCACTGGCGCTGGCGCTGGCCGCTCTTTCGCTGACTGGCGCCGCGCGCGGAATTCCGGGGTTTGTCGCGGTAGCGCGGCCTGCGGCACAGGGCCAGTTCGTATTCGTCGCCATCGCCTTCGGCTGCCTTGCCTGGTCGTTCTACAGCAACGATTTCTCGGTGCTGAACGTGGCGAGCAACTCCAATTCCAGCCTGCCGACGGCCTATCGAATCGCCGCAACATGGGGCAGCCACGAAGGCTCGCTGCTGCTGTGGGTGCTGATGCTCTCGATCTGGATGCTGGCGGTCTCGGTGTTCAGCCGCAGCCTGCCGGAGGACATGGTGGCGCGCATCCTCGGCGTCATGGGCCTGATCGCGGTGGGCTTCCTGAGCTTCATGCTGTTCACCTCCAACCCGTTCGAGCGCCTGCTGCCCGCGGCGGCGGATGGACGCGACCTGAATCCGCTGCTGCAGGACCCTGGCATGGTGTTCCACCCGCCCATGCTCTACATGGGCTACGTCGGATTCTCGGTTGCGTTTGCCTTTGCGATCGCGGCACTGCTCGACGGGCGCCTCGACGCCACCTGGGCGCGCTGGTCGCGGCCCTGGACCACCGCGGCCTGGGTCTTCCTCACCATCGGCATCGCGCTCGGCAGCTTCTGGGCCTATTACGAACTTGGCTGGGGCGGCTGGTGGTTCTGGGATCCGGTGGAAAACGCCTCCTTCATGCCCTGGCTGATCGGCACCGCGCTGATCCACTCGCTCGCCGTGACCGAGAAACGCGGCGCGTTCAAGAACTGGACGGTGCTGCTCGCGATCATCGCGTTTTCACTCAGCCTGCTCGGCACCTTCCTCGTGCGCTCGGGCGTGCTGACGTCGGTGCACGCCTTCGCCACCGATCCCAAGCGGGGCATATTCATCCTCTGCTTCCTCGCCGTGGTGATCGGCGGATCGCTCTCGCTGTATGCATGGCGCGCGCACCGGGTCGAACCGGGTGGACGCTTCGAGCTGCTGTCGCGCGAGTCGATGCTGCTCGCCAACAGCGTGCTGCTGCTGGTCGCCTGCGGCGCGGTGATGCTCGGCACGCTGTATCCGCTGTTCCTCGATGCGCTCGGCCTGGGCAAGATTTCAGTGGGCCCGCCCTACTTTGAATCGGTGTTCATGCCATTGATGGCGCCGGCGATCCTGCTCGCCGGCATCGGGCCGCTGGTGGCCTGGCGCAGGGGCGACGCGGCGCAACTCGCGCGCCAGCTGCGCTGGGTCGCGATCGCGGCGCTGCTAGGCGCGCTGTTCGTGCCGCTCGCCTTCGGCCGCTGGGCCGCGCTCACCAGCACCGGCCTGCTGCTCGCGTTCTGGATTCTCGCAGGCACGTTGACTGCCCTGGTTGTCAGAATCAAGTCGAACGCGAAAATCAACAGCGCGTTCCTCGGCATGCTGCTCGCGCACGCGGGCGTCGGCGTGTTCGTGATCGGCATCACGCTGGTCAAGAGCTACGAAACCGAGCGCGACCTGCGCATGGCGCCGGGCGACACCGCCACGCTCGGCGGCTATAGCTTCCGTTTCGAGGGCGTGCACGAGCTGCCCGGCCCGAACTACGCCGCCGCGCGCGGCTCGGTCACCGTAACGCGCGATGGCGAAACGATCGCCCTCCTCGCGCCCGAGAAACGGATCTATCGCGTGCAGCAGAACCCCATGACCGAGGCCGCGATAAACGGCGGCATCTCGCGCGACATCTACGTGTCGCTGGGCGAAGCCGTGGGAGACGGGGCCTGGACCGTGCGCGTACACATCAAGCCGTTCATCCGCTGGATCTGGTTCGGCTGCCTGACGATGGCGTTCGGCGGACTGCTCGCCGCCAGCGACCGGCGCTACCGCGCCGCGCGCCGGCGCGAGGACGCGACGGCTCCGGATGCCACCGTCGTCCGGGGCAGCACGGCGTGAAGCGATTCCTGCTGCCGCTCGCGATCTTCATCCTCCTGGTCGGCTTCCTCGCCGTCGGCCTCAAGCTTGATCCGCGCGAGGTTCCCTCGCCGCTGGTCGGAAAACCGGCGCCCGCATTCGAGCTGCCGATACTGCAGCAACCGGACAAGCGCTTCACCCCGGGTGACATGCGCGGCAAGGTCTGGCTGCTGAACGTCTGGGCCTCCTGGTGCGTTTCCTGCCGCGAGGAACATCCGATGCTGGTGGCGCTCTCGAAACGCGGCCTGATGCCGATCCTCGGCCTTAACTACAAGGACAAGGGCGACGAAGCAAACGCGTGGCTGAAGCAATTCGGCAATCCCTATGACCTGTCGGTGGTCGATGCGGACGGCCGCATCGGCATCGACTACGGTGTCTACGGCGTTCCCGAGACCTACCTGATCGACGCCGAGGGCGTGATCCGCTACAAGCAGATCGGCCCGCTCACCGCGGCGATACTCGAGCAGAAAATCCTGCCGCTCGCGATGGCGCTGAAAAAGTGAGGGTTTTTATCTTCACCGTCCTGGTGCTTTTTTCCCTCCCGGGAATTTCAAATGACAATGCGCAGCGCGTCCGGCAGCTGGAGGAAAAACTGCGCTGCCTGGTGTGCCAGAACCAGTCGCTCGCCGACTCCAGCGCCGAACTCGCCGGCGACCTGCGCCGCGAGGTGCGCGAGCAGGTAAACGCGGGGCGCAGCGACGAACAGATCATGGCCTACCTGGTGCAGCGCTACGGCGATTTCGTTCTTTACGAACCGCCGTTCAAGCCGACGACGGCGCTGCTCTGGGTCGGTCCGTTTGTCCTGCTTGCCGTGGCGGTGCTGGTACTCGTCGCGACGCTCAGGCGCCGGCGCCGCGCGCCGGAGGAACCTGCGCTCGCGCCGGATGACAAGCGACTGGTGGAACGCGTGCTCGGACCGGCGGCCCCGCCAGCGGGGCGCGACGGAAGCGCCCGATGATCCTGTTCTGGGCGATTGCCGCGACGCTGGTCGTTGCGGCGCTGCTGATCCTGCTGCCGCCGCTCGTCCGCCGCCGCACCACTGCGCCCGACGCGCGCGTTGCCGCCAACGCGGCCATCTACCGCGAGCAGCTGGATGAGTTGTCGGTGGAATTGCAGCGCGGCGCCCTCACGAAGGAGGAATTCGAACGCGCGAGCCTCGAAATCGAGCATCGCATCGTCGCCGAGCACGCGGGCGGCGCCCCGGCCCAGGCAGAACACCGGCCCGCCGTCGCCGCGGCGCTCGCGGTCGGCCTGCTGCTGCCGCTCGCCGTCGTGATCGGCTACCTGCAGCTCGGGGAGCCGCGCGCGCTGAACGCCGAGTCCCTGCAGCAGACCGACCCGGCGCAGATGGCGGCCCTGGTCGAGCGCCTTTCGGCGAAGTTGGAGAAAAATCCGCAGGATGCCGAAGGCTGGACGCTGCTGGCGCGCGCGCAAGCGTCCATCGGGCGGTACGAACCCGCGATGCAGGCCTACGCCCGCGCGCTGCAGCTCCTGCCGGAGAACCGCGACCTGCTGGTGGAGTTGATCAAGACGCTGGCGCTTGCGGGGCGGACCGAGTTCGAGGCAAAAAATTACGCTGGGGCGGTTGGCTATTGGGAACAGATCCTGCCCTTCGCGCCTCCGGAATCCGATTTCGCGCGCTCGGTGTCCGCAACCATTGCCGAGGCGCGGCAGCTTGGCGGCATTGCGCCTGCCACCGCTTCGGCCTCCGCCCTGCAAGGCGTCATCAGCCTGGATCCGAAGCTCAAGGGCCGGGTTTCAGCCGGCGACACCGTGTTCGTTCTCGCGCGGCCCGTGGCTGGTTCGAGAATGCCGCTCGCGGTGGTACGCACCACGGTGGACAAACTGCCCTACGCGTTCACGCTCGACGACAGCATGGCGATGGCGGCGGGCGCCACGATCTCCAGCCACACCAAGGTCGTGGTCGTGGCGCGGGTTTCCAGATCGGGCAATCCGATGCCGCAGAAAGGCGACGTCGAGGGCTCGAGCGGCCCGATCGCACCCGGCGCGCGCGGCGTGAACGTGGCTCTGTCGCGCATCGTCGACTGAACATTAGAATCACCGCATGGACGGCGTGACAGGAATACTCCTCGCGGGCGGCCAGGGACGCCGCATGGGCACGGTCGACAAGGGCCTGCAGCTGCTGCACGGCAAACCCATGGTCGCCGCCGTGCTCGCGCGCTTCGCGCCGCAGGTGGATGAAATCCTGATCAACGCCAACCAGAACCTGCAGGCCTACGCGGCGTTCGGCCACCGCGTCGTGCCGGATGCCATCGGCGGCTTCGCCGGGCCGCTGGCCGGATTGCACGCGGGCTTGAGCGCGGCCGGCCATCCGCTCGTGCTTACCGCACCCTGCGATTCGCCCTTCCTGCCGCTGGACCTGTACTCGAGATTGAAGAGCGCGATGAAAGAGAACGACCTTGCGGTCGCGAAGACCGGAGACCAGCCGCACCCGGTATTCGCCCTCGTCAGGAAAAGCGTCAGGCAGAACCTCGGGGAGTTCCTCTCCGGCGGAGGCAGGAAAATCGACGCCTGGTACGCCTCCCTGAAAGTGATCGAAGTGCAGTTTGACGACGAGGCGGATGCCTTTCGCAACATCAATACGCGCGAAGAGTTGGACAGGGCATGAATACAATTGCGCAAGTTGTGAGCTGCCTGGACGGATACGACCCGGATGCGCTGCGCATCGACAAGGCGGTCGAGGCGATCCGCGCCTGCCTCATTCCGGTCACGCAAACAGAGAC
>JANYII010000240.1 GCA_025358705.1 Betaproteobacteria bacterium | reverse complement strand
CGTGCCAGACCGCGAATCGGCCGCGGATGCGCTCGAGGCCCAAGCATTGGACACGATCGATTTCCCGCGCGTGATCCGCGCAGCCTACGACGCCGGCGTGCGCACCTTCATCGAAGTGGGGCCCGGCAACTCGTGCAGCCGCATGATCGACAAGATCCTGGCCGATCGCCCACACCTTGCGAGATCGCTCGCGGTCGCCGGGCCGGACCCGGTGGCGCATTTCCTGCGCACGCTCGGCGAACTGCACGCCGCGGGCGTGCCGTTGAACGTGGCAATGCTTCGCGGCGGGGACGCACCGAAGGTCGCAGCCGTCCCCGCGGGAAAATGCGTGGCCGTGTCCATCACCGGGGCGCCATTCGTGGCGCCCGCGATGCCTGTGCCGAGGCTGCCCGCGGATGATTTCGGCGACGCCTTGCGCCAGTCGATGATCAATACGGAGCGCGCAACCGTGGAGGCGCACGAGGCCTATCTGCGGTTTTCGCAGAATCTCTCGCAAACGCTCGCGCATGCGATCGCGTCGCAGGCGACCTCGGGTGGCGTTGCCGTTGCCGAAGCAAGGGCTCCCGTGCGTTCGCTCGATCGGTCCGCATGCCTGGAATTCGCGCGCGGCTCCGTCGGCCGCGTGCTGGGCCCGGAATTCGCCGAAGCCGATTCCTTCCCGACCCGGGTGCGCCTGCCCGACGAGCCGCTGATGCTGGTGGACCGGATACTGGAAATCGACGGCGAGCCGTTGTCGATGACCCACGGCCGCGTGGTCACGGAACACGATATCCACCCCGGCGCGTGGTATCTCGATAGCGGGCGCATTCCCACCTGCATCGCCGTGGAGGCCGGGCAGGCCGACCTGTTCCTGTCCGGGTTCCTCGGCATCGATCTGCAGACGCGCGGCCGTTCCATGTACCGGCTGCTCGACGCCAAGGTCTGCTTCCACCGCGGCCTGCCGGGCGCGGGCGAGGTGATCCGCTACGACATCCGCATCGACGGTTTTTTCCGCCAGAGCGATGCCTGGCTGTTCCGCTTCGGCTTCGAGGCGACAGTCAACGGCGCGCCGCTGCTCACCATGACCGATGGCTGCGCCGGATTCTTCTCCAACGAGGCCTTGGCCGCCGGCAAGGGTATCGTGCGCACCGCGCTCGACTTGAGACCGGTGCCGGGAAAGCGCCCGGCCGATTGGGAAGAATTCACTCGGAGCGGGATCGAGAGCTACTCCAGTGCGCAGCTCGATTCCTTGCGCGAGGGGGACCTGGCCGCCTGTTTCGGCGAAGCATTCGCGGGACTGCCGCTGGCCGATCCCATCACGCTGCCCGGCGGAAGGATGAAGCTGGTGCATCGCATCGCGCAGCTAAATCTGGGCGGCGGGCGCTTCGGCCTGGGGCTTGTCGTCGGCGAAGCAGATATCCATGCGGACGACTGGTTCCTCACCTGCCACTTCGTGGATGACCGCGTAATGCCGGGCACGCTGATGTTCGAGTGCTGCCTGCATACGCTGCGGGTGTTCCTGCTGCGCCAGGGCTGGGTCGCCGAGGAAGGCCAGGTCGTCCTCGAGCCGGTACCGGGCGTCGCCAGCCAGTTGAAATGCCGCGGGCAGGTGCTCGACACGACGAAGCTCGTGACCTATGAAATCTCCATCAAGGAAATCGGCTACGGGCCCGAACCCTATGTCATCGCCGATGCGCTGATGTACGCCGACGGCAAGCCGATCGTCGAGATCACCAGCATGAGCCTGCGCTACGCGGGCGCGACCAGGGAATCCTTAAATTCATTGTGGAAAAAAACAAAATTACCTGACAGGAAACCACCGATATTCGACACCGGGCGCATCCTCGCCTTCGCCACCGGCAAGCCTTCCGAGGCTTTCGGCGAGCCCTACAGGGTTTTCGACGAGGGCCGCGTCATCGCGCGGCTGCCGGGGCCGCCGTTCCAGTTCCTCGATCGCGTCACCGAGATCCGCGCTGAGCCGTGGAAGATCCTGCCCGGCGGCGAATGCGAAACCCAGTACGACGTGCCCGCGGACGCCTGGTATTTCGCCGACAACCGCGAGGGTGACATGCCGTTCGCGGTGCTGCTCGAAATCGCGCTGCAACCCTGCGGCTGGCTCGCGGCCTACATGGGTTCGGCGCTGACCAGCGAAGTCGACGTGTCGTTCCGAAACCTCGGCGGCAGCGCGACGCAGTTCGCGCGGGTGGGGCCGGACACCGGCACGCTCTCGGTGCGCGCCAAACTCACGCGCGCTTCCAGTTCCGCGGGCATGATCATCCAGTTCTTCGACTATGAAGTGCTGGCGGGCCGCAAGCGGATCTACAAGGGCGACACCTATTTCGGCTTCTTCCCGAAAGTCGCGCTGTTGAAGCAGGAAGGACTGAAGGACCCTGCGCGTTATCAACCGTCAGCGGATCAGCTTGCGCGCGGTCGCGCGCTGGACTTTCCCGCAGGCGCGCCGTTCCCGGGCGGACGGATGCGCATGCTCGACCGGATCACCAGCTGGATCCCGGACGGCGGGCCGAAGGGACTCGGCTTCATCCGAGCGACGCGGCGCGTCTCCGCGGATGAATGGTTCTTCAAGGCGCATTTCCACCAGGATCCGGTGGTGCCGGGATCGCTGGGCCTGGAATCGTTCCTGCACCTGCTCAAATTCATGGCCGTCGAGCGCTGGGGGGCCGGGCACTTCGAGGTGGTCGCGACGAACGAGCGGCACGAATGGGTTTATCGCGGGCAGGTCATCCCTGCGGATCGCGAAGTCACGGTCGACGCAATCGTGACCGCGGTGGACGAGGGCCGGCGCCTCCTGCGCGCCGACGGCTACCTGTCGGTGGATGGCCGCGTGATCTACGGTATGAAGGATTTTGCCTTGATTCAGAAAAACCTTCCTTGAAGTACAAGCGCGTTTTCCTGACCGCCCTGGGCTATGAACTCGGCCCCGAAGTGGTGACCTCCGCCGAGCTGGAAGAACGGCTCGCGCCCGTTTACCGGCACCTGAGCATCCAGCCCGGCCAGCTCGAAGCCTGGACCGGAATCGCCGAGCGCCGCTGGTGGCATCCGGATACGCGCCTGTCTGTGGGCGCCACGGTCGCTGCGCAAAAAGCTCTCTCACAAACAAGCGTCCGCGCGGCGGATCTTGGCGTGCTGATCTACGCCGGCGTCTGCCGCGAGAATTTCGAGCCGGCGACCGCCTGCGCCGTGGCCGACGCGCTTGGAGTGAAAGGCAGCGCGTCAGTCTACGACCTGAGCAACGCCTGCCTCGGCGTGCTAAACGGCATGCTGGATATCGCCAACCGGATCGAGCTCGGGCAGATCCGCGCAGGCCTGGTCGTCTCCTGCGAAACCGCGCGGGAAATCAACGAAATCATGCTTGCCCGCATGCTGCACGGCGTGGAAATGGCGGAATTCGCGGAAGCGCTCGCGACGTTTACCGGCGGTTCGGGCGCGGTGGCGATGCTGCTGACGGACGGAAGCTTCGGCATGGCCAAGGGCCATCGGCTGCTCGGCGCGGTATCGCTGGTCGCGCCGGAGCATCATGCGTTGTGCCGCTGGGGACTGGCGCCCGCCACCGGAGGGCAGCAGGCGCAGTACATGGCGACTGATTCGGTTTCCGTACTTAAACACGGCGTGCAGCTCGGCCGCGACACCTGGCAGGTCTTCCTCGGGGAAATGGGCTGGAATCCGGCGCAGGTGGACCGCGTCATCTGCCACCAGGTCGGCAGCGGGCACCAGGACGCAATCCTGAATTCCCTCCAGGTGCCGAAGGAAAAGGATTTCACGACCTACCGCTTCCTCGGCAACATGGGCACCGCCGCGCTGCCGGTGACGGCGGCCATCGCCGACGAACGCGGCATCCTAAAGGCGGGCCAGCGCGTCGGTTTCCTCGGCATCGGCAGCGGCCTGACCTGCCTGATGGTGGGGCTGGAGTGGTGACGTGACCACGTTTCAGCATCCCCTGTATCCGTTCACCGGTACCTGGCGGAACGTGAACGGCCACCAGATGCACGCGCTGGACGAAGGCCGGGGCGACGCGGTGATCATGCTGCACGGCAATCCCACCTGGTCTTTCTACTTTCGCGACCTCGTGCTCGGCCTTCGCGGCACGCACCGCGTGATCGCGCCCGACCACATCGGCTGCGGATTGTCGGAAAAACCGGATGAGAAAAACTACGAGTACACGCTGCGCCGCCGTGTCGACGACCTCGCCGCTTTGATCGAGCAGGCCGATGTCCGCGGGCGCATCACCCTGCTGATGCACGATTGGGGCGGCATGATCGGCATGGCCTACGCCGCGCGCTTCCCCGACAAAATCGGCAGGCTGGTATTTCTGAATACGGCCGCGTTCCACCTGCCCAAGACGAAGAAACTGCCGCGAACGCTGTGGCTGTGCCGCAAGACGCCGCTGGGCGATTTCTTCATCCGCGATACCGGACTGTTCACCAGCGTGCTGGCGCGCTGGGCCGTGTGCCGGCCGATGGCGCAGAGCGTGCGCGAGGCGTACCTGCTGCCGTACCGGGCGCCGCAGGACCGCACTGCCCTGCTGCAGTTCGTGCAGGACATCCCGCTGGAACCGGGCGACCCGAGCTACAACCTGGTGAGCGAAGTGCAGGCGCAACTTCCAGCGTTCAGGCAAACGCCGACGCTGATCCTCTGGGGCGACCGGGATTTCGTCTTCGACCAGCACTTCCTAGCCGAGTGGCGGAAGTTCCTTCCCTCGGCAGAAGTGCACCGCTTCCCAAACGCGGGACATTACGTGCTCGAGGATGCCGGCGCGGAGATCCTGCCTCTGGTGCGCGACTTCTTCCAGCGCCACCCCCCACGTGCCTAACATCGCCGTGCACCTTGCCGATATGGCGAGGCTGCAACCGTCGCGCCCCGCGGTCATCTGCGCCAACGGCCGCGACGCGCAGGGCGCCGTGGCCTACGCGCAGCTCAGCTTCGCGGAACTGGAAGAAGCCAGCAATCGCCTCGCGCTTGCGCTCGAGGGCGCCGGCATCCGGCGCGGCATGCGCGCGGCGTTGATGGTGCCGCCGAGCCTGGATTTCTTCACCCTTACTTTCGCCTTGTTCAAGGCCGGCGCGGTGCCGGTGCTGATCGATCCCGGCATTGGCGCGCGCAACCTGGGCGGCTGCCTGGCGCACGCACTGCCTGAAGCCTTCGTCGGCGTGCCAAAGGCGCACGCGGCCCGCGTCCTGCTCGGCTGGGCGCGCGGCAGCGTCCGGATCAACGTCACAGTGGGTTCCAGGTGGTTCTGGGGCGGCCATGCGTTGGACAAACTACGCGCGCAGGTTCCCGCTGACCCTGCATTTACCGCGGTGGAACCGGCGCCGGACGAAACCGCCGCCATTCTCTTTACCAGCGGCAGCACCGGCGCGCCAAAGGGCGCCGTCTACACCCACGAAATATTCGGCGCGCAGGTGGCGCACATCCGCCGGCTGTACGGCATCGAGCCGGGCGAGATGGACCTGGCGACTTTTCCGCTGTTCGCGCTCTTCGGACCCGCGCTGGGCATGACCGCGGTGGTTCCGGAAATGGATGCGTCGCGCCCGGCGAAAGCGGACCCTGCGACCATCGTCGACGCCATCCACAAGTTCGGCATCACCAACATGTTCGGCTCGCCCGCGCTCATCGACCGCGTCGGGCGCCATGGCGAGGCGCACGGCATCAAGCTGCCCTCCCTGCGCCGCGCAATCTCCGCGGGCGCGCCCGTGGGAGCCAAGGTGCTCGAACGGTTCGCAGCGATGCTGACCCCAGGCGCCCAGGTGTTCACGCCGTACGGCGCGACCGAATGCCTGCCGGTCGCCTCCATCGGCAGCGACGAAATCCTCGGCGAAACCAGGCAACGCACCGCCGAAGGCGCGGGCGTATGTGTCGGCCAGCCGCTGCCCGATGTGGAAGCCACGATCATCCGCATCGCCGATGACGCGATCGCCCGGTGGGACGACGCCCTGAAGTTGCCGACAGGGGAAATCGGCGAGATCGCGGTGAAAGCGGCGCATGCGACGCGGACCTATTTCAACCTCCCGGCGGCCACCGCGCTGGCAAAGATCCAGGACGCAGCAGGCGGCGGCTTCCGCCATCGCATGGGCGACCTGGGCTATTTCGACGAGCGCGGCCGCCTGTGGTTTTGCGGGCGAAAGGCGCAGCGGGTAGTCACAACGAACGGCACGCTGTTCACGGATCCCTGCGAGGGAGTCTTCAACACCCACTCCGCGGTCTTCCGCAGCGCGCTGGTCGGCGTGCGGCGCAAGGGCGCGGTGGAACCGGTGCTATGCGTGGAACTGGAACCGGCCTTGCACGGCGCCTCGAAAGACGTCATTCGCTCCGAGCTGAAAGAACTTGGTTCGCGTCACGAGCGCACGCGGCGCATCGAAACATTCCTGTTCCATCCCGCATTTCCGGTGGACGTGCGGCACAACGCCAAGATCTTCCGCGAAAAACTGGCGCGGTGGGCCGCCGGGCAGTTGCCATGAAGGCGCTGGTCACCGGTGGTGGCGGATTTCTCGGACAGGCAATCGTGCGCGGCCTGCGCCAACGGGGCGCGGACGTTCGCAGTTATTCGCGCCAATCGCATGAAGCATTGACCAGCCTAGGCGTCGAACAACTCCAGGGGGACCTTGTCGATGCCGCCGCGGTTTCCCGTGCGGTACAAGGTTGCGATGTGGTATTTCACGTCGCCGCCAAACCCGGCATCTGGGGCGACTACGAGGAATACCACCGGACCAACGTCGTCGGCACGCAGAACGTAATCGCCGCCTGCCGCGCCCGTGGGATACACCGCCTGGTCTACACCAGTTCGCCGAGCGTCGTATTCGACGGCCGCGACATGGAGGGCGTGGACGAGTCGGTCCCCTACCCCGCGAATTTCGAAGCGCACTATCCGAAGACGAAGGCCATGGCCGAGCAGCTGGTGCGCGCGGCGAACGATGCGCAACTCGGCACGGTGAGCCTGCGGCCGCACCTGATCTGGGGATCGGGCGACAACCATCTGCTGCCCCGGCTGGTGGCGCGCGCGCGCGCCGGCCAGCTCGCACGCATCGGCTCGCGCCCGAAACTCATCGATACTGTCCATGTGGACAACGCCGCTGACGCGCACTTGCTCGCTGCCGACCGGCTTGCGCCGGGCTCGCCCATCGCCGGCAAGGTCTACTTCATCTCGCAAGGCGAGCCGGTACCGATGTGGGAAATGGTGAACCGCCTGCTGCTTGCGGTGGGCGCGCCGCCGGTCTCGCGTACCGTTCCCGTGTGGCTTGCATTGGCGCTGGCCTGGGGTTTCGAGACCGCGCATCGCGTGACGGGCAGCTCGCGCGAGCCGCGCCTGACGCGCTTCGTCGTCCACGAGCTGTCCACCGCGCACTGGTTCGACATTTCGGCCGCGCGCCGCGACCTCGGATATTCGCCCGCCATCTCGATCGCGGAAGGCCTGGAACTGCTGCGCAACGCAGCCGGAAAATCATGAGCGCCCAGCCTCTGCTCCTCGTACATGGCGGGATCGAGCAGCGGATTTCCTTTGCGACGGCCGATGCGATCCCGCCGGCGGAATTCCTGAGCGCGAACGAAATCGAACAGGCCGCCGGTTTTCAGTTCGCAGCGAAGAAGCAGGGCTTCCTGCTCGGCCGGCTCGCCGCCAAACGCGCGCTCGGCGCGCTGCTCGGAGAACCGGACCTGCGGCAGATCGAAATTCACGCCGGTATCTACGGCCAGCCGCTTGTCCGCCATCCGCGCGCAGGCGCCACGGATGTGACGGTGAGCCACTCGCACGGCCTCGCGGTCGCACTCGCGTTTCCCGCGGAGTATCCAATGGGCATCGACCTCGAAACCCCTTCCGCGATATCCGCGCCGACGATCCTCGGCGAACTGGAAGCCTCGCCGCCGGAACTGACCTGGCTGGCTACAGGCGGAGTGGAAGAGGCCACGGCCTGCGGCGTCCTGTGGACCGCCCGCGAGGCACTCGGCAAGGCATTGAAGATCGGGCTGAACAGTCCGCTGGGAATTCTTGCGCTATCCGAGATCCGGTCCGGCGGTGAAGGATCCTGGGGCGGGCGCTACGCAAACTTCCCGCGTTGCCAGTTCCTGTCGCGGACGCAAGGCGACCGCGTGCTTTCGCTCGCCATGCC
>JANYII010000225.1 GCA_025358705.1 Betaproteobacteria bacterium | reverse complement strand
CGCGGGAATGCGCCAGAGTTCCTGCATGCGCGTGCGCGGCACGATTTTCGACAGCAACTCGCGGTTCAGGAGCCAGTCGGGCTGCGGGTAGCTGCCGACGACGGTGGTGGGCAGGAGACGGGTGGGCAGGGCCATGAGCTCTTATACTTCGATTTTACGATTCCAGGAGGGCCAAATGATCCACGTCATCGCCATCATCACCGCCAAGCCCGGCCAGCGCGAATCCATCCTCACGCATTTCCGCGCCAACGTGCCGGCGGTGCGCGCCGAGAAAGGCTGCATCGAGTACGGCGCCGCCGTCGACCTGGATCCGGCCCTGAAATTCCAGACGGCCTTCGGCCCGGATACGTTCGTCGTGGTCGAGAAGTGGGAAAGCCCGGACGCATTGAAGGCGCACGCCGCCGCGCCGCACATGGCCGCCTACGCGGCGAAGACCAGAGATTCCATCGCCAGCCGCGCGATCCACATCCTGCAGCCGGCCTGAAGTAAATCGGGCTCCGGCCCCGATTTACTTTGATTCCAGCAGCTTTACCAATGCGTGCAGCGCGCGGTTCGCCGGCGTGGGCACGCCAAGCGCCTCGCCCCTGCGCACGACGTAGCCGTTCAGGTGGTCGATCTCGGTCGGCTTGCCGCGCGCGAGGTCCTGCGCCGTTGACGAATATTGCGTGGGCATGGCTTCGGCGATCTTGTAGGTCCGGGCGAGCATGTCAGGCGCCATTTTTACGCCGCTTGCCTTGGCCACGGTCAGCGTTTCCTCGACCACGTCGCGCATGGTGTCGCGTATACCGGTGCCGTTGATCAGCTTGCCGTAGGGTAGCTGCGTGATCGCGGAGAGGGCGTTGTAGGCGCAGTTCACCACCAGTTTTGCCCACAGCTCGCCCGCGATGTTGTCCGACAGTTGGGTTGGAATTGAAGCTTTCTCGAATTGAATTTTCAAATTCTGAAGAACGTCGGGAAAAACCTTCCCATTCAGGCTTCCAATGACGAGGTCGCCGCGGCCGTGGTGCTTGAGGTGCCCCGGGCCTTTCATCTCGGTGGCGACATAGACGCACGCGGGAACGACCGTCTGCGAAATCTTTGATTCGATGCGCTCGGTGTTGTCGACGCCGTTCTGCAGGTTCACGATGACCGCATCCGCATCGAGGTGCGGCGCGATCTGCGCCGCGGCCTGTTCGGTGTCGGTGGATTTCACGCAGAAGAGGACGAGGCGCGCGCCGCGCACCGCGGCGGCGTCGGTGCTGGCGTCAACCGGAATTTGTTCGTCGAATTTCAGGCCCTCGAAATGCAGGCCCGACTTGCGGAACGCGTCCACGTGCACCGGCCGGCCGATGAGCGTGACGCGGTGCCCCGCGCGCGCCAGCATGCCGCCGTAATAGCAGCCCACGGCGCCGGCGCCCAGCACCGCGACGCGGATAGATGTTTCGCCCTTCATTTGCCGGCAGTCTAGCCGATGCTGCGATAGCATTCGCACCCCATGCTCGGCCCCATCGTTCGCGACATCTTCAGGCTCGGCTGGCCGGTGTTCATCTCGCAGATCGCGGTGATGATCAACGGCGTCATCGACACCGTGATGGCCGGGCGCCTGGGCGCCGCGGACCTCGCGGCGGTAGGCATCGGCGCGAGCATCTACATCAGCATCTTCGTCACCTCGATGGGCGTGCTGATCGCGCTCATGCCCGTGGCGGCGCAGCTCTACGGCGCCGGCAAGCCGGCGGAAATCGGCGAGGAGGTGCGCCAGAGCCTGTGGATGGGCGTGCTGCTGGCGGTCGTGGCCTGCGTGCTGATCTGGTTCCCGGACCCGTTCCTCGCGCTGGCGCAGGTCGCGCCCGACGTCGAGGTCAAGACGCGCAGCTACCTGCGCACCATCGCGCTGGGCGTGCCGGCGATGCTGATGTTCCGCGTGTTCTATTCGTTCACCACGGCGGTATCGAGGCCGCGCGTGATCATGCTGCTGAACCTCGCGGGGCTCGCGCTCAAGATCCCGCTCAACATCGTATTCATGCACGGTTATCTCGGCATGCCGGCGCTGGGCGGGCCCGGCTGCGCGGTGTCGACGACGATCATCGCCTGGCTCCTCGCCGTCGCGGCGTGGCTGGTGTGCCGGTTCGACTCCGGCTACCTGCCGTTCCAGGTCTTCGCGCGCTGGTCCTGGCCGTGCTGGCGCGGGCAGTGGCGCCTCGTGCAGCTCGGCCTGCCGATCGGCTTCAACTTCCTCGTCGACGTCACTTCGTTCACCTTCATGGCGCTGTTCATCGCGCGCCTGGGCACGGTGAGCTCGGGCGGCCACCAGATCGCGGGCAACTTCACCTCGCTCATGTACATGATGCCGCTGGCGATGGCGAGCGCCTCGGGCGTGCTGACCGGCCAGGCGATCGGCGCGGGCGACCCGCGGCGCGCGCGGCTTGTCGGGATCGTGGGCATTGGCATCGGCCTGGCCTGCGCCTGCGTGGCCGGCCTCGCGGTATGGCTCGCGCGCGACCTGATCGCCGGCTTGTACACGCGCGACGACGAGGTGAAGGTGATCGCCGCGGCCCTGCTCGCGTATGTCGCCCTCTATCACCTGTTTGATGCCGTGTCCGCGATCGCGGTGAGCGTTCTGCGCGGCTACAAGAAGACCGTGGTGCCGATGCTGTGCAATATCGTCGCGCTGTGGGGCATCGGCCTGGGCGGCGGCTACGTGCTTGCCTTCGGCCCGTCCATGCACATGGGCGCATCCGGCTTCTGGATCGCGGCCACGGCGGGCGTGCTGACGGGCGGCCTGTTGATCGTGTTTTACTTCCTGCGGGTCAGCCGCGCTGTTGTGCTGAGCGCGCGCTGCGTATGATGGACGCCTTTTCGGGAGGCACGCACGCATGATCAAACACGAACTCGACATCCAGACCGCGGACGGCGCGATGAACGCGTTCGTCACGCACCCGGAGGAGGGCGGCCCGTTTCCGGTGGTGCTGTTCTACATGGACGCGCCCGGCAAGCGCGAGGAACTGCACGACATGGCGCGGCGCATCGCCACGGTGGGCTACTACGTGGTGCTGCCGAACCTCTACTACCGCAATACGCGCGAGTTCGTCATGGCGCGCGATGAAGAAGGCTACAAGCGGATGTTCGCCATGATGGAGCACCTGTCCATCGACCTCGTGATGCGCGACACGCAGGCGATGCTCGACTTCGTCGACGCTCGCAAGGAAGCGAAGGCGAGCGCCCTTGGCGCGGTGGGCTACTGCATGAGCGGTCCCTTCGTCTTCGCCGCCGCAGGGCGCTTTCCCGGGCGAGTGAAGTGTGCCGCGTCGCTCTACGGCGTGCGGCTCGCGACCGACGCCGCGGATTCGCCGCACCTGCTCGCGGATAAGGTGCGGGGCGAGCTCTATTTCGGCTGCGCCGAGACCGACAAGTACGCGCCGAAGGAAATGATCGACCGGCTTGAGGCGCACCTGAAGCAGACGCCCGGCCTGCGCTCCCGCGTCGAGTGGTACATGGGCGTCGAGCACGGCTTCGCGTTTCCGAAGCGCCAGGGCATCTTCCACAAGCCGAGCGCCGAGCGGCACTGGGAGCGGCTGTTCGCCCTGTTCAGGCGCAACATCGGGTAGGCGAGGTGTTACGCAGCGACCATGATACGTAGAAACCAGGCGGCAGCGATGCCGTTCATCATGATGACCACGCTCATCGACATGGTGTCGATCGGCCTGATCATTCCCGTGCTGCCGGCGCTGGTCGGAAGTTTCACCGGCTCGCAGGCGGACCAGGCCTTCTGGTACGGCGCGGTGACGTTCGCCTTCGGCATCGCGAACTTCTTCGCCTCGCCCATCCTGGGCGGGCTGTCGGACCAGTACGGGCGCCGCCCCGTGCTGCTGATCGGCTTCTGCGGCCTCGCCTTCAGCTTCCTCATGCAGGCGATGGCGACCGCGCTGTGGATGCTGGTCGCGATCCGGCTGGTGAGCGGCGCGATGCAGGCCAACATGTCGGTATCCAACGCCTACGTCGCCGACATCACGCCGCCCGAAGAGCGCGCCAGGCGTTTCGGCATGCTGGGGGCGATGTTCGGCCTGGGTTTCATCCTCGGGCCGGTGATGGGCGGGCTGCTCGGCGCGATTGACCTGCGCCTGCCGTTCTTCGCCGCCGGCAGCCTTGCGCTCGTCAACCTGCTCTACGGGTACTTCGTGCTGCCCGAATCGCTGCCGCCGGAGCGCCGGCGCGCTTTCGGCTGGAAATCCGCCAATCCCGTGGCGTCGCTGCGCGGTCTCGCGCAATTGAAAGGTGCGGGGCTGCTGGTGGCGGTGATCGCCTGCAGCGGGCTCGCGCAGTTCGTGCTCTACACCACCTGGGTGCTGTACACGACCTTCAAGTTCGGCTGGGGGCCGCTGGAGAACGGCTGGTCGCTCGCCGCCGTCGGCATCGTTTCGGCGCTGGTGCAGGGCGTGCTCATGGGCCGGCTGCTGCGCAGCTTCACGCCGCGGCGACTCGCCGTCCTCGGCTTGCTCTCCTCGACGCTCGCCTATGCCGCCTGGGGCGCGGCCACCGAAGGCTGGATGATGTTCGCGATCATTTTCCTCAACCTGCTCTCGGCCACGGTGTCCGCGTCCACCCAGAGCATCATCTCCAGCGCGGCGGACCCGCGCGCGCAGGGTGGGGCGATGGGCGCGGTGGGCGGCCTGAACAGCCTCACCGCGGTGATCGCGCCGCTGATCGGCGCGCCGCTGCTGCAGGTGGTGTCGCACCTGCCCAAGGGGGACTGGCGCATCGGCGCGCCGTTCTATTTCTGCGCCATGCTGCAGTGCGCCTCGCTGGTCCTAGCGGTTGTACACTTTCGCCGTGAACGGGTGGCTATACTTCGCCCGAATCCCTGATCCAGGAGGCTTGCCATGTCCGTCCACCCGCTGCGCGCCGTCGACCCCGTCATCCAGGCGAAGATCCACCTCGCCGCCGCCCACCGCCTCGCGGTGTTCCACGACCTGGAAGAGGGCATCGACAACCATTTCACCGTCACCGTGCCCGGGCGCGAGGACCAGTACCTGATCCTGCCCTTTGGCTACCACTGGTCGGAAGCGCGCGCGAGCGACATGATCGTGTTCGACGAATCCGGCAAGACGCTCGAAGGCGAGGGCGTGGTCGAGCTCTCGGCGCAGTGCATCCACGCGCCGATCCACCGCATCTGCGGCGCGCGCGTGGTGCTGCATACCCACCAGACCTGGGCGGTGGCGCTGAACATGCTGGAAGACAACCGCGTCCTGCCCGCGAGCCAGACCGCGGCGTTCGTGCATGGCCGCATCGCCTACGACGACACCTACACCGGCACCGCGGACACGCTCGAAGAGGGTGAGCGCCTGGCGGGCGTGCTGGGCAAGGTGGGCGGGGAAAACCGCAGCCGCAAGCACACCGTGTTCATGAAGAACCACGGCGTCCTCGTCACCGGCGACACCATGGCGGAAGCCTACCGGCGCCTCTACAAGCTCGAGCGCATCTGCCGCGCCCAGGTGCTGGCGATGAGCACCGGCAAGCCGCTGAAAGTGCTGTCGGACGCGATCGTCGCGCAGGTACAGGCGCCGCCCGCGGACGACCGCCATTCACGCACGGAGCGCGATCGCCTCTTCTTCGAGGCGATGATGCGCGTGATGGACCGCGTCAATCCGGGCTACGCGGACTAGGGCCCGGAAGAACGTCATCTCCGCGAAAGCGGAGATCCATATTGAGCGATTCCGAACTCAAGCAGCGTCTGGCGGCGATCCTGGCTGCGGATGTTGCGGGCTATTCGCGCCTGATGGCGGCGGACGACCGGGCGACCGTGGCGGCGCTCGATGCGGCGCGGCGTGTCTTCAGGACGCAGATAGAAGCCAACCTGGGCCGCGTCATCGACATGGCCGGGGATTCGGTGCTCGCGGTATTCGGCACGGCGACCGGCGCGGTGTCAGCTGCGCTTGCCGTTCAGGACGAGCTCAAATCGCTGGTTGGTGACGTGCCGGAAGACCGCCGCATGCGATTCCGGATCGGCGTGCACTTGGGCGACGTGATCGAGAAGGCCGACGGCACCGTCTACGGCGATGGCGTGAACATCGCCGCCCGGCTGGAAGGCCTCGCCGAACCAGGCGGCATCACG
>JANYII010000222.1 GCA_025358705.1 Betaproteobacteria bacterium | reverse complement strand
CTACGACGCCAGCCTGCTGCATGAACTCGCACCCTACCTTGCCCGCGGCGCGCTGACGCCGCGCTTCAAGCGCTACCTGGACGCCGTGCCGCGGACCACGACGCCGACGGTGGATTTCCTCGTCGCGCTGAACATGCGCGTGGCGAAGGACATCCGGTATCTGATCAGGATGGCGCCCGGCATCCAGACGCCGGAAGAAACGCTCTCGGGCGCGAGCGGGTCCTGCAGGGATTCGGGCTGGCTGATGGTGCAGCTGCTGCGCCACCTTGGCATCGCGGCGCGCTTTGTCTCGGGCTATCTCATCCAGCTCAAGCCGGATGTGAAATCGCTAGACGGCCCGTCGGGAACCGACGTGGACTTCACCGACCTGCACGCCTGGTGCGAGGCCTACCTGCCGGGCGCCGGCTGGGTGGGCCTGGATGCGACCTCGGGACTGTTCGCGGGCGAAGGCCACATCCCGCTCGCCTGCTCGCCCGAGCCCTCCAGCGCCGCACCGGTTACCGGCGCCACCGAAAAAGCGGAAGTCGAATTCGCGCACCACATGAGCGTCGCTCGCGTCTGGGAGGCGCCGCGCGTCACCAAGCCCTACAGCGAGGAGCAGTGGGACGAAATCAACGCCCTCGGCAAACGGGTCGACGCCGACCTCGAGGAACGCGACGTGCGCCTTACCATGGGCGGCGAGCCGACCTTCGTCTCGGCGGACGATCGCGACGGCGCCGAGTGGAATACCGAGGCGATGGGCCCCGACAAGCGCAGGCTGAGCGCGCAGCTGCTGGAAAAATTGAAGGCCCGGTACGCGCCGCACGGCCTGCTCCACTACGGCCAGGGCAAATGGTATCCGGGCGAGCCGCTGCCGCGCTGGTCGCTGTCCTGCTTCTGGCGCAAGGATGGCGAGCCGGTGTGGAACGACCTGGCGCTGGTCGCGAGCGAGGATGCGGGCGGCGAAGCTGGCGAAGAACAGGCCGCGCTTTTCCTGCGCACGCTCGCAGCGCAGCTCGGGCTCGATCCGAAGTTCGTCTTCCCGGCGTTCGAGGACACCTGGTACTACCTCTGGCGCGAGCGCAAGCTGCCGGCAAACGTGGATCCCTTCGATGCGCGCCTCGATGATCCGCTCGAGCGAGCGCGCCTGCGCAGGATTTTTCACCAGGGGCTCGACAAGACGGTGGGCCATGTCCTGCCACTCTCGAAAAATGAAGAGGGATGGCAATCGGGCCAGTGGTTTCTGCGCGACGAGCGCTGCTATCTCGTGCCCGGAGATTCGCCGCTCGGCCTGCGCCTGCCGCTCGATTCCCTGCCCTGGGCCACGGCCGCAGATCGGGAGCAGGTCCACGCGCCCGACCCGTTCCAGAAGCAGCATGTCCTGCCGCGCCGCCAAGGAATTCTTCCCCGGGCCGTAACAGGAGAAACAACGGCGGCAGCGAACCGCCCGCCCGCCAAGCTCGAATCCGCAGCGTGGGTCACGCGCACCGCGATCTGCGCCGAGCCGAGGAACGGCGTGCTCTACATCTTCATGCCGCCCGCGAGCGCGCTGGAGGACTACCTCGC
This sequence comes from Betaproteobacteria bacterium, assembly GCA_025358705.1. Taxonomy (GTDB): domain Bacteria; phylum Pseudomonadota; class Gammaproteobacteria; order Burkholderiales; family SG8-39; genus RBG-16-66-20. The sequence goes on along the minus strand of JANYII010000222.1, from coordinate 1,223 downwards.
GCTGGTGGCCGCGGTCGAAGCCACCGCCGCCGAACTCGGCAATGCCGTGATCCTCGAGGGCTACGAACCGCCGCGCGACCCGCGCCTGGAAGCGCTGCGCATCACGCCCGACCCGGGCGTCATCGAGGCCAACGTCCAGCCTGTGAAAAGCTGGGCCGAACTGGTGGACAACACCACCTTCCTGTATGACGCGGCACACCAGACGCGCCTCACCACCGAGAAGTTCATGGTCGACGGCCGGCATGCCGGCACCGGGGGCGGCAACCACTTCGTGCTCGGCGGGCCGAGCGCCGCGGATTCGCCGTTCCTGCGCCGGCCGGACCTGCTCGCGAGCCTGGTCGCCTGGTGGCACAACCATCCGTCGCTGTCGTACCTGTTCTCGGGGATGTTCATCGGCCCGACCAGCCAGCACCCGCGCGTCGACGAAGCGAGAAACGACTCCGTCTACGAACTTGAAATTGCTTTCAGGGAATTGGAAAAACAAACGAGCAACGCAGCGCCCCCCTGGCTGGTCGACCGGCTTTTCCGCAACCTGTTGATCGACGCCACCGGCAACACCCACCGCGCCGAATTCTGCATCGACAAGCTGTATTCGCCGGACGGGCCGACCGGCCGCCTCGGCCTGCTCGAATTGCGCGGCTTCGAAATGCCACCGCATGCCCGCATGTCCCTGACGCAACAACTGCTGTTGCGCTCCCTCGTCGCGCGCTTCTGGAAGAAGCCCTACCGGCCGCGCAAACTCGCTCGCTGGGGCACCGAGCTGCACGACCGCTTCATGCTGCCGCACTTCGTCTGGCAGGATTTCGAGGACGTGATCCACGAAACCGCCGATGCCGGCTACCCGCTGCGGGCCGAGTGGTTCGCGCCGCACTTCGAATTCCGCTTCCCGCGCGTCGGCGAATTCAGCGCGCGCGGCGCGCGCTTCGAGCTGCGCACCGCGCTCGAACCGTGGAACGTGCTGGGCGAGGAAAGCGCCGCCGGCGGCGTCGCCCGTTATGTGGATTCCTCGGTCGAGCGCCTGCAGATCCGCGCCACAGGCATGAGCGGCGAGCGCCACGTGCTCACCTGCAACGGCCGCGCGATCCCGCTGCAACCCACGGGCAAGGTCGGCGAATACGTCGGCGGCGTGCGTTACCGCGCCTGGCAGCCCTGGTCGGCGCTGCATCCCACCATCGGCGTGCAGGCGCCACTCAACTTCGACCTCGTGGACACCTGGATGAACA
>JANYII010000184.1 GCA_025358705.1 Betaproteobacteria bacterium | reverse complement strand
TCCAGAACGGGATCGCTCACATGCGCACCCGGGGATCGAAGCCGTCGCGCACGGCGTCGGCGAACAGGTTGGCCGCCAGCACCAGGGTGAACATGAAGCTGAACGCCGTCGCCAGTGCCCACCACACGACCGGCTCGCGCGACATTTCCAGGCGCGCCGCGTTGATCATGCTGCCGAAGCTGTTGGTCGACGGATCCACGCCGACGCCGACATAGGAGAGCACCGCCTCGGCCAGCACCAGGCCGGAGAAATCCATCACCATGGTGATGATCACAATGTGCGACAGGTTCGGCAGGATGTGCCGCGCGAGGATGCGCGAATCTCGCACGCCGAAGGCATGTGCCGCCTGGATGTATTCCAGTTCCGCGAGCTTGAGCGTCTCGCCACGCAGCAGGCGGGCAAGCCCGGTCCAGCTCGTGAGACCCAGGATGGCGCAGAGGACGAACAGCCTGAAATCGGCGCGTTGCACCGCCGTATTGAACCAGTCAGAGTGGCGGTCGATCACCACCTGCATCATCAAGACCGCCGCCGCGATGAGCAGCACGCCCGGGATGGAATTGAGCGTGGTGTAGCAGTACTGGATGACATCATCCACCCAGCCCTTGAAGTAGCCGGCCATGGTTCCCAGCGCGATGCCGACCGGCAGGAGCACGAGCGTGGTCACGGTGCCGATGACCAGGCTGGTGCGCACGGATTTCAAGGCCAGGTAGAACACGTCCTGCCCGACCTTGTCGGTGCCCAGCACGTGATAGGAAACGCAAAGGGCGACGGCTGGGCCGGCCAGCAGCAGCAGCACGGCAAGCGAGGCGTAAGCCGCATTCCAGGCAACGCCGGGAATTTTTTTCCTGACGACGATCAGGACAAGGAAGCACAGGACCAGCAACCCTCCCGACGCCGCGATTCCGACCGCGGCCCGCCCGGCGACATCTTTTGCCCATTCGCCCTCATCCTGCAAATGAGCGCCACCGAAGCGCAAACGCGGAAAATCGCGCACCTGGCCTCCGCCGGGCAATTCGACCTGCTCCTTTGCAAAGGAGCGCGTCGCAAGAGGCGCCGAGTAGGTTTTTTCTCCCCTGCCCCGCAGGTGAACCAGCGCGCGGTCCAGCACCGAAAGGACGTCGGAAGAATAGGCTGTGGTGTTTCCGGCCTGCTGCTCGAGCGCCGGGCGAAAATGGAGCGAGTCCAGCAATCCGACCGTGATGTAGACAACGAGGACCACCGAGGAAGCCATTGCTGCCCGGCTCCTCAGCACCCGGGCCCAGGGCACCGCCAGGTGCGGATGACGCCGGCAATAGAAGGCATAGCCCGCCGCCGCCGCGAGCAGCAGCCAGACCAGCACATCCGTGATGAGGATTACGGGCATGTCACTCCAGCCGGACCCGCGGATCGACCAGCGTGTAGGAAATGTCCGTGAGGATCAGTCCCACGATGTACAGCACGGAGCCGATGAAGACCATCGAGCGCACGACCGCGAAATCCTGCGCCTGGATGGCGTCGATGGTGTAGCTGCCGAGGCCCGGTATGCCGAAAAATGATTCCATCAGCAGGCTGCCGAGGAACAGCGTCGGGATCACGACCACCACGCCGGTCAGCACCGGGATCATGGCGTTCTTGAGCACGTGCCGGAACAGCACCACTGTTTCGGCCAGGCCCTTGGCGCGCGCGGTGCGCACGTAGTCCTTGCCCATCTCTTCCAGGAACAGCGTGCGATACCAGCGGCTGCTCGCGCCGATGCCGCCAAGGACGCCGATGAACACCGGCAGCACCAGGAATTTCACCGCGTCGACGCCACCGGCGTAGCCTGAAATCGGCACCAGATGCCAGACCTTCGAGGCAATGTACTGTCCGCCGATGATGTAGAACAGCGTTGATATGGACATCATCGCAACGCAGGCCACCACGCCCCAGACATCGAGATAGCTGGCGCGAAAAAACGCCATCAGCAGCGCGAACGTGATGCAAACGGCCAGCCCGGTCAGGAATACCGGCACCGCGAGCGCGAGGCTGGGCCACATGCGCGCCTGGATTTCGGCCGCGATGTCGCGCTTGTCTTCCGAATAGCCGAAGTCGAAGACGAAGAGTTTCGCGGATTTTTGAAAGAAAATGGTTTGGGTTGTTCTTCGATAAAGATCTTTTTCCTGTGAATTCCAAACCAGGGGAAGGTCGTAACCCCTCTCCGCCTTCCATTTCTCGACGGCCTCCGGCGTCACGCGCTTCGCGCCGAGCTGCATGCGCGCCATGTCGTCCGGCGTGTTGACGATGAAGAACAGCAGGAACGTAATCAGGTTCACCCCGACCAGGATCGGGATCGCGTACAGGATGCGGCGGACGACGTAGGCAATCATTCAGGAAGCGGGCCGGGCGGCCATCTGCTCGCGGCGGCGATAGGTGCGGACCGCAGGGACGATCGAAACGAGCAGCAGGAAAAGGATCAGTATCGCCGGCCAGACAACGGGCTTGTTCCATTCCCGGCGCATGGCTTCGCGTTTCGCGGGGTCGACGCGCAGGTACTTCAGCTTGTTGTCGGAAATCTCGTTTGCCTTGGCGTTGCCGAGCCAGCTGTGGAACAGGCCGAAGTTCTTCGGGTGGAAGCCGCCGATCCACGGCGCGTCGCGGCGGAAGATTTCCGTCATGCGATCAATGACCTGCTGGCGCTCCGGGGAATTGGGAGTGTTGCGCATGCGATCGAACAGCGCGTCGAATTCCGGACTGGTGTAGTTCGACGCGTTCTCGCCCTGGTTCTTCGCCCGGCTTTGCGGCCCATGCAGCAGGAACATAAAGTTCTCGGGATCCGGGTAGTCGGCGCTCCAGCCAACGACGAAAAGTTGCGTGCTGCCCTTGCGCAGCTTCTCCTGGAAGCGGTTCCAGTCGGTCTGGCGCGGCTCGAATTGGATTGAAAGTTTGGCGAACTGCTTGCGCCACCAGTCGATCATCGCCTTGTCGCTGGGTCCCCGGCTGGTGGTATCAAGGTAAAGGATGAGCGGCTGCCCGGTCTTTGCGTCGCGGCCATCGGGATAGCCGGCCTCGGCGAGGAGCTTCTTCGCCGCTTCGATCGGCCTGCGGTGCGCCTTGCCGTCCATCCATTCGTGCGTCACCGGGTTCATCCCCTCGGCGCCGTCGCGGTAGCCGAATATCCCCGGCGCCACCGGGCTGTGCGACGGCACGCCGCGCCCGTTGTAGAAGATCGACAGCTGTTCCTCCCAATCGACCGCGATCGCCAGCGCCTGGCGCAGCTTTCGGCTGCGCTCGGAGTTTCCGCCGATGACCGGATCGAGCCAGTTGGCGCCCAGGTAGAAGATCGTGGGCGCGATGGTGGTATCCAGCCGGATGCCGCGCGCCTCCATGTCCGGCGTGAGCGCCGCGTCGCCTTCCATCGACACGCGCACCGCCTGGTCGAAGCTTTCCGAACCGATCCCCGACGAGTCGTAGTAACCCTGCATGAATTTGTTCCAGAGCGGAATGCCCTCTTTTTCGCGCGTGTAGACCGCGCGGTCGATGAACGGCATGGTCTTGCCGGCATCGGCGAGCAGGCCGCGTTCCGCGTCGCCCGCCTCGCCTTCCGACGGATAGGGCTCGCCGCGGAAGCTCGGATTGCGCGCGAGCACCATGCGCGCGTTGGGGTCGTTTTCGGCAAGCATGTAGGGACCGGTGCCGACCGGCCACCAGTCGAGCGTGAAGTTCTTCTCCGCCATGCCCGGCTGCTCGAAAAAACGGTCCGCCTCCCACGGGATGGGCGCGAAAAATGGCATCGCCAGCCAGTAGACGAACTGCGGGTAGCGCCCTTTCAGCGTGATGCGATAGGTTTGCGCGTCCACCCGCGTGACGCCCTCCAGCGGGTATTCACGCAAATCGAGCCACTGGCCCGGCTGTGCCGCCTTCTGCAGGACGCTGGCGTACTCCTTCAGTCCGACGATGTATTCCGCCATCAGGCCGAAGATGGGCGAATGCAGATGGGGATGCGCGAGGCGCTTGATCTCGTAGATGTAGTCGTCGGCGTCGAGATCCCGCGTCGCCAGCGGCAGTTCGTAAGGGCTGCCCAGCCTTGCAATCGACTTCCTGTCCAGCGACAGGTTGGCCGCGACGAACCCCGGATGCGGCTGGAATTTGATGCCCGGCTTGATGCGGATGTCGTAGACGCTGTAGGTCGCCCCGTTCCTTTCCACCAGGCGCGGGACGGGAATTTCCGCCGCCGTCAGCGGAATCAGCTCGTAGGGACGCTTCAGGTAGTGGTACTGCAACGGCGGTTCGTACACCTGCCGCGTGAAGATCGCCTCGTCGGAGGCGTAGGACTGCGCCGGATCGAGGTGCTTGGGGCGATCGGCGAACACGGAGTAAAGGATGTTCTTGCCGCGGTCGGCCGCCGGATAAGGGTCGTTCCAGATTTCTCCGCAACCCGCCACAAATGCCAGGAGGAACAACAGAAGTCGCATGGCGGAAAGTATAATGCCCCGATGGGACTACTCTCAGGAAAGAAGATCCTCGTCACGGGTCTGCTAAGCAACCGCTCGATCGCCTACGGCATCGCCCGGGCCGCGCGTCGCGAAGGCGCCGACCTCGCCTTCACCTATGTCGGCGATCGCTTCAAGGACCGCGTCACGGACCTGGCGAAGGACTTCGACTCCAGCGCCGTCTATCCGTGCGATGTCGCAAGCGACGAACAGATCTCGGCGTTGTTCGAGTCGCTGCGCGCGCTCTGGGGCGGGTTGGACGGCCTGGTCCACGCCATCGGCTTTGCCCAGCGCGAAGCAATTGCCGGCGAGCTCCTTGACGGCCTTTCGCGCGAGGCATTCCGCGAGGCGCACGACATCTCGGCGTACAGCTTTCCTGCGCTCGCCAAGGCGGCGCTGCCGCTGATGGAAGGACGCAACGGCGCCCTGCTTACTCTCACCTACCTGGGCTCGGAGCGCGTGGTGCCGCACTACAACACCATGGGGCTCGCCAAGGCGAGCCTCGAAGCGTCGGTGCGCTACCTGGCCGCGAACCTGGGACCGAAGGGAATCCGCGTCAACGCGATATCAGCGGGTCCGATCAAGACGCTCGCCGCGTCGGGCATTTCGGGCTTCAGCCGGATCCTGAAATTCGTCGAGGACAACGCGCCGATGCGGCGCAATGTGACGATCGACCAGGTGGGCAACGCCGCGCTATTCCTGCTGTCGGACCTCTCCGCCGGAGTCACGGGCGAGATCATGATGGTGGACGGCGGCTTCAGCCGCGTCGTCGGCGGGATAGATGTTACTTCTTCTCCAGGTTCGACCGGTTGATTTCTATTTTCGCGCGGGCACGCAGGCTGGAGATGTAGGCATCCACCTGTTCGGCGCCGGCCTGGCGGTCGATTCCCTGGATTTCTTCGGCGCTCTGCGCGCCCGCCTTGAATTCGCCAGCCACGACCTTCGTCACGCGGTAGATCGCGTATCCCTTGCTGCCGGCGTCCACGCCCGCGTAGGCTGGCAGCTTTGACGCATCCGCCGCCATGATCCTGCGCAGCGCCTGCGATGCCACGCCCTGCGCTTCGCGCCGCGACACGGTCTTCGGCGCGCCCCATTGCAAGCCCGCTTCGCTTCCCTTGGCCAGCAGCGCAAGCTTGTCCGCGCCTTCCTTCTGTGCCATTGCCGCGGCTTCACGCCGGCCAAGCCTGCTTTCGACTTCGGCCCTGACCTCCGCCAAGGGCCGCTGCGCCTCGGGCTGGTGCTCGAGCACGCGCGCCGCGACCAGCACGCCCGGCGCGACTTCCACCGCGTCGGTGTTGCGCTTCTGCTGGATTGAATCCGCCGAAAACAACGCGTTTATCAGTTTCGGATGCCCCAGCATGCCCTGCTCGGGCGACGGCTGGCGGGACATCCAGCCGCTGGTCGCGAGCTTCAGCTTGTAGCGCTCGGCCGCCGGCTTCAGGCTGTCGGACTGCTCGTAGACGAGGTTGTTGAACGCGTCGGCGGTTTCCGCGAATTTCTTCGCGCCCTTCTGCTTCGCAATTTCAGCCGCGAGGTCCTTCTTCACCTCGTCGAAGGCGACGACCTTGGCGGCCTGGATTCCCGTGAGCCGGATCACGTGAAAGCCGAACTCGGACTGGACCGGCCCGCCGACTTCGCCGCTCTTGAGACTGAAGATCGCGTCCTCCAGGCTCTTGCCGGCAAGGGCGCCCCTCGCATTCATGCCCAGGTCACCGCCGTTCTCCGCCGAACCCTGGTCCTGCGAATATTTCTTCGCCAGCTCGGCGAAGCGCTGCGGCTCCTTGCGCGCCTCGGCCAGGACCTTCTCCGCATCTTCCTTGGTCTTCAACAGGATGTGGCTCGCCCGCCGCTGTTCCGCGACGCCGAGCTGGCCGGCGAGCTTGTCATAGGCTTCCTTGAGCTCGGCATCGGAAGGTGCTTCGGCCTTGCCCAGTTCCTCGGCGGAAAGCACAAGGTATTCGGCCCGCACGCGCTCGGGCACCTTGAAATCGGCGAGGTTCGCCTCGTAGTAGGCCTTGAGCGCGGCATCGTCCAGCTTCACGCGGCCGAGAAACTGATCCGCTGAAATGAGGGCTTCGCTTATCTCGCGCTTTTCGCCGCGCAGTGCGATCAGGCGTTCCGCCACGGTGCGCGGCTGGAACGCCGACCCGCTGATGGCGGCGGCAAGGCGCGCGGCGGGCGCTTCCAGCCGCAGCTGCGCGACGTTACCCTCGTCCGACATGCCGCGGGACCTCAGGTACGCGGAGTAACGCTCGCTGGAAAACTTCCCGCCTTCCTGGAATTCCGGCGCGGCAAGGATGCTGGCGACCACTTCTTCCTTGGACATCGCGAGGCGCGCCTTCACCACCTCCGACAGCACGAGGCGCTGAGAGATGAGGGACTCCAGGATCGCCAGGCGGATCTCGGGCGTATCGAACTGCGCCGGGTCCGCGCCGCGGCCGAGCATGTCGCGCAGGCGGTCCTGCTGCCGGCGCACTTCCTCCGAGAACTCCCGTACGGTGATCGCCGAACCGTCCACGTTCGCGACGTCCTGCCCGCCGCCGATGCCGCGCGTATACGATTCCAGGCCGAAGAACGCGAACGGAACGATCGTCAGGGCGAGGACGACCTGCAGGATGCGCTTGTGCTTGGCGACGAAATCGAACATGAAGGAAAAAGAACCGAACTAAAAGAAAGGTTGGCGGAGCGGACGGGACTCGAACCCGCGACCCCCGGCGTGACAGAGCACAATGAGCGCGGCTAAGTGGTTATTTTAACAGGGAGTCGGCAGGGCCAGCCACCACTTACCGCGCCTCATTTCTACCCTTCCCGACTTTGCCCGCAGCACATTTTCGGCACAGTCGCGGCAGATTCATGAGAAGGGATTCAGCGTCGGCACGCCGCTCGCAGCAAAGTGCGCGGCGTTGCGCGACACCACCGTCAGATCATGAACCAGCGCCGTGGCCGCGATCTGCTTGTCGAGCTCGTTCTCCGGGTGCGGGACGCGCAGCCGGCCCCATACCTGCGCCGCCTCCGCGTCGAAATCGAGAATCCGGTCGGCGTACGCGCCGAGGACGCCCTGCAGCCAGCGTTCCAGCAGCCGCGCCTGCGGCTCGTCGCCCCGGTGCCGGATCAGCTCTACGCCGCGTCTCATCTCACCGATTGTGACGACCGAGAGAAACAGTCCCTCGTCGCCCCGCGCGGCCGCACGGAAGAACGCCCGCACGCCCGGATTCGACTTCCTGCCCTTGCGCGCCTCGCTGATGACGTTGGTGTCAACCAAATACACGGGGCGCCTTGCGCCGGGACTCGACGCGCGCGAAATCCTCGTCCGTGCCCACGTCCGGCATCGAGGCCAGCACCTGCGCGAAGCTACGCCGGCGCGTGCGCCCGAGGGCGGCGGCCAGGATCGCGCGATGCTCGGCCTCGGCGCTGCGGCCGTGCTTGCCGGCGCGCTGCTTCAGCGACCTGACCAGCGCTTCGTCCACGTCTCGGACCAGCAAATTCGCCATGGGATGCCTCTAGTGTGCTGTAATGCTATCAATGATAGCATGACCCGCTCCCGCGCCGCCGAATGAAATTCACCGGACCAGGCCAAACGGATAGGAAAATCTATCGCCCTGGCCGCACAGCGCTGCACGATCTGCTCATTCTCCCTCTCCCCGGCCCCGGTTTGACGGCGCACAGTGGCGCTTATGTCGCGTCGCGCGCCTCTATTGGTAAAGCACCACGTTCAACAACTACGCGTGAACGCTGGTCGTGAAGGGCCGCATCCAGCCCGCGGTGAACTTCTGCGGCTCGAGCAACGCGAAGGAGCCGCGGGACCCGGTCGAGCCCTGCTACTGGCGCTAGAACCCCCTGCCAAATCCCGGCAAGGCATAGGAACACTTTGTCGCGCCGCCGCCAAAGTACGCCGAGCGCACGTCTTTCTGTGCCAGATAATGGGCATCGGTGCACGTGACGAGGCGGTCATTTAGCTGGATGCAGCTATCCGGATAGCCCGACTCTGGCGTCTTCACACGGACAGCCAAGTAACCGTCCGGGCAGGAGGGCGTGGAGTTCTTTTCGCACAGCTTGGTTTGCGAATTGTAGGTAAAGCCGTCGTAGCAGCCCGGCCTGGTATTCGGAGCGGCCCCGCCGGCGAGGTTATTCGTCAGCGTGGAGAGCACCTTGTCCCCGGATGTTTGCGACGACCTGCAGACATTGCTGCCCGAATCGAAGGTCTGATCGCCGCAATTGGGGGTGTGCCGACACAGTGTGCGGTTCTGGGTCACCGCATACAAGCCGGCCGGCGCGACCGGGCAGGGAATTTGCGCGGCCACGGACATGCCGCAGAAGCTCCTGCGCGCTAATTCATCAACCGCGGTGCTGGACCCAGTGATGAAGGCATTCGGTGCCGGGCAGGTCGCGGCGCCTTCACACACGCCGGTCTGCGATTCGACATCACCGGCTTTGCATTGCAACTTTTTGGCAAGGGGAGTGCCAACGGGCGTCTTGACGAGAACAGCTTTGACAGCGATAGCCCTTTCGGCCGTGTAGCAGGATTTGGCGGCGCCGGGCGCGGGATCGTCGACACCCAAGTCGCCTGGCGTCGCTAGCGACGGCGTTTTTACCGTCCCCTTGCCGGCGCAGGTGAAAGTGCCCGCGCCGAGCGCCACCGCAAATTTGCCGCCGGCGCCAAAGAACACGTAGTCTTTCGGATTCCTCGGATAGCAAATCCTGCCGGCCGTTCCACAAGTCACGTATCCGGCGGGCACGGCACTCACCACCGCCGCCCCCCCCCATTCCGTGGTGGAACGATAGGCGGTTGGCGTGACAACCTCACTCGTATTGAACCTAATGCTTAGGAGTTCAAGCCGTAGCGCGTCCGTCGTGAGCGGGTGATAGGCCTGGATGAACTCCTCTCGCTGAGCGTCGGTCCAGCGCAAGTATTCCGCCTTCTGAGCGTCGGTCATGAGGACCGGGATGATGACGGGGACCGGCGCCTTCGGCTGCTCGACCGCCAACTGCACGTTCGCCGGCGTAGCGAGGTTCGGCATCGCGATCGGCTTGAGTTGCGTCGCCGGTCCCGCTAGCAGGTAGCAGGTTTTCTTGACGTTGGGCACCGGATCCGGAATCCCGAACGTTTGCGGATGGCAGGTGAACGGCTTCGTCGCTGGCCCGACGGGGATCTCGACGAATCTGCCGCTGGCTCCGTAGTAGAGCTTGCCGCCCGACGAGCTTGCCCAATTGGCCGGTGGGGTGCAGGTGCCGAAGTCGTCGGCGCAACTCAGGGCCCCCTGAGGTACCGACGCTACGGTCGGGAACGCTGGCGCGACCGGCACGGCTTGCGCGGGCGCCGCGCCGGCCAGTGCGTAGCAGGTTTTCTTGACGTTGGGCGCCGGGTCCGCAATCCCGAAAGTCTGCGGATGGCAGACGAACGGCTTCGTCGCCGGCCCGACGGGGATCTCGACAAACTTGTTGCCGGCCCCGTAGTAGATCCTGCCGCCCGTCCAATTGCCGGGCAAAGTGCAGGTTCCGAAATCGTCGGCGCATCTCTGGGCTCCCTGAGGAACCGCCGACACTTCCGTTCTCTGGGCCGAAGCGATCGATGGCGCGAGCAGAACCGCGCCCGCGAGCGCCAAAAATGTCGCTCGCATGAAAGTGCTGGTGCTCATATGGGTTCCCCTTTGTCGAGCAACTTACTCCCCCACGATCAAACGGATAGGAAAATCAATCTGCCCCTGGCCGCACAGCGCTGCACGATCTGCTCATTCTCCCGCTCTCCGGTCCCGGTTTGACGGCGCACAATGGAACTTATGTCGCGTCGCGAGCCCC
>JANYII010000153.1 GCA_025358705.1 Betaproteobacteria bacterium | reverse complement strand
AACGTCATCGTGGCGGTGAACAAGCTGGATCTGGCCGGCTACGGGCGTGAGGTTTACGCCGCATTGCGGGCGTCCTTCGTTTTATTACGTGTGGCAGCGTGGATGACGGCAAGAGCACATTGATCGGCAGATTGCTGCACGACACGCGCGCGATCCTCGAGGACCAGCTCGCCGCGGTGGCGCGCGCCTCCAGCAAGCGTGGCCAGGGTGACCTGGACCTGTCCCTGCTCACCGATGGCCTCGAAGCTGAGCGGGAGCAGGGCATCACGATCGACGTCGCCTACCGCTACTTCACCACCGGGCGGCGCAAGTTCATCATCGCCGATACCCCCGGGCACGAGCAGTACACCCGCAACATGGTGACCGGCGCATCCACCGCGGGCGCGGCGGTGATCCTGCTGGATGCGCGCAAGGGCCTGCTGCCCCAGTCGCGGCGGCACCTCTACCTCGCGCACCTGCTTGGCATCCGCGACGTGATCGTCGCGGTGAACAAACTGGACCTTGTCGGCTACGCGCCCGGCATTTTCGATGCCTTGCGTTCCGAGTTCGAGCGGTTCGCGGCATCGCTCGCGATCCCGAACCTGCAGTTCATTCCGATGTCGGCTTTGCGCGGCGACATGGTGGTGGAGCGCGGTACGCGGCTCGGCTGGTACCAGGGTCCGACGCTGCTCGAAGCGCTCGAGGCGGTCAATGTGGTGGATGAAACGGCGGCGCGACCCCTGCGCTTTCCAGTGCAATATGTCCTGCGCGGCAAGGAGCGTGGGTATATGGGACGTATTGCATCCGGCACCCTGCGCGCTGGCGACGAGGTCGTCGCATTGCCCTCGGGCCGCCGTACCCGCGTCAAGGCCATCACGGTCCTGGACGAAGTGCGGGGCGCCGCTGCGGCGGGTGATTCCGTTACGCTGTTGCTCGCCGATGAACTGGACGTGTCGCGCGGTGACATGCTCGTAGGCCTGGTGCGTGCGCCGCGCGCGGCCAAGGCTTTCGAGGCGAAGCTGTGCTGGCTTGCCAACGAGCCGCTCGCGCCGCAGGGCCGCTACCTGCTGAAGCACACGACGCGCAACGTCAAGGCGAAGTTCGCCTCGATCAACTATCGTGTCGACGTGCAAGCGCTGGACAGGAAGCCGCTGGACGGCGAAATTCGCATGAACGATATCGTGCACGCGGCGCTCGTCGTGCAGCAGCCGGTGTTCGTGGACTCGTACGCGGTCGACCGCGCCACTGGCGCTTTCATCCTGATCGACGAAGCCACCAACCAGACCGTGGCCGCCGGGATGATCGAATGAGCGGCACCGTCTTTCTGGTTGGTGCCGGCCCGGGCGCAACCGACCTGCTTACGCTGCGCGCCGCGCGGCTGCTGGAGCAGGCGGACATCGTTTTCCACGACGCGCTGGTGCCGCCGGCAATACTCGCCCTGGCTTCGAGAGCCGAGAAGATCGAAGTCGGCAAGCGCTCCGGCCGGCGCTCGACGGCGCAGGCGTTCATCAACAAGCGCCTGGTGGACGCGGCGCGCAAGCACAAAGTCGTGGTGCGGCTCAAGGGCGGCGACCCGATGCTGTTCGGCCGGGCGCATGAAGAACTGCGATATCTGAAAGCAAAGTACGTTCGCTGCGAAGTTGTCCCGGGAATAACTGCGGCGCTGGCCGCCAGCGCGGATCTGGGAGTGTCGCTTACGGCAAGGGGTCAGTCACGCTCTGTCGCTTTCCTCACCCCGCGCGCGGCAGTTGGTGAGCGCACCAACGACTGGGTGAAGGTTGCGCTTGCCGCCGACACCGTCGTGATCTACATGGGGGCGGGAGAAGCCGAATCGATCGCCCAGGCGCTGATCGGCGCGGGCAAGCCGCCCGCGACGCCGGTTGCGCTCGTCGAGCATGCTTCCCTGCCGGGAGTGCGGAAGCTCTACGGAACGCTGGCGCAACTGCCGGTGCTGGCCGAGCGTTGCGGCAATGGACCGGTGGCGATATTGCTGGGCGAGGTCTATCGGGATGCCGCCACGTCGCAGATAATCACATCGTGGCCAAGCAAGCACTCATTCTCTTCGCCCACGGCGCGCGCGATCCGCAGTGGGCGCGCCCGTTCCAGCAGCTCGTAACCGAACTCGGAGAGTTGCTGCCCGGCGAGCGCATCGTGCTCGCCTTCCTGGAGTTGATGCAGCCGTCGCTGCAGGAGTGTGCCGCGTCGCTCCATGCGGAAGGCGTGCGGGCGCTGCGTGTGGTGCCGGTGTTCCTTGGCGCCGGCGGGCACCTGAAGAACGACCTGCCAAAACTCGTGGCGACAATCCGGGGGAATTACGCCGATCTGGAAATCACCGTCGAGCCGCCGATTGGCGAGCAACCCGAAGTGATCGCCGCTATCGCGAGGGCGATCGCGGGTTGAACAGCAGCCAAACCGCGTAGGCCGCGAGACCGGCAAAGCAGGCGAGCGACCACTCGGCGATCGACAGGCCGAGGAAGCGCCAGGTGACTTCCGCGCACTGTCCCGAACCCTTGAACAGTTTTTCCAGCGTGCGTGACAGGGGAAAATTCTCCATCATGAAGAACAGGTCCGGCCCGCAGGCGGGAACCTGGTCCGCTGGCAGGTGCTGCAGCCAGACCTGCCGTCCCGCGATGCCGAAACCGCCGAGGGCAAGAAGGGCGGCGAGGCTGCAATAGGTGGCTTTTCCTGTTTTGCCGGGGAAATGCAGCGCGGCAAGGGCAAATACCAGCGCCACCCCATAGTAGAAGCCTCGCTGCACCAGGCAGAGCGGGCAGGGATCCTGGCTGTCGAAATACTGCAGGTAGTAGCCGAACCCGAGCAGCCCGGCGCAGGCCAGCGCCGGCAGGGCGTAGAGCAGGCGAGGGTTCACGTCGCCTGCACGATGGCCTGGTCGATGGCGCCGAACACGGTCTTGCCATCCGGTCCGAGCATCTCGATACGCATGCGGTCGCCAAACTTCAGGAACGGCGTCTTTGCCTTGCCGCCCTTGAGGATCTCCTCGGCGCGGCGCTCGAAGAGGCAACCGGCGCCCGATTTTCGGTCGCGATTCGACACCGTCCCCGAGCCCACGATGGTGCCGGCGCTCAGCGGCCGGGTTTTCGCCGCGTGCGCGACCAGCCGCGGAAAATCGAACTGCATGTCGGTGCCCGCGTCGGGTTCGCCAAGCAGTTCTCCGTTCACCCAGGCGCGCACCGCGCCGTGGGCGCGCCGGCCGTCCCAGGCGTCGCCGAGTTCGTCCGGCGTGACCGCCACCGGCGCGAAGGAAGATGGCGGCTTGGAGTGGAAGAAGCCGAAGCCCTTGGCCAGGTCCGCGGGCACCAGCGCGCGCAGGCTGACATCGTTCAGCAGCACCAGCAGCCGGATCTGCTCGCCGGCCTTGTCCTTGTCCACGCCCATTGGCACGTCGCCGGTGATGACGCCGAGTTCCATTTCAAGGTCAATGCCCTGGTCCTCCGAGCCGATGGCGACGTCGTCGCAGGGACCGAGCAGGGGGTCGGAGCAGCCCTGGTACATGAGGGGTTCCTTCTTCATGTCCGCTGGAAGCTCGCGCTTCTGCGAGCGCATGATGAGTTCGGCATGGATGATATAGGCGGAGCCGTCGGCGAACTGGCTGGCGCGCGGCAGCGGCGCCATCAGTTGGCGGGGATCGAGGTCGAAGGCGCGGTTGCTGCGGTTGGGTTCCAGGTCCAGGGAAAGTTCGACCAGCAGCGGCTGCACATAGTTCCAGTCGTCCAGCGCGGCCCGCAATGTCGGGGCGATGTGGTCCGCTTTCTGCGCGCGTTTCAGGTCTTTGGAGACGACGAGCAGCGTGCCGTCGCGGGTACCGTCCTTCAGGGTGGCTAGTTTCATGGAACCTATTTTAGGAGAAGCCGCGGCAGGTCTGCCGGCGCCTCGATTTCCATCCGCAGCAGCTGCGCGGCGACGTTCTTGCCGAGGTTGTCCATGCGCAGGCTGCGCGCCGCTCCTCCCTGGAGGGCGGCGTTCAACACGATCTTCAGCGCCAGGATGTTGTCCAGCGGCCAGAGTTCCACCGGGCCTTCGCCCATCGCGGCGAAATGATTTTGCAGGCGCTCCTTCGTCACTTCGCGCTTGAGCACCGCGTAGGTCTGCGCGTCGAAGGCGAACAGGCCGATGTCCGCGCGGTCGGCCTTGTCGCCGGAGCGCGCATGGGCAATTTTCCACAGAGGCACTCTCATCTAGATGTTTTCGATCTCGATTTTTACGTTCTTTTCGACCAGATCCCTGGAAACCAGGGTCGGCCAGATGCCCAGCAGTTCCTTGGCCGGCTGGATTCCCTTCATGCTTCCCACGTAAGGCGGGCCTGAAAGCCCGAGCCAGGGAAAGAGGCGTCCGAACGCGTCGGCGATCTTGCGATCCTTCGTCCGGATGGTCATGCGCAGGAAACATTCGTTCAACTGGTCGCGGTACGTCGGATCCGCGTTCGCGCCCAGCAGCGAGTTGTAGCCGATGTACTCGACATTCGTATCGTCGACCGCCCAGCCGCGTTCCTGCACCAGTGTGCGGATGATTTCCGCGCTCTTCTCGCACTTGGCGTAGGCCTCCGGCCAGGCGAAGCCGATCATGCCGGTGCCCATCCAGCCATCCTGGTAGCCGGCGACGATTTTCAGTTTCGCCGGCCGCGCCGCGCCCGTGGCGCCGGAGATGCGCACCCGGTCGTTGCCTTCGTCGTCGAAGCGGATGGTTCCCATGTCCAGCACCACGTCGGGCGAAACATAGGCGTGCGGGTTGTGCACCTCGTACAGCAACTGCTGGCGGATGGTGTCGAAGGAGATCCTTCCTCCCGTGCCTGGGGGTTTCGTGAACAACGCACTGCCATCTTCGGATACTTCGGCGATCGGATAGCCGAGGTGCGCATAGTCGGGCACCTTGGCCCATTCCCCCGCGGATCCGAAATTGCCGCCCGACCCCTGGCCCGAGCATTCAAGCAGGTGGCCCAGCGTCAGGCCCGCCGCCATCCGGTCCCAGTCATCCCACTTCCAGCCGAACTCATGCGCTAGTGGCCCGAGCGTGAGCGCGGCGTCGGCGACGCGTCCGGTAAGCACGATGTCGGCGCCGCGCGACAGGGCGTCCGCGATGGGCTGCGCGCCCAGGTAGGCATTGGCAAAAAGCATCCGTTCGCGCACCGCCGCGATATCGGCGTTGTTGTCCATGTGCGCGAGCGGTTCGCCCGCCGCGCGCAGCTCGTCGATGCGCTCCAGCACCGAATCACCGCTGACCGTGGCGATCTTCGCCTTCCAGCCCTTGTCCTTGAACGCCCGCGCAATGGCTTCGCGCGCTCCCTGCGGATTCAGGCCGCCGGCATTCAGCACGAATTTGACGCCGTGCTTGGCGGCCAGCGGCCACAGTTCGGTCAGCATCGGCACCGCATCGCGCGCGTAGCCCGCGCTGGGGACTTTCTGCCGGTCCTTCTGCAGGATCGCCAGCGTCAGCTCGGACAGGTGGTCGGAAGCGATGTACTGCACGCCGCCGCGCTCGATCGAGGCGCGCACCGGCCGCCAGGAGTCCCCATAGAAGCCCAGCCCGGCGCCGACGCGAATTGTTTTCATGGCGATCGAAGTCTAGCTAAAATTCATTCGAGGAGGAGGTTGGCTGAACCAGGTACTGCAATTGCTGCTCGCGGGCGTCGCGCAGGGCTGCGTCTACGCGCTGGTCGCGCTCGGCTTCGTGCTGATCTACAAGGCGACCGAGACGGTCAACTTCGCCCAGGGCGATCTCATGATGCTGGGCGGCTTCTTCGCGCTCACTTCCAGCGTGATCCTGGGCTGGCCCTACTGGGCGACGATCCTGTTCGCGGTGGTTGCGATGGCCGCGGTGGGCATGCTGATTGAGCGGCTGGTGCTGCGCCCGGTGCTCGGCCAGCCGGCCTTCACGGTCGTCATGATCACGATCGGGGTCGGCTACGTGCTGCGCGGCGTTGTCACCATGATCCCCGGATGGGGCACCGAGACCTACACGCTGCCGACGCCGTTCTCCGAGGGTACGTTCAAGGTCGGCGAAGTGATCTTCGCGGTGCAGCAGCTGGCGGTGATTGGCATGACCGCGGCGCTGGTGGCGGCGCTCTACGTTTTCTTCCGTTTCTCCAAGCTCGGGGTCGCCATGCAGGCCACCTCCCAGAACCAGCTTGCCGCCGCCTACATGGGCATCCCGGTGCGGCGCGTGAACATGATGATCTGGGGGTTGTCGGCGGGCGTCGCGGCGTTTGCCGGCATCCTGCTGGCGCCGGTGACCTTCGTGCATTCGAACATGGGATTCATCGGCCTGAAGGCCTTTCCCGCAGCCGTGGTCGGCGGCTTTGGCAGCGTACCCGGCGCCATCGTTGGCGGCCTGATCATCGGCTTGGTGGAGGCCTTCGCGGGCCGCTACATGCCGGAGGGCTTCAAGGATGTTGCCGCCTACGTCGTGGTGCTGGTGGTGCTGATGTTCAAGCCCTCCGGCATCTTCGGCGAAACCGCCAGAAAGAAAGTCTAGGCAGAGCCGCAGGCGACCCCATCATGCGCTTCCTCTTCAAGACCGGCTACGCGCAGGACCTGCGGCTGTTCAAGCACGGCGGCCAGGTGTTCTGGTACGGCCTGCTGGTGGCGCTGCTGCTGGCCGCGCCTTTTGCGGTGGGCGAGTACGGCATGTCGCAGCTGCATTTCATCCTCATCTATTCGATCGTCGGCCTGGGGCTCATGCTGCTGGTGGGATTCACCGGGCAAATTTCGCTCGGCCACGCCGCGTTCCTCGCCGTGGGCGCGTATACCGAGGCGCTGCTGCAGGCGCGGGGCTTGCCATTTTTCGTCTCGCTGCCGGTTGCCGCGCTGCTCTCGGGAGCGCTCGGCTGGGTGCTCGGCCTGCCGGCATTGCGGCTGAAGGGCACATACCTCGCCATCGCCACGCTTGCCTTCAACATCATCGTCGAAGAGGTGACCGCGCGGTGGGAAGGGCTGACGGGCGGCAACTCGGGCCTGCACCTCAAGCCGATCGAAATGTTCGGCATCGATTTCGGCGGCGACGCGAGCTTCTACTACCTGTGCCTCGCTCTTACGGTCCTGTCGATCCTCGCCCTGATGAACCTGCTGCGCTCGCCCACCGGCCGCGCCTTCGTCGCGATCCGCGATTCGGAAATTTCCGCCAGCTGCATGGGCGTCAACCTCGCCACCTACAAGACGATGTCATTCGCGCTGTCGGCGGCGTTCACCGGCATCGCCGGTGCGCTCTACGCGCACAAGGTCAGCTTCATCTCGCCGGAACAGTTCACCCTCCTGCAGTCGATCGAGCTGATCACCATCGTGATCCTGGGCGGCGTGGGCTTCATCCACGGCGCGGTGCTGGGCGCGGCCTTCGTCATCGTACTGCCGCAACTGATCTCGATCGCCAAGGACTACCTGCCTTCGAACATCGCCGGCTCCGGCCTGCAGGCGGTGGTATTCGGCCTGGTGCTGATCGGCTTCATCATCTTCGAGCCGCTCGGGCTGTATGGCCGCTGGCTCAAGGTGCGGACCTGGTTCGAGCTGTTCCCGTTCTACCGTCGCGGGATGTTCCGCCGCCAGAAGAGCTACATGAAATCGGAAAGATTAAAGTGAGACCCGGACGATGAGCTTTTTCAAGGTCGACAACCTCGGCATCCGCTTCGGCGGCGTGGTCGCGGTGGACAAGGTGAGTTTCGAGGTGAAGCGCGGCGAGTGCTACACCATCATCGGGCCGAACGGCGCCGGCAAGACCACCATTTTCAATCTCATCGGCCTGCTCTATCCGGCAACCTCGGGCAGGATTTTCCTCGAAGACCGGGAACTCACCGGGTTCTCGCCGCACCAGGTCGCCGACCTCGGCATCGCGCGCACCTTCCAGAACATCGAATTGTTCGAGCACGCCACCGTGCTGCAGAACCTGTTGATCGGCCGCCACCGGCATCGCAAGACCTCGCTGTGGCAGGAGCTGATCTTCACGGGGGCGACGCGCCGGGCGGAGCTCGCGCAGCGCGAAGCGGTGGAGAAGGTGATCGATTTCCTCGACCTAGCCAAGGTGCGTGACAGTCTCGTCGCCGGGCTGCCCTATGGCGTGCGCAAGGTGGTGGAACTCGGCCGCGCGCTCGCCACCGAGCCGAAGCTCCTGCTGCTGGACGAGCCTTCCTCGGGCCTCAATCCCGAGGAAACCGACGACATGGCGTTCTGGATCGAGGACATCAAGCGCCACCTCGGGGTCACGGTGCTGATGGTCGAGCACGACATGAACCTGGTGTCGCGCGTGTCGGACCGCGTCCTCGCGCTGAATCTTGGTTCCGCGATCGCGGAGGGCACGCCGGCCGAAGTGCAGGCGCACCCGGCGGTGATCGAGGCCTACCTGGGTAAAGCGGCATGAGTGCGCATCTTCCCGACATGATTCTCGAACTTGCCAACGTGGAGGCGAGCTATGGCCCGGTGCAGGCGTTGCGCGGGGTGACTCTCGCAGTGCCCAAGGGAAAGATTGTCACGGTGCTCGGCGCCAACGGCGCGGGCAAGTCCACCATCCTTAAAACCATCTCCGGGATCATCGATCCGAGCAAGGGCCAGATCCGCTTCGAGGGCGGGGAGATCCAGAGCCGCGACCCGGCGTGGATCGTGCGCCGCGGCATCAGCCACGTGCCGGAGGGGCGCGAGGTGTTTCCGCTGCTCACGGTGGAGGAGAACCTGCGCATGGGTGCCTACACGCGCAGCGACGCCGAAGGCATCGCGCAGGACATCGACATGGTCTACGCTTATTTCCCGATCCTGAAGGAGCGCTTCCGGCAGGAGGCCGGGCTGCTCTCGGGCGGCCAGCAGCAGATGCTGGCGATCAGCCGCGCATTGCTGTCGCGGCCGGCGCTGATGCTGATGGACGAGCCGAGTCTCGGCCTGTCGCCCCTGCTGACGCAGGAGATATTCCGCATCATCACGCGCATCAACCGGGAAAAGGGCAACACCATCCTGCTCGTGGAGCAGAATGCCAACATGGCGCTGGAAGTCGCCGATTACGGCTACGTGCTTGAAGTCGGCCGCATCGTGATGGAAGATACCTGCAAGAGGCTGCTGGAGAAGGAAGACGTGCAGGAGTTCTATCTCGGCATGAAGGCGCAAGGAGTCAGGGGCCAACGCAGATGGAAGAAAAAGAAGCAATGGCGATGAATACGGTTCCGAAGATGTTCTGGCATGGCGTGCAGACGCGCGCCGGGCGCGTCATCTACCGCCAGAAGGACATGGGCATCTGGAAGCAGGTGACCTGGGATGAGCTCGGCCGCACCGCGCGCGAGATCGGCATGGGGCTCGTGTCGCTCGGATACGAACCGGGCGAAGTCGTCTCGATCCTCGCCAATACGCGCCAGGAATGGGTTTATGCGGACCTTGGCGCGCTGGGGGCGGCCGGGGTCGTGAATGGCATCTATCCCACCGATTCGCAGGCGCAGGTGGAATACCTGATGACGGATTCCGGTTCGGTGTTCGTGTTCGTCGAGGACGACGAGCAGCTCGACAAGCTGCTCGAAGTGCGCACGCGCCTGCCGCGGCTGCGCAAGATCATCGTGCTCGACATGGAAGGCCTGGAGGACCTGAGCGACCCGCAGGTCATCAGCCTGGACGCGTTGCGCGCGCTTGGGCGCGAGCATGATGTGGCGCATCCCGGCGAATGGGAACGCCGCATCGGCCTGAGGCAGCCCGAGGACCTGGCGATCCTCGTCTATACCTCCGGCACCACCGGCAAGCCCAAGGGGGCGATGCTTTCCCACGGCAGCATCATCAGCACCTGCGAGGCCTACCAGAAAGCCACTCCGCAGGACGAGCGCGACGAGCGCATGGCCTTCCTGCCGCTGTGCCACATCGCCGAGCGCATCGGCGGCGAGTACCACCCGATCTATACCGGCGCCGTGGTGAATTTTGTCGAGAACCCGGACACGGTGCCGGAAAACGTGCGCGAAATCGCGCCGACCATATTCACCGGGGTGCCGCGTGTCTGGGAGAAATTCTATTCGGGCGTGCTGATCGGCCTCAAGCAGTCGGGGCCGCTGCAGCAATGGGCGTACAAGGTCGCCATCGGGATCGGTTATCGCCGCGCGAAATTGCAGGAAGAGCAAAAGCCCGTCCCGCCAGGCCTCAACCTCGCTTTCTGGCTGGCGCGCCTGCTGGTGCTGAACAATGTGCGCAAGCTGATCGGCATCCATCGCGCGCGCCTGCTGGTCACAGGCGCGGCGCCGATCTCGCCGGACCTGCTGCGCTGGTACATGGCGCTGGGCGTGGAGATGATCGAAGCCTACGGCCAGACCGAGACGGGCGGCGGCGTGACCTTCAACCCGCCCGGGCGCGTGCGGCTGGGCTCGATCGGCATCGCGGTGCCGCCCTCGGAGGTCAAGGTATCCGCCGAAGGCGAACTGCTGGTGCGCGGGCCCTCCATGTTCATGGGCTACCTGAACCAGCCTGAGAAGACCGCCGAGACGCTCAAGGACGGCTGGGTGCACACCGGGGACGTCGGCCGCGTCGACGCCGACGGCTACTTCTACATCACCGACCGCATGAAGGACATCATCATCACCGCCGGCGGCAAGAACATCACGCCCTCGGAGTTCGAGAACCAGCTCAAGTTCTCGCCCTTCATCACCGATGCGGTGGTGATCGGCGACAAGCGCCCCTATCTGGTCACGCTCATCATGATCGACCACGAGAACGTGGAGAAATTCGCCCAGGACAACGCCATTCCGTTCTCCAACTACGCCAGCCTTTGCCGCCGCCCGGAAGTGCAGGAGCTGATCCAGGCCGAGATCGACCGCATCAACAAGTCTTTCGCGCGCGTCGAGCAGGTGAAGAAGTTCCGCCTCATCGAGCAGCAGCTGACCGCGGAAGACGAAGAGCTGACGCCGACCATGAAATTGAAGCGCAAACTCGTGAATGAGAAGTACAAGGCGCTGATCGAATCGATGTACATGAAAGAGGCCGCCTAGTCCGATGCGGTTTGACCTCGGCGCGCATGCGCGCGCGATCGA
>JANYII010000123.1 GCA_025358705.1 Betaproteobacteria bacterium | reverse complement strand
GGACCGTACCCCTCGATCTCGAGCGCCTTATCGGCGAACGCCGCCAGCGGCCGGATGCGCTTGCCGCGAATCATCTCCGCCTGCTCGACCGCGAGCTGCGTCGTGACCTGGGTTTCACCGGCCACCGTCGCGACCACGGCGGGATTGCCGCCGTCGTAGGTGACGTGGCGGTAGGTCACGCCGGCGGCGCGCGCGATCGCCTCCATGGCGTTGTGGCCTCCGGAGGTCACGCCGGCCGTCGCCACGGTGATCTGGCCGGGTTTCGCCTTCATGGCGTCGAGCAGCTCCTTGATGTTCTTGTACGGCGTCGCGGCGTTGACGCCGACGACCGGAACGTTCGCCACGCTGAGGAACAAATGCCAGTCCGCGAGGTTGGTCTCGAGCATGCCCAGCGCTCGATAGGCGCCGAGATCCTGCGCGGCGCCGGCGGCCCAGGTATAGCCATCCTTCGGCGCATCCAGCGCGCTTTTCGTGCCGATCGAACCGGAAGCGCCCGGCTGGTTGACGATCACCACCTTCTGGCCCAGCGACTTCTCGATTTCAGCCGCGGTAACGCGGGTCACCTGGTCGGTGGAGCCCCCGGCGGCCCAGGGCACGATGATGCTGATCGGCCTCGTGGGTTTCCATTGCGCCTGCGCGTTCAGCGCCGACAGCGCGGTGACTGCAAGAATTGCTGCTTTCAGCATTGCGGTTCTCATGGCACCTCCTCCTTTGGGGGTTTTACTTTCGTAGATAGCCGAGCACCAGCTCGATCATGTGCTTGAGGCGCTCGGATTTGTTGCGCGCGGCCAGCAGGTCGCGCTCGAAAATGGTCGACAGGGTATGGCGGTTGCCCAGGTAGAAGTATCCCAGCCCCGCGATCGATATGTAGAGCTGCACCGGATCGACGCCGCGGCGGAATTCGCCCTTGCGCACGCCGCGCTCCAGCAGGTCGCGCAGCATCGCCACCAGCGGCGAATGCATCGCCGCGATCTGGCGCGAGCGGCGCAGGTGCCGCGCGCGGTGCAGGTTCTCGCTGTTGAGCAGCGTCAGGAATTCGGGATGCTTCAGGTAGTAGTTCCAGGTGAAGGCGACCAGCCGCCGGATGCCTTCGGCCGGCGCAACGGCGCCCAGGCGCAGGCCCTGCTCGGCGCGACGGATGTGCGCGTAGCGCGATTCCAGCACCGCAAGGAACATTGCTTCCTTGTTGCCGAAATAGTAGTAGAGCATGCGCTTGTTGGCCCCGGCGCGCGCCGCGATGCGATCCACGCGCGCCCCGCCCAGGCCGAAGCGCGAAAATTCCTCCAGCGCCGCAGCCAGGATGCGCCCCCGGTTCCTCGCGGGATCGCGCCGAATGCCGCTGCGAGCGCTTTTCATTCCATCCCCAACAGCTTGTAGACGCGCCGCGTGTACTCGCCGAACTGCGCATGAGTCTTGATATCGAGAGTCCTTGGATGCGGCAGTTCGATCTCGAAATTGTCCGCCATGCGCGCGGGCCCCGCGGTCAGCACCACCACGCGCGTGCCGAGGAACACCGCTTCGGAAATGCCGTGCGTGACGAAAACGATGGTCTTGCCCGCTTCCTTCCAGATGCGCAGCAGCTCCAGGTTCATCTTCTCGCGCGTGAGGGCGTCGAGCGCGCCGAAAGGCTCGTCCATCAGAACCAGTTTCGGGTCGTGGACCAGCGAGCGCGCGATCGCGGCGCGCTGCTGCATGCCGCCCGAGAGCTCATAGGGATACTTGTCCTCGTACCCCGCCAGCCCGACCAGCTTGAGCAGATCGCGCGCGCGGTTGCCCGCTTTTTCCATGTCCAGGCCGAGGATTTCCGCGGGCAGCAGCACGTTCTCGAGGATCCGGCGCCACTTGAGCAGCAGCGGCGCCTGGAACACCATGCCCACGTCGCGCGCCGGGTTGAAGGGATGCGTCGGCGAGCCGACCTTCACCTGGCCGTTGTCGTGCGGGTGCAGGCCCGCGAGAATTTTCAGCAACGTCGACTTGCCGCACCCGGAAGGCCCGACCAGCGCCACGAGTTCTCCCGGCATGACATCGAAGGTCGCATCCGAAATCGCGAGGTGCTCCTTCCTGCCGCTACGGTAGGTCTTAGAGACACCCTTCAGCCGGATGAAGGGCTCGGCGGACAGGTCAGGAGACACGCGCGTCCTTCACCACGAGGAGCTTCTCAAGTCCGAGCACCATGCCGTAGAGCAGCATGCCGAGCAGAGTGATGAGGATCACCGCCATGAACATCGCGGGCGTATCCAGCGTCACCTGGACCTGCAGCATCAGGTAGCCGAGGCCTTTGTCCGAGCCGAGGAATTCGCCGACGATGGCGCCGGCGACCGCGAGGATGGCGGCGACCTTCATCCCCGCGAATATGTAGGGCAGCGCGCCCGGCAGCTGGATCTTGGTGAACAGCTGCCAGCGCGAGCCCTGCAGCGACTTCACCAGGTCGAGCAGCTCGGGCTCGACTTCGC
>JANYII010000119.1 GCA_025358705.1 Betaproteobacteria bacterium | reverse complement strand
CTGTGACAGCTCCTTGAGCAACGGTTGGTTCCACTGCTTCGCATCCATCAGCGTCAGCGCCTTGGCCGTGCCCACCCGGCAGGGCGTGCACTGGCCGCAGGATTCGTCCTTGAAGAACTTCATGAGGTTCTTTGCCGCCGTTGCAGCTTTATCTTTATTACTCAAAACAACAACAGCTGCAGAGCCGATGAAGGAGCCGTGGGGCTGTAGCGTGTCGAAATCCAGCGGCACGTCGCCCAGGCTCGCAGGCAGGATTCCTCCGGAAGCGCCGCCCGGGAGATAGCCGTAGAACTGGTGGCCGTCGAGCATGCCGCCGCAGAATTCATCGATCAGCTGCCGCACGGTGATCCCCGCCGGCGCGAGATGCATGCCGGGCTTTTTCACGCGACCCGAAACCGAAAACGAGCGCAGGCCCTTGCGGCCGTTCCTGCCCTGCGCGGCAAACCAGGCGCCGCCTTTTTCCACGATCTCGCGCACCCAGTACACCGTTTCCATGTTGTGCTCGAGCGTCGGGTAGCCGAACAGGCCGACTTGCGCGACGTACGGCGGTCGCAGGCGCGGCATGCCGCGCTTGCCTTCGATGGATTCGATCATCGCCGACTCTTCACCGCAGATGTAGGCGCCCGCGCCCCTGCGCAGATGGATGGGAGGCAACGGGAACGAAGAATGTTTTTTTAACCTGGAAAGCTCTTTTTCCAGAATAGCGCGGCAGCCCGCGTACTCATCTCTCAAATAAATGTAGATCTCGCCCACCCCGGAACACCACGCCGCCACCAGCATGCCTTCCAGGAAGCGGTGCGGGTCGCGCTCGAGGTAGTAGCGGTCCTTGAAGGTGCCCGGCTCGCCCTCGTCGATGTTCACCGCCATCACGCGCGGCGCGGGTTCGGCGGCGAGGATCTTCCATTTGCGGCTGGTCGGAAATCCGGCGCCGCCCAGGCCGCGCAGCGCCGAATCCTCCATGATCCTGGTGATCTCCTCGCGCGTGCGCTTTCCCGCGAGGCAGTCCGCGACCAGCTTGTAGCCGCCGGCCTTTTTGTACGCATTGAAGTCGATGTAAGGCGTTTCGGGACAGCGGATTTTCTTCTCCGCAACGGCTTTCTCGACCAAGGAAACGGAAGCGTTCAGAACCGGGTGTTGGCCGACGATGGCTACCGGCGCCGATTCGCAGCGCCCGACACACGGGGCATGAAGCACCCGGACATCTTTTCCCAGGGACAGTCCCTTGAGAAGTTTTTCGGCACCAGCCAGTTCGCAGGAGAGGGAATCGCAAACTCTCACCGTCAATGCGGGAGGCGGTGTCTCACCTTCCTTCACCACGTCGAAGTGGTGGTAGAAGGTGGCGACTTCGTAGACCTCCGTCTGCGACAGCCTCATGGCCTCGGCGAGTGCCGCCACGTGCGCCGAAGAAAGATGGCCGTAGCGGTCCTGGATCTTGTGCAGGTGCTCGATCAGCAGGTCGCGGCGACGCGGTTCACGGCCCAGCAGCACGCGAACATCCTCTCGCGCCTGCGGATCGACGCCGCGGCCCTTGAGCCCGAAATTGCGCTTCTTTTTCACGCTTCGATTATCGACTGCCGGCAGTGCGAAAATTCTTGACTGCGGTCAAGCCCGGCTATGCCGTTCGCCAGCGCCCGCCTTCGTCGATCGCGCGGCCTGCGCGCGCGAGCGCTTCGAGGTGCTGCCCGGTTGTGCGCCGCTCGGCCTCGTCGTACCAGGTGCCGCTCGAGTCCCTCGGATACAGGAAGCGATGCGCGACCAATTCGGCGAGCGTCGAGGGACGCTGCCCAAGAAAGGCCGCGATCGCCTCCTCGCGCGCATCCAGTCTCGCTGAGAAAGCCCGCAGCAGCGAAAGAAAGACTTCCCGGTCCGTGATCACGCCCTTGTGATGCGACGTCACCCAGGCCTTCGCCGGAATTTCCTTCACCGCCTCCAGCGTGCGGCGGAATTCCGCCAGGCTGGAAGTCGCGTCGCCATAGTAGGGACCGAACGAGGAAAGCTCGATATCGCCGATGAACGCCACGCCGCCGGGCTCGACCAGGAGCACGCAGTGGCCGGAGGTGTGGCCGGGCATGTGGAGCGCGCGCACCGTGACGCCCCCGCCGAGGCTCCACGTGGCGCCGTCCCGGTACGGCTTCGCGTCGGGGCGCGGCGCGTAATGGAAGTCCCGCTTGATCATGACCTGCATCTCGTCCAGCACCGGCTGGGAATAGCCGTAGTGCCGCGCGAGACCCTCCCAGCTGCGCGCCGCATCCACGTCGCGCTCGTGGACGTGTACTTCCGCGCGCGGCATGCGGTGCAGCCCGGCCATATGGTCTTCATGCACGTGCCCGAGCACGACGAGATCCGCGTCCAGCAGCTCCGGCCCGAGGCGATTGGCGACCAGCGGGGTATCGAAGGCGGCCCGCGTGTCGGCCCCCTGCACGACGACCTGGTTGCCGTCAGGATATTTGCCAGACTTCTCGCCCAGGTACACGCTGACCGGCCCGAGGCGAATCACGGGCGTATCCATCCCTTCAGGGCCCGACACGCAGCGGCATCGAGTGCATGCCGCGGAACACCATCGAATTCAGCCACTCGATGCGTTCTTCCGGCATTGCGAGGGCAATGTTCTTCCAATGGCGCACTACCGCCGGCAATGCAACCTGCCCTTCCATGCGCGCCAGGGGAAAACCGAGGCAGATGTGCATGCCGAAGCCGAACGTGAGGTGGGCCGGGCCGCCGCGATCGAGGTGCAGCCGGTCGGGTTGCTCGTAGACCTCGGGGTCCCGGTTCGCCGCGTTCAGCATGATGAACACGCGGTCGCCCGGCTTGAGCGCCTTGCCGCGCATTACCTGCGGCTGCTTGACGATGCGCACCTGTGCGCCGCTCGGGCCGTCGTAGCGGAGCAGTTCCTCGATGGCACGTGGCGCCAGTTCCGGATTTTCTTTCAACAAATCAAATTCCCGCGGGAAACGCAGGAGCGACAGCAAGCCGTTGGCGATGTGGTTGGTGGTCGTCTCGTGGCCCGCGAACAGCAGCAGGATGCAGGTCGCGACGAGCTCATCTTCGGACAGCCGGTCGCCGTCGTCTTCCAGGTGGACCAGCTGCGAGAGCAGGTCCGTTTGCGCCTTCTTTCTCCTGTCCTGGATCAACTCGAGGAAAAATGCGGCCATCTCCTTCGTCGCCCGCTCCGCGATATCGTACTTGTCCTGCGACATGCGCGAGCTGCCGATGAACAGCGCCATCTCGTCGGACATGCGCTTCACCTTCGCCAGTTCCTCGCGCGGCACGCCGAGCATCGTCATGATCACCAGCGCCGGCAACGGGCCCGCGAAGTCGGCGACGAAATCGATCTCCTGGCGCTTGCCGATGCGTTCCAGGAGCCCCTGCGCCAGTTCTTCAGCCGCGGGACGCATCGCATTCATCGATTGCAGGTTGAACACCTTGCTCGTGAGCCGGCGCATGCGCGTGTGCTCGGGCGGGTCGCGGAATACCATCCAGTGGGTGAGGTAGCGGATGATCTCGCCGATGCGCGCCGCCTCCGCGCCCGGCAGCGTGGCAAAGTACGGCCGCAGGCGGTCCGACGAAACTTCCTTGTCGAGGCACACCGCCTTGATATCGTCGTAGCGCGTCAGCACCCAGGACTTCAGGCGCGGACTCCAGTGCACGGGGTCTTCCTCGCGCATGCGGCGCAGGAGCGGAAACGGATCGCGTAGGAATTCCGGGGTGTCGGGACGAAAATCGATTGCGCTGGCGGCGGACATTCTGCAATTATCCGGTATACGCCAACGGAGGAAGCCATGAGTTCGCCTGTCGACCCAAATGATGTCCTGATGACCGGGGAGAATTCGTTTATCCGTTTCAGCCCCGACGGCGGCAAGACGCAGACCGACCGCGCCAGCCACTGGCGAGTGCTGTGGTGCCCCGCCGGCGCGGGCCATGCCCTTTTCATGAAGAGCACGCTCACCGGCGGCGAGGTGAAGATCTGGTCCGACAACCCGCCGGTGGCGCGCTGGCTGCAGAAGGAAATCGAGTCCCTGCTCTTTCCCGCCTTCGCGGACGCGAAGACGCCGGTGACGCAGGCTGCATTCACCCGGTCGGGCGGCATCGATACAAAAGCGGCCGAACTGGTGACCGCCAAGGACGCCGAGGTCCTGCTCACATGGGAGGATTTCCTCGCGCCCTTCGTGCTCACCATGCCGCCGGGCTCGGGCGGCCGGCCGATTGGCGTCTTCAGCACCTTCTTTCCTGCAAAAGCTGCGCGCATCGCGCTAAACGGTCGCGTCGCCGTCGGTTCGCCCTACGCCGAGAAGCGCGGCGAGCGCGACTCGACGAGCGCCTGCCTGGCCTGGTCCGAAACCTGGGTCAAGCCCGGAACCTAGGAGCGTCCCGTTACCGCGCCAAATGCGGCCGAGCGCAGGCTCGGCTTCGCAGTGATGTTGCTGTGCACATTCCTCTGGAGCACCGCGGGCGTCATTACGCGCGCATCCTCGGTCACCAACGGCTGGGAGGCGTCGTTCTGGCGCTCGCTGTTCCTGTGCGTCGCAATCGGCGCATTTCTGCTCGTGCAGCACCGCGGCGATGCCCTGCGCAGGCTCCTCTCCATGGGCTGGCCAGGCGTGTTCTCCAGTCTCTGTTGGGCGACGATGTTTGTCTCCTTCATGGTCGCCCTGAGCCGCACCACCGTGGCGAACGCGCTTTTCATCATGGGCGTGATGCCGTTCTGCGCCGCACTTGCCGGGTGGCTTTTCCTGCGCGAGCGCGTGCCGGCGCGCACCTGGCTCGCCATCGTGGCCGCGGCGGCCGGCATCGGCGTCATGTTCAACGACGCGCTGCGCACCGGCAACCTCGAGGGCAGCCTGATTGCGCTCGCAATCCCGATCGCGGCCGCCGCCAACACGGTTGTGGTGAAGCTCGGGCGCGGGCGCGTGGACCTGGTGCCCGCGCTGCTCGGCGGCGGCGTGATTGCGGTTCTCCTGTCCTGGCCCATGGCGCTTCCCTTCAGCGCGTCGCCTAAGGACCTCGCGCTCTACGGCGTGCTCGCCGTGTTCCAGCTCGCGCTGCCCTGCGTGCTCCTCGTGCGCCTGGTGTTGCTGCACCTCACCGCGGCCGAAATCGGCCTTCTGTCGCTGCTCGAAATCGTGCTCGGCCCGCTGTGGGTGTGGCTCGCGCTGGGCGAGGCGCCCGCGGGCGCCATCGTCGCCGGCGGCCTGGTGGTGCTCACGGCGGTGGCGTTGAACGAAGGCATCTCCCTCGCGCTCGACCGGCGCGCAGCGGGATAGAATTTGCGCCTCCATGCCTGACATCACGCCTGCCGTACGCGCCGATCTTGCCCCGACCGGAAAACTCCGCGCCGGCATCAACTACGGCAACTTCATCCTGGCGCAGAAAGACAAGGCGACCGGCGAATCGCGCGGCGTCGCGCTGGACCTCTCCAACGAGCTCGCGCGCCGGCTCGGCGTGCCGCTCGAGATCGTCGCCTTCGATACGGTGACCGCGCTGGGCGACTCGGCGCCCGACAACAAGTGGGACATCGCCTTCCTCGGCTCCGATCCGCAGCGCGAGAAGATCATGGACTTCAGCGCCGCCTACGTGGAGCTGAACGCCACCTACCTCGTGCCCGGCGCCTCGGCATTGAGGAGCGCGGCTGAAGTCGACCGCGCCGGCCTGCGCGTCACCGCCGCGGCGCGCGCCAACTACGAGCTCTGGCTGCAGCGCAACCTGAAGAACGCCCAGCTGCTGTCGCAGCCGACCAACGACGCCGCCTTCGAATTCCTGACCGCGGGGAACGCCGACGCGCTCGCCGGACTCACCGAAGCGCTGATCAACATGAGCGCCAAGCTGCCCGGCTCGCGCCTGGTGGATGGGCGCTTCATGGCCGTGCAGCAGTCCATCGCCGTGCCGAAAGGCAAGGACGCCGGCCTCGCGTACCTGCGCAGCGTGGTGGAAGACGCCAAAGCGTCGGGACTCGTCGCGCGCGCGATCGAAAAGACCGGCGCGCGCGGTGTCGCGGTCGCGCCTGCAGCCAAATAGGAGCCCCATGAAACACAAGCCGCTCGGTCGTACCGGTGTGATGGTCTCGGAACTGTGCTTCGGCACCATGTCCTTCGGCGGTGACGCCGACGAGGCGACCTCCGCTGCGATGTACAAGACAACCCGAGAGGCGGGCATCAACTTCTTCGACACCGCCGACCAGTACAGCAAGGGCAAGTCCGAGGAGATCCTCGGCACGCTGATGCGCGGCCACCGTGACGAGCTGGTCGTCACCACCAAGGGATACAACCCGGTCGGCGAGGACGTCAACGCGCGCGGCACTTCGCGCCGCCATATCGTGCGCGCGTTGGAAGCGAGCCTGAAGCGGCTGCAGACAGATCGCGTCGAAATCTACTTCCTGCATCACTTCGACAAGCGCACGCCGCTGGAAGAATCGGCGCGCGCGCTGGAAGACCTGGTGCACTCGGGCAAGGTGCTCTACCCCGCGGTCAGCAACTGGTCGGCCTGGCAGACGCAACACGCGGTGGACCTGCAGGAGCGCAACAACTGGGCACGCCTGCAACTCATCCAGCCGATGTACAGCCTGGTCAAGCGCCAGGCCGAGGTCGAGTTGCTGCCCATGGCCGAAGCCAACGGCATCGGCGTGATCCCCTACAGCCCCGCTGCCGCCGGCCTGCTCTCCGGAAAGTATTCGGGCAAGGAAGGCGCGAAGGCCGCGGGCCGCCTCAAGGCCAACAAGATGTACGAGGCGCGCTACGGCGAAGACTGGGCCTTCGAAACGGCCGACAAGTTCGTCGCCTTCTGCAAGTCAAAGGGCCTGCACCCGGTCAGCACCGCGGTGGCCTGGGTCGGCGCGCATCCCGCCATCACCGCGCCCATCGTCGGCGCACGCAACCTGGAGCAGCTGAAGGATTCGCTCAACGCAGTGAACATCGACATGACGCCCACACTGCGCGCCGAAATCAGTGCCCTCTCGCGCACCCCCGCGCCGGCGACGGACCGGCTGGAAGAGCTCAAGCAACCAAAGTCTTAGTTAGTCCACCTTCGCGCCGGAGTCCTTCACGATCTTCGTCCACTTGACGATCTCGGTGCCGAGGAAGTCGTTGAATTCCTTCGTTGTCATGAGCTGAATCTCGAGACCTAGCGCGGTGAAGCGCTGGATGGTGTCGGGATCCTTGAGGATGGCGTTGGTGGCGGTGTAAAGACGGTTGACGACTTCGGGCGGCATGCTGGCGGGGCCGCTGACGCCCCACCAGGGACGGATTTCGAAGCCGGGAACGGTCTCGGCGATGGGCGGCACTTCGGGCGCAAGCGCGCTGCGCTGCTTGGTGGCGACGCCGAGCGCGCGCAGGCGCCCGTCCTTCACGTACGGGTAGATCACCGGCACGTGATAGAAGGTCATCGACACCTGGCCGCCGATCAGGTCGGTGAACCCCTGCGAAATTTGCTTGTACGGGACATGGACGATGTCGATGCCCGCCATGGACTTGAGCAGCTCGCCGGACATGTGCGGCGAGGTGCCGGAGCCGGCGGAGATGTAGGTGAGCTTGCCCGGATTGGCCTTGGCGTAGGCAATCAGCTCGGCCACGTTCTTCGCCGGCACGGTGGAATTCACCACCAGCATGTTCGGCGCCGAAACGAGGAAGCTGACGTGGGTGAAGTCCTTCACTGTGTCGAACGGCAGCTTGCCGTAGAGCGACGGATTGGTCGCGTGCACCGCGCTGGTGGAGAGGGTAATCGTATAGCCGTCTGCCGCCGACTTCGCCACGGCCTCGCCGGCGATGTTGCCGCCCGCGCCGGCCTTGTTCTCTACGATGACGGGCTGCCCGAGGCTTTCGGAGAGCTTCTGCGCGTAGAGCCGGCCGAGCACGTCGGTGCTGGTGCCGGAGGAATACGGCACGACGAGCTTGATCGGCTTGTTCGGATAGGGTTGCGCGTGGGCTGCGGCGGCCCCCAGGGCAAGGGCTAGACTGAGGGCGAAAGCTCGCGTCATCGGACCTCCAGGAAAGTGCTGGAGGAGTCTAGCCCGATTTGGGTCTCCAACCCGATTTGGGTCTCCAACCCTCATGCACCTCAGCGGTCCAGCGTCTTCTTCATCGCCGCCAGACCCTGCTCGATCATCCCGGCGATCGCGCCGGCCAGGTCGTTCGGCAGCAGGTCCGCGATCCACACGGCGCGGCAACCATCGCCGTCCGAGAAGATCTGCATCGAAGCATTGTGATGCGTGAGCCGTCCACCGACGGCAGACCAGGAGACGCGCCGCGCCTTGTCGTCCAGGTCGACGATCAACTCTTTCGCCACCATGCCGTTGCCGAACGTGACGATGCGCGCATCGGGCCCGTCCATGCGGCAGTCGGTGAGGAAACCCGGACACAGGCGCTGGTGGATGTTGCCGACGTCTCTCACTGCATCCCAGACATCCTCGGGTCGCGCATCGATGCGGATTTCCCTGTGGATCGAGGCCATCGCACCTCCTACTTGAAGCAAACCGCCTCGACGTTGTTGCCGTCGAGGTCAATGAGGAAAGCGGCGTAGTACTTCGGGCCGTAGTCAGGCCGCGGTCCCGGCTTGCCGTTG
>JANYII010000108.1 GCA_025358705.1 Betaproteobacteria bacterium | reverse complement strand
TACAGCTTCATATTTCTTGCTGCTGTTGAAAGAGTCCACGCCGGCGTAGCGCCACCGGTCGCCCTGCGATTCGGCGCGCACCGCGATGGCCGTCGGCGCCGCGCTGGCGACCTGCACGGGCGCGGCGGGCACGGCAGCCGGGACCGCAACGGCGGCCGGCACGGGCTGCAAGCCCTTCGCGGCGCGTTCGGCATCGAGCATCGCCTTCTGCTTGGCGAGCATGTCCGCCACCATCTGTTCCATGCGCTGTTGCATCGCGTCGCGCTCGCGCGAAGCCCTCTCCTCTGCCGCCAGGGTGGCTTCCCGCACCGCCCGCTGCATCGCCTCCTGGCTGACCATGGAACCGGGCGCGGCAGAGGCCAGCGGCACGCCCGGCACAAAGGAGAAATCCCCTTTGAGCGAGGAACTCTCCCACGGGATCTGCTGGTCCTTCGTGGCACGCGTAACGCCGATCCGCACCTGCTTGAACACCTGCTCGATCGGCATGCCGGGGGCGTGCATCGCCTTGAGGAAGTGTTCGGTGTACAGGCCGTTCTGCCCGCTGCCGTCGGAAGCAACCGAGCCGGGCGCCGTGGCGAACGAGATCAGCGTGCCCGAGGGCGCGTCCATCTGCGCCAGGCCCTTGGAGCCCGAGCGGAAGCTGCGCGCGAACGGATTGTTGCGGCAGGCGTCCAGGATCATGATGTTGAGCGAGTTCTTCGCGCTGTCCATCTTGGTGAGGATGAAATTGGCATCGATCGCCTGGTCTGCTACCTCGTCCTCGCGTTCGATGTCCGCGTTCACCGGGATGAGGTAGTTCGCGCCCTTCACCTGCATGCCGTGGCCGGCGTAGTAGAACAGGCCCACCGACGCCTTCACCAGCTCGTCGCCGAAGTTGCGCACCGCGCGGCGCATCGTGATCTGCGTCGCGTCCTCGATCACCGTCACCGTGAAGCCCGTGGCGCTAAGCGCCAGGGCGATGGCGCGCGCGTCGTTCGCCGGATTGCGCAGCGGCGAGTCCTTGTAGCCGCTGTTGCCGATTACCAGCGCGATGCGCCGTTCGCCCCCGGGCGCGGGCTTGCTCGGGGCGAGGGTCTTCAGTGTCTCGGCGGATACGGGCACGGCCAACGCCCACCCGAGCGCCAGCGCGCACAGGTGCAGGACCAATTCCCGGCCAGACCTTCCCATAAGGAGTGGAAATATACTGCGAATACCCCCCAGATGCAGCCGGTCCGGAACGTGAATATTACCGACGTACTCCCCAGTTCGCCCCGTGGGCGGGCCTGAACGCAGTGGCCGGAATTTGGCCCTCAGTACGCCTTCGTAAATTGGGCGGCGCGCTCCCTGGCGGCCTGCACGGCATCCGCCCCCTTCCTGGCCTGGATCCTTGCCAGCGTATCTTTTCCCCGCCGCGCGGATTCGTCCGCCTGCTTGTGTTTCTTGCTCGACGATGCCTGGCACCAGGCGTACGCCTCTTCCGCGTCGTAAAACCTGCTTTCTTCCATGCTCAGCTCCACACACAGGGCATGCTGGGCGCCGGGGAATTTCAGCTTCGCGGACGTGCGCATCATGCCCAGGGCGCGCTTCCTGTCCGGCGCGATCAGCGCGCCCTTGATCAATTCAGTCGCCAGGGCGTACTGCGCTTCCGGGTGTCCCTTTTTTGCCGCCAACTCGTAGAGCGCCAATCCCCGTTGCGGGTTTCGAGCAATGCCGATGGGTCGGACATACATTTCGGCCAGCCTGAACTCAGCCTCCGTATTCCCCGCAGTCGCCAGCTTTTCCAGAATGGATCGTGCTTTCTCATACTCCTTCCGGTCCAGCGATTGGATCGCCTCTTGCAGGGTCTGGGCGGCAACGGGCTGGCTGGCGGCGAGCAGCGCGGTCAGGCATATGAATAGCAGCGGACGCATAGGCGTCAAATTCTAACTCCAAGCAGCGATATTCCCTCTGCGGGATAAGAGCGGCCTGAGCAGCCCGTTTACAATTACGCCATGGAAGTTCCTTTTTCCTGGAAGAATCCCTACGCTTGGCCGCGCAAGCCGCTGCTGGCGCGCAATGTCGTCTGCACTTCGCAGCCGCTCGCCGCGCAGGCCGGGGTTGCGATGCTCGCCGCGGGCGGCAGCGCGGTGGACGCGATCCTCGCCACGGCGATCACGCTCACGCTGGTCGAGCCCGTTTCCAACGGCATTGGTTCGGACGCCTACGCGATCGTCTGGGACGGCAGGCAGCTGCACGGCCTGAATGCGTCGGGACGCTCGCCCGCGGGCTGGGAGCCGGCATTCTTCGGCGGCGCGAAATCGATGCCGGTGCGCGGCTGGAACTCGGTGAGCGTGCCGGGCGCCGTGTCGGCATGGGCGGAACTGCACGCGAAGTTCGGCAAGCTGCCGTTCGCAAAACTGTTCGAGGCCGCGATCCGCTACGGGCGCGAGGGATTCATGGTTTCCCCGACCATCGCCGGCCAATGGGCGGCGCAGGCGAATGAACTGAAAGTGCAGCCCGGATTTTCCGAGGCTTTCATGCCGGGCGGCCGGCCGCCGGCGGTGGGCGAAGTCTTCAAATTTCCCGAACACGCCGCGACGCTGGAAAAAATCGCCGCCAGCAAGGGCGCCGCGTTCTACAGCGGCGAGCTGGCGGAGAAGATCGAGGCCTTCGCGAAGCAGCACGGCGGAGCGATGCGCGTGGCGGACCTGGCCGCGCACAAGTCCGACTGGGTCGGGACCCTGCAGCAGGACTACCGCGGCTACACCATCCATGAAATCCCGCCCAACGGCCAGGGCATCGTCGCGCTGATCGCGCTCGGCATCCTCGAGCACTTCGACGTGGCCTCGCTGCCGGTGGACTCGGCCGACAGCTTCCATCTCCAGATAGAAGCGACGAAGCTCGCCTTCGCCGACGCGCAGGCCTACGTGGCCGATATCGATCACATGCCGTTCGATCCGAAGAAGCTGCTGGATCCCGGGTACCTGAAGGATCGCTCAAAACTGATCGACCGGCAAAAGGCGCAGCCTTTTGCCGCCGGCAAGCCGCCGCAGGGCGGCACCGTCTACCTCACCGCGGCCGATGCTTCGGGAATGATGGTGTCGATGATCCAGTCGAACTACATGGGCTTCGGCTCGGGGGTGGTAGTGCCGGGCACCGGCATCTCGCTGCAGAACCGTGGCGCGACCTTCGTGATGCAGGAAGGCCACCCGAACCGCGTCGGGCCGAAGAAGCGCCCCTACCAGACCATCATTCCCGGCTTCGTCACGAAAGCCGGGAAACCCGTCATGAGCTTCGGCGTCATGGGCGGCACCATGCAGCCGCAGGGCCACCTGCAGGTGATGGTGCGCATCGCCGACTACGGACAGAGCCCCCAGGCGGCCTGCGACGGGCCGCGCTTCCGCTGGGTGCAGGGTATGGACGTGAGCGTCGAGGACAATTTCCCCGCCGCGATCGTCGACGACCTGCGCCGCCGCGGGCACAGGATCGTCACGGTGGACGACTACAACCAGTTCGGCAGCGGACAGATGATCTGGAAGATGGATGGCGGCTACCTTGCCGCGAGCGATCCCCGGCGCGACGGGCAAGCGGCAGGTTTCTGAGGAAGCGAAATGCTGAAGATCTGGGGACGCACGAATTCGGTCAACGTCAAGAAGGCGCTCTGGTGCCTGGATGAGCTCGGGCTCAAGTACGAGCGCACCGACGCCGGCATGCAGTACGGCGTGGTGAACACTCCCGAATACCGCAAGATGAATCCGAACGGCCTGGTGCCGACCATGGACGAGGATGGCTTCATTCTCTGGGAGTCGCACAGCATCCTGCGCTATCTCGCGGCGAAGTACGGCAAGGGCGTGCTCTGGCCGATGGACGAGCGCACGCGCGCGGTGGCCAACCAGTGGATGGACTGGGCTTTCTCGTTCCAGGGCAGCGTGCGCGACGCCTTCTGGCACCTGATCCGAACGCCGGAGGACAAGCGCGATGCGAAGGCGATCGAGGCCTCG
The DNA here is from genome assembly GCA_025358705.1 of Betaproteobacteria bacterium. Lineage (GTDB taxonomy): Bacteria > Pseudomonadota > Gammaproteobacteria > Burkholderiales > SG8-39 > RBG-16-66-20. The sequence continues at coordinate 698 of JANYII010000108.1, read as the reverse complement.
CGCCTGAAGTCGGGCCAGATGGCGGCGATCCTCGACGCCGCGCTCGCCGACCGCATGTACGTCGCCGGCGCGTTCTCGATGGGCGAGATTCCCATTGGCTGCGAAGTGCAGCGCTGGATGCGGCTGCCGATGGAGCGGCCGAAACTGCCGCACCTGGAAGCCTGGTTCGAGCGCCTGTGCGCGCGAACCGCTTTCAAGAGGAACGTCGACATCCCTCTCTCATGACCGGCAAGATCGCCATCGTCACCGGCGGCGCGAGCGGCATCGGCCTCGCCTGCGCCGAGCGCCTTGCCGCCGACGGCATGACCGTCGTCATCGCGGACATGAACGAAAAGACCGGCACCGAGCACGCGAAGCGGCTGGGTGGGGATTTCGTCCTCGCGGATTTGAGCCAGCGCAAAGGCTGCAAGGCTCTCGTCGACGCGACGCTCGCAAAACACGGCACGGTGCACGTGCTCGTCAACAACGCCGGCTTCCAGCACGTCTCGCCGATCGAGGATTTCCCCGAGGACCAGTGGGAACGCATGATTTCGCTGATGCTCACGGCGCCCTTCCTCCTGACGCGCTATTGCTGGCCGGCGATGAAGAAGCAGAAGTGGGGCCGCGTCGTCAACATGGCCTCGATCCACGCACTGATCGCTTCGCCCTACAAGGTCGGCTACATCGCGGCCAAGCACGGCCTGGTGGGCCTGACGCGC
>JANYII010000051.1 GCA_025358705.1 Betaproteobacteria bacterium | reverse complement strand
ATGGCGCGGCCGGGGGATTCTTGGTAGTAGATCTTGCGGGCTTCTTCGGGAAACCTGGCGCCGACATCCTCGGACTTGGTGAGGATCTCGTCCAGCATGCGCGAATAGAGCATCTGGGCAACGGCGAAGGCGTCCTTGCCTTCCATGTCCGGCGTTTTCTGAACCGCGGGAACCTGCTTCGGTTGCTTAGGTTCCTGGGCGCCCATGTTGAGGCGCGGGGCGGAGAGGCCCTTCTCGATGGCGCCATCGCCGCACGTCGGGCAGGACAGCAGGCCGCGCTTTTTCTGCGAGGTGAAGTCCTTGGCCGAGCCGAACCAGCCCTCGAAGCGGTGGCCGTCTTTGCAGTGAAGATTGAACACGATCATGGAAGCTTGATTCTACACGGTAATATCTGGGCTCCTGCTGGAGCCCGCCCCAATGATCGCCGACCGCATCGAAGGAAAATGGATCGACCTGTTCGCGGAAGTTTTCGCGAAATGCAAGGTCGCGTCCGGCGATGTCTGCGCGGTGCTCTCAGAATCGCAATCGCGCGCATTGAACGTCCAGCTTGCCGAGCTGGCGCTCGCGCGCCTCGGCGCCCGGCCGTTTCATGTGGTGGTGCCGACACCGCGCCAGAGCGCGCCGGTGCCGATCCGCTCGACCGGCGCTTCGGTCGCGCTGCAGAACCTCGGGCCGGCAATTGGCGCGCTCGCGAGTTCGGTGTTCGTCGCCGACTGCACGCTGGAAGGCCTGATGCATGCCGTGGAGCTGCCGCAGATCCTCAAAGGTGGGGCGCGCGTGCTGTACATCTCCAATGAGCATCCCGACGTGCTCGAGCGCCTGGCGCCCTCCCCTGACGACGAGCAGAAGGTGAGGGCGGGCATGCGCCTGATGCGCGAAGCGAAGGTGATGAAGGTCACCTCCCCCGCCGGCACGAAACTCGATATCAGGATCGAAGGTGCGCGGGTGGGTGGCGTCTGGGGCTATACGGAGAAGCCCGGCACGCTGTCGCACTGGCCGGGAGGCCTGTGCCTGGGCTTTCCGAAGGCCGGCAGCGTCAACGGCACGCTGGTGATGGCGCCTGGCGATCTGAACCTGACTTTCAAGAGATATATAGAAAATCCAATTCAATTGAAAATTCAAAATGATTACGTAACGAGCATCGAAGGCGAGTCACTCGACGCGGAGCTGATGCGCGATTATTTCGCCGCCTGGGGCGATCGCGAGGCCTACGCGGTGTCGCACGTCGGCTGGGGCATGAACACGCGCGCGCGCTGGGATGCGCTGATGCTCTACGACAAGCGTGACGTCAACGGCACCGAGCAACGCGCCTTCGCCGGAAACTTCCTGTATTCGACCGGCGCCAATGAAGTCGCGGGCCGCCACACGCTCGGTCACTTCGACCTGCCCTTCCGCCACTGCACCGTCGAGCTTGACGGTAAAGCAGTGGTGAAAGACGGCAAACTCACGGCATGACGCCCCTGGTTTTCCTGCACGGCGTAGGCGGCGGCCATCACGCCTGGGAAGCGCAACTGCCCTACTTCGCCGGCCTCGGCTATCCCGCGCACGCCTGGGACCAGCCAGGCTATGGCCACAGCCCGATCGTCGAGCCCTACGACCTGGAGCAGGTCAGCGCGTCGCTTGCGCGCCTGATCGAATCGGTCAGCGAAGGCGAACCGGTGGTGCTGATCGGCCACAGCATGGGCGGCCTGATCGCGCAGGAAGCCTACGTGAGGCATCCGAAGCTGATCAAGGCGCTGGCACTGTGTTTTACCAGCCCCGCCTTCGCCGGCGGCAGCAGCGAATTCACGAAGCAATTCATCGCCGCGCGCATCGGTCCGCTCGACCAGGGCCAAACGATGGCGCAGATCGCCGCGAAGCTGATTCCGACGATGGGAAGCAATTCAAAGCTTGCGGAACAGATCATGGCTGGCGTGCCGCCCGACACCTATCGCAAGGCGGTGCAGCTGCTCACGACGTTCGACCGCCGCAAGGAACTGGCGAATATCAAGGTGCCGGCGCTGCTTGTCGCGGGATCGGACGACAAGACCGCGCCACCCTCGGTGATGGAGAAGATGGCGGGCAAGATTCCCGGCTCTGAATACGTGCTGCTGGAGGGCTGCGGCCACCTGGGCCCCATGGACCAGCCGGACGCGTTCAACGACGCCCTGCACTTTTTCCTGAAGAGCCACGACCTATGATCGATCCGCGCTACTCAGTTACAGGTTCTGGTTTTCCTTTAAATGAAAATCAAAAGAAATTAATTGCGCTGGCCGATTCCGTCGGCCCCGCCTTTGCAAAGCGTGCGGCAAAGTACGACCGCGAAGCGAGCTTTCCCTTCGAGAACTACGCCGACCTGAAGCAGGCGGGACTGCTCGGCCTGTGCGTGCCGGAGAAATTCGGCGGCATGGGCGCGGACCTGCGCACCTATGCGCTGGTCTCGGCCACGCTCGGCAAGTACTGCGGCGCGACCGCCCTCACCTTCAACATGCACGCCTGCTCGATGCTCTGGCCGGGGCTGCTTGCCGACGACCTCGACATGACCGCGGCGCAGAAGCAGGAGCACGAGCGCTACCGCGCCGTTCATTTCAACCGCGTGGTCAAGGACGGCGCGATCTACGCGCAGCCGTTTTCCGAGGGCAGCGCCGCGGCCGCGGGCAAGGCGCCGTTCGGCACCGTCGCCACCAAGGTGGATGGCGGCTGGCGCATGAACGGCAGGAAGATCTTCGCCTCGCTCTCCGGCGCCGCCCACTATTACGGCGTGCTGTGCACCGAGGACAAGCCGGGCAGTTCCATGCGCGACACGCTCTACATCGCGGTGCCCGCGGATGCGCCGGGTTTCACCATCACAGGCGACTGGGATCCGCTGGGCATGCGCGGCACCGTATCGCGCACGCTCGTCTTCAAGGACGTGTTCGTGCCTGACGACGCGCAGATGATGCCGCGCGGCCTGTACTTCCAGGCGGCGGGACGCTGGCCGCACATGTTCACGACCCTTTCGCCGACCTATATGGGCATCGCGATCGCTGCTTACGAATTCACCGTCAAGTACCTGCGCGGCGAGATCGAAGGCATGCCGCCGGTGAAGCGGCGCATGTACCCGACCTAGCAGATCGCGGTCGCCGAGATGTGGGTCAAGCTCGAGCAGACGCGCGCCCTCTTCCTGCGCATGCTGGAGGATGCGCGCGTGGATCCGCCGAAGGACGCGCGCCTGCGTGCCTATGCGACGCAATACACCATCATGGAAAACGCCAACGCGCTGTGCGCGCTCGCGATCCGCACCTGCGGCGGGCAGTCCATGCTGAAGAGCCTGCCGCTGGAGCGCCTGTACCGGGATTCGCGCTGCGGCGCGCTGATGCTGCCCTGGACGGCCGAGCTGTGCCTGGACCGCATCGGCCGCGAGGCGCTCTACGAAGCCGGCGAGAGCGACGATTAACCTTTCGCGCATCATCGAGCGCTGCGCGGAGCAGTCGCCCTCGAAGATCGCGCTGCACTTCGAAGGTGTCGACATCAGCTACCTGGAGCTGTGGAACCAGGTGCAGAAGGCGTCGAATTTCCTGCAGGTGAAAAAGGGCGACCGGGTCGCCTGGCTCGGCTACAACCATCCGCAGATGCTGGTGCTGCTGTTCGCGCTGGCGCGCCTGGGCGCGATCCTGGTGCCGCTCAACTGGCGCCTCACCGCCGCCGAGCACAAGACGATTCTTGCGGACTGCAAGCCGAAGTGGATTTTTTCGGATGACGAATTCAAGGCGCATGCAGGTAGCCTTGGCATTCCTCAGGGGAATTTCAATTCCGAAGTAAATTCAAAATCTTCCGGCCATGATGAAGACGACGTCCTCATCGTCTATACCTCCGGCACGACGGGAAAGCCCAAGGGCGCGGTGCTGACCCAGGCCGCCTTGCTGTGGAACGGCTACAACTCGATCCACGCGCACGACCTGTCGCAATCCGACCATGTCCTCACCGCCCTGCCGATGTTCCACGTCGGCGGCTTGAACAACCAGACGCTGCCGGCGCTTCTGGCCGGCGCGAGCGTGACGCTGCACCGCCGCTTCGATCCGGCGCTGTGGCTCGCCGACGTCGCGCGACGGCGCCCGACGATTTCGCTGCTCGTGCCCGCGACCCTGCAGGCGGTGGTTTCCCATCCCGCCTGGGCCGGCACGGACCTGTCCTCGCTCAAGATGATGAACGCCGGCTCGATGGTGGTGCCGGATTCGATGATCCGCGCCTTCCACGAGCGCGGCATCCCGGTCGGGCAGATCTACGGTTGCACCGAAACTTCGCCGATCGCCGTGGTGCTGCTGAAGGAAGACGCGGTGCGCAAGCTGGGCAGCGCGGGCAAGCCGGCACTGCACTGCGAGGTCAAGCTGGTGGACGGCGAAATCTGGGTGCGCGGCCGGAACGTGATGCGCGGCTACTGGAACGATCCGGCGGCGACCGCCGTCGCGCTGACGCCCGACGGCTGGTTCAAGACCGGCGACCTTGCCCGCGTCGACGAAGACGGCTATTACTGGATCATCGGCCGCTCGAAGGAAGTCATCATTTCCGGCGGCGAGAACATCCATCCCGCGGAACTGGAAAACGTGCTGGCGGACTGCCCGGCGATCGCGGAATGCGCGGTGGTCGGCATGGAGGACCCCAGGTGGGGCGAGGCGGTCTGCGCCTTCGTCGTGAAGGCGAAGAACGCGCAACTCGATGAAAGCGCGGTGCTTGCACTGTTCAAGGACCGCGTGGCGAAATACAAGCATCCGCGGCGCGTGGTATTCGTCGACAATCTGCCCAGGAACGCGATGGGCAAGGTGCAGAAGTTCGACTTGAAGCGCATGCTCGGGAGGCAAGCGAATGGCTAGCTACAACCTGCTGGTCAACGGCAAGCGGCAAAGCGTCGAATCCTGGGATCCGGCGCAGCCCCTCCTCTACCTGCTGCGCAACGAACTCAAGCTGCACGGCGCCAAGTTCGGCTGCGGCCTGGGCCAGTGCGGCAGCTGCACGGTGCTGATCGACGACAGTCCGGCGCGCGCCTGCCAGGTCACCGTCTCGGCCGCCGTGGGCAGGCGCATCACCACGATCGAAGGCCTGGGTTCGCCGGAGAAGCCGCACCTGGTGCAGGCCGCCTTCATCGCCGAACAGGCGGCGCAGTGCGGCTATTGCACCAACGGCATGGTGATGTCCGCGGTGGCGCTGCTGCGCGGCACGCCGCGCCCGTCGATCGACCAGTCCAAGGCCGCGCTCGACGGCAACCTGTGCCGCTGCGGCTCGCACGATCGCGTATTGCGCGCGGTGCAGCGTGCCGCCGGTACGCCGGTGGAGAAGAGCTGACATGAACACGCCCCGCCTCTCCCGCCGCGAATTCCTCCAAGGCAGCGCCCTGGTGGTCGGCTTTTCCTTCGCCGGCATTCCTGCGGCGCGCGCGCAAGCATTCATGGGCGCCAGCACGCACACACTCGACCTGGGCGAGCTCGATGCCTTCCTCGCCGTGCGCAAGGACGGCAGCGTGGTGGTGTACTCCGGCAAGGTCGACCTCGGCACCGGCCACCGCATCGCGATGCGGCAGATGGTCGCGGAAGAATTGTCGCTGTCGGCCGCCGACGTCTATCGCATCGAGCTCATCGAAGGCGATACCGCGCTGACGCCGGACCAGGGAGCGACCGCGGGAAGCACCGGCGTGATGCGCGGCGGCGTGCAGCTGCGCCAGGCCGCCGCCACCGCGCGCGAAGCGCTGCTGGCGCTTGGCGCCGCGAAGCTGCAGCGGCCCGCCAATGAACTCACGCTCGAGGAGGGCATGGTCGGCGCCGCCGGCGGCCCGAAGGTGTCGATTGCCGAACTCGCGGGCGATCGTCCGTTCAACGTGAAGCTGAATCCCAAGGCGCCGCTCAAGGATCCGAAGCGCTATTCGATCGTCGGCCGCTCGATGCCGCGGCCCGATATCCCGGCCAAGGCGACCGGGCGCCATGTGTACGTGCACGACTTCACGCTGCCCGGCATGCTGCACGGGCGCGTGGTGCGTCCCGCGGCGGTGGGCGCTTCGCTGCTCGCGGTCGATGCGGCCTCGGTCAAGCACATCCCCGGAGCTGAAGTGGTGGTCGTCGGAAATTTTCTCGGCGTGGTCGCCGACAACGAATGGGCCGCGGTGCGCGCGGCGCGCGAACTGAAGGCGCGCTGGAGCGAGGGCAAGGGCCTGGTGGGGCATGAAAACCTGGCCGCGTGGGCGCGGCGCGGGCCGTTTGCCAGGGACGAAGTGATCCAGAACAAGGGCAGCACTGCGGCTCTGGCGGACGGCAATCCGCGCACGCAGCGCGCCACCTACGCCTGGCCGGTGCAGTCGCACGGGTCGATCGGTCCGTCCTGCGCGGTGGCGGACGTGCGCGCCGACCGCGCCACGATCTGGACCGCGTCGCAGGCGACGCATCGCTACCAGCCGGCGCTGGCCCGCGTGGTGGGATTGCCGCGCGACAAGCTGCGCATGATTTATCTCGATGGCGCCGGCTGCTACGGCATGAACGGACACGACGACGCTTCCGCCGACGCCGCGCTGCTTTCCAAGGCGACGGGCCGCCCGGTGCGCGTGCAGTGGACGCGCGCGGATGAACTGGGCTGGGACCCGAAAGGCCCGCCGCAGCTGCTCGAGATGCGCGCCGCGCTGGACGAGGGCAATCGCATCGCCGCGTGGGAGGCCGACATGTGGGTGCCGCTCGCGACCGCCAACCTGGCGCACGTCCCGCTGCTCGGCCCCGCGGATGCGGGCATCGCGCAGCCGGCCGGGCAGTCGGTGGGCTTGGTCTCGCAGAACGCCGATCCGTCCACGCCCGTCGCGAACCTCAAGGTCACCGCGCACTGGCTCGCCGATGCGCCGCTGCGGCCTTCCAACATCCGCGCGCCGGGCAAGGTGGCCAACTGCTTCGCGGTGGAGAGCATGATCGACCAGCTGGCCGCCGCGGCGAAGATGGATCCGCTCGCATTCCGGCTGCGCGACGTCACCGACCCGCGCGGCATGGAAGTGCTCAAGCGTTGCGCCGCGCTCATCGGCTGGACGCCGCGCCCTTCGCCGGCAGCGACGGCACGCAACGCCGGCGGCAAGGCGCGCGGGCGCGGCATCGCCTATATCCACTACAAGCACAACGAAACCTACGTCGCGGTGGCGATGGACGTCGAGGTGGATCGCGCCAGCGGCGCGATCCAGGTGCTGCAGATCGCCTGTGCCCACGATTGCGGCCTGATGATCAACCCGGACGCCGTGCGCAACCAGGTCGAAGGCAACATCCTGCAGACGCTGTCGCGCGCCTTGCACGAACGCACGACGTTCGACACGCAGCGCGTCACCAGCGTGGACTGGGCGAGCTATCCGATCCTGCGCTTCAGCGATGTTCCTGCCCTGCGCATCGAATTGATCCAGCGAGTCGACCAACCGCCGCTGGGCGCAGGCGAAGCCGCATCCGCGCCGGTGCCGGCTGCGCTGGCCAATGCGATATTCGATGCCACGGGCGCGCGGCTCCTTGAAGTGCCGTTCGTACCGGCGCTGGTGCTGGCCGGGATGAAGGCCGCGCCGCTGGCCGCGGGCTAGTCGACGGAAAGCTCGACCGACCCGAGATCGCCGGCGTCAAATCGCACGCGGTCGCCCGCCTTCGGGAATTTCGAGGTCACCAGGCTGCCGGTGATCACCACGTCGCCGCGCCACAGCCCGAGGCCGCGCGCGG
>JANYII010000088.1 GCA_025358705.1 Betaproteobacteria bacterium | reverse complement strand
GAACATCTGGCCGATCCTGCTTTTCATGACGGTGGTGATCGGTATCGGCCTGCTCGTCTACCGCCGCACGCTCGACTAGGCGGGAACGGCTTCCGCGCGGGCGCGCAATATGCTTCGCGCAAGCAGGTCGATTGCCAGTTGTTCCGCTGAATTCAACGTGAACGCCCGTGCCTGGGCGAGGTGCGGGAAGTTGTGCGCGGCCGAACGCCGGTACGCTGCGTCATAGTGGTCTTCCAGCAGCCTTGCCACCAGCGACGGCCATTCACCGGCGGCGGCGAGCGCCTTCCATTCGCCGACCCGTTCCCGGCCGTGCAGGGCGACAAGGCAGTCGAGCTGAACGCCGAGCGCCGCGGGATCCGCGAAGAAATGCCGGTACTCGTCCAGCAGCAGCGCCACGCGCGTCTCCACGCCGGTCTGCAGCAGCACGCATTCGCTCGCCCGCATGCGAGCAATGAGCGCTTCGGGTACCTGCAGTTGACCGATCTTTTTAGATTCGCCTTCAACATAGATTTCTTTTTCGGCATCAAAAGAAAGTACATCCCGCAGCAGAAGGCTTTCGAACATCTTCTGCGACGGTTGCGGGCGCTCGGGCAGGGTGCCCAGCACCGAGCCGCGATGCGCGGCGAGATCCTCCAGGTCGAGCACCTGCGCGCCGGCGGCGAGCAGCGCGCGCAGTACGCGGCTCTTGCCGCTGCCGGTGACGCCGTGGATCACCTGGAAGGTGAAATTCTTCGGCAATTCGGCGAGGGAGTCCACCACGTAGCGGCGGTAAGCCTTGTAGCCGCCCTCGAGCGTCTTCGCGTCCCAGCCTATCTCGCGCAGGATGTGCCCCATCGCGCCGGAGCGCTTGCCTCCGCGCCAGCAATAGATCAACGGCTTCCAGGTCTTTTCTTTTTCCCTGAATTTATTTTCCAGGTGAAAGGCAATGTTCTTCGCCACCAGCGCCGCGCCGAGCTTCTTGGCGTCGAACGGCGATACCTGCTTGTAGAGCGTACCGACGCGCGCGCGTTCCTCGTTGTCCAGCACTGGGCAGGAAATCGCGCCCGGGACATGGTCCTCGGCGAATTCGGCGGGCGAGCGCGTGTCAATGATCGTGTCGCAGTCCTGCAGCGTTTCGGCAGCGACGGGAACACTGGTACGGAGTACCGGCCTCATGGGCGCGATTTTACATTGCGCGCACCTGTACCATGACGTCCACCTGCTGCAGGATTTACCATGCACAACGCATGAGCGAACACCACAACTACTGCCACGCCCCGGCCTCCAGCACGGACCCGCGCTACCGCCGGGTTCTCTGGATCGCGCTCGTGGTGAATGCGGCAATGTTCTTTGTCGAAATCGGCGCCAGCGCTACTTCGGGGTCGGCGGCGCTCGCCGCGGACGCGGCGGACTTCGCGGGCGACGCCGCCAACTACGGGCTCAGCCTCGCCGCGATTGCAGCGGGCGGCCCGTGGGCTTCGCGCGCGGCTCTGACGAAGGGAATAGCGATGGGCGCCTACGGGGTCGGCGTGCTGGTCTTTTGCGCCTGGCGCATCCTGAACGGAACCCTCCCAGAGCCGTTCACCATGGGGATCATCGGTACGCTCGCCCTTGCCGCCAACCTCTGGGTCGCGTGGCTGCTCTACGCCTACCGGGAAGGCGACGCCAACATGCGCTCGGTGTGGCAATGCACGCGCAACGACGCGATCAGCAATCTCGCCGTCCTGGCCGCCGCGGCGGGCGTCTTCGGCACGGGAACCTTCTGGCCCGACGTAGCCGTCGCGGCCCTCATGGCCGGGCTGGCGCTCGTGTCGGCGTACAGCGTGATACGCCACGCACGGTCAGAGTTGCGCCTTCAGCGCGTCCCGTAGCGCCCGGGCTTCCGCGGCCGGTGCGAACAGGTGCCGGCGCGCCGCCAGGGCACGCTTCAGTCGCCTGTTGAATTCTTTTTGTTCCATGCAATTCCCGATCAGCCGGGCCAGCGCTCGTTCGTCGAACAGCGGGAAGTAGCCCGGATAGCCGCGGCCCAGCATGCCCACGTTTCCGGAAACGCGTGACGCCAGCACCGGCGTGCCGATGCGCGCGGCTTCGGCGATGACGTTGGCGCCGCCCTCCATCACCGAGCTCACCACCAGCACATGGCTGCGCGCCATCCATCCGAGGGCCTGCGCGTGCGTCCGGCCGCCTAGCCAGTGATAACGCGGATCGCGGTGGGTGAAGGATAGGGCCTTGGAATGCATTTGCGGGGTGAGTGCGTCGCCGACCTGAACCACTTCCAGTTTCAATTTCAAATGCGAAAGGGCAAGCGCAGTGCGGAAAGGATCCTTTTCTTCGCGCAGGTGGCCGACAACAGCGACGCGGAATGATTTCCCCGGCGGCGAATGACGGACCGACGGATCGGCGGATTGATACACGACCCGGGCCTTTTTTCTCGTGCTTTTATCAAGATGGTGCAGGGCATCTTCCTGCAGGACGATCACCCTGTCCGCCAGGCGGAGCGATTCGCGCGCCTCGCGGGAGGCCGGCAGGTCGCGGTACAGGTCGGTGCCGGTCAGCGTCACCGCCAGAGATCCCTGTGGATACTTCGCGCGGTATGCAACCACCGAGTCATGACTGCGGCGCGCATGCAGGGCCAGCAGGAGATTGCAGGGCTTGCCGTCCCATTGCACCATGACCGATACGCGGTGGCCCATGCCGCGCAGGAATCCGGCCCAGCGCTGGGCGGTATGGCGGTTGCCGTTGCGGGCGCCCGCGCCGGCGGGAGTAACGATTGCGATGTGCGCCATGGAATAGACTCGCGCCATGTTAGCCGACCCCGTGGCGCTGGAACGCGACCTGCTGGATGCCCGTACGCGCGCGCTGCGCGTTACCGGCGACCTGGAAGGCAAGCGCCTGCTTGGGCCCAAGCAGGCGATCGTCAATCCGCCGCTGTGGGAAATCGGCCATGTCTCCTGGTTCCAGGAGCACTGGTGCCTGCGCAAGCGCGCCGATGGCTCGCTCGGGGATTCGATCCTGCCGGGTGCCGACGCGCTTTACGACTCCTCGGCGGTGGCCCACGACACGCGCTGGGACCTGCCGCTGCCGGATCTCAAGGCAACCCGCGCCTACGGGGAAAGGGTTCTGCAGCAGGTGCGCGAGCGCTTGGCGCGTGAACCGGAGTCAACCGCGCTGCAGTATTTCGTGAGGCTTGCAACGTTTCACGAGGACATGCACGCCGAAGCATTTCACTATACAAGGCAGACCCTGGGGTATGAGGGGCAGGATTCTTCTTTTTCCATTTTTTCGCATGAAGACCTGGAAATGCAGGGCCAGGAATTTCTCCTCGGCGCGACGCCGGGGGCCGGCTTCGTATTCGACAACGAGAAATGGGCGCACGAAGCCAACCTCAAGGCGTTCCGCATCGCGCGCTCCGTCGTGAGCAATGCCCAGTACCTCGCGTTCGTCGAAGCGGGTGGCGCGCCGCCTCGTTACTGGAAGGAGGATGGCGGCCAATGGCTGCAGCGGCGTTTCGACCGCTGGCTGCCGCTCATGCGGGATGAACCGATGCGGCACGTAAGCTGGGACGAGGCGCAGGCGTACTGCGCGTGGGCGAAGCGGCGCCTGCCGACCGAGGCCGAATGGGAATGCGCGAGCCCGAAGCTTGCGTACGGGCAGGTGTGGGAGTGGACGCAGAGCGCGTTCCAGCCCTATCCGGGGTTCGTGCTCGATCCGTACAAGGAGTATTCGGAACCCTGGTTTGGTACTCACAAAGTACTGCGCGGCGGCAGCTTCGCGACGCCGGCGCGCCTCATGCGTCCCAGCTTCCGCAACTTCTATACGCCCGGTCGCGGCGACGTTTTCTGCGGCTTTCGCACCTGCGCGCTCGGCTAGAATGAACGCATGAACGCTCCATTGAAAATCCGTCTCACGGACTTCAGCCACGGCGGCGGCTGCGGCTGCAAGATCGCGCCTGCCATACTCACCGAGTTGCTGGCCGCGACGCCGATCCGGGGCCTGCCGAAGGAACTGCTGGTGGGCACCGAGACCGCAGATGACGCCGCGGTCTACAAGCTGAACGAAACGCAGGCGTTGGTCGCGACCACCGATTTCTTCACGCCCATCGTCGACGATCCCTACGACTTCGGCCGCATCGCGGCGACCAATGCCATCTCCGACATCTACGCCATGGGCGCGAAGCCGATCTTCGCGCTGGCGCTGGTCGGCATGCCGCTGGACAAGTTGCCGCTCGAGGTGATCGGCAGGATCCTCGCGGGCGGCGAGTCCGTGTGCGCGGAAGCGGGTATTCCCATTGCGGGCGGCCACTCCATCGACGTGCTCGAGCCGATCTATGGCCTGGTCGCCCTTGGCTTGGTGGATCCGGGGAAAATAAAACGCAATTCGACTGCAAAATCCGGCGATATCCTCATCCTTGGCAAATCCCTTGGCGTCGGCATCCTTTCGGCCGCGCTGAAGAAAGGCAAGCTCTCGGACGCCGGCTATGCCGCGATGATCGAGTCGACGACGAAACTGAACACGCCGGGCACGGCGCTCGCCGACATGCCGGCGGTGCACGCGCTTACCGACGTGACGGGATTCGGGCTCGCCGGCCACCTGCTCGAGATATGCAGGGGTTCCGGCCTGAGTGCTTCGATTTCACTTTCGGATCTTCCCGTCATGGGCGAGGCGCTCGAGTGGGTGAAGCAGGGCGTCGCCACGGGCGCATCCGACCGCAACTGGAAGGGCTACGGGCACGATGTCTCGTTGCCCGCCGGCGCACCTGAGTGGCAGCGCAAACTGGTCACCGATCCGCAGACCAGCGGCGGGCTGCTGGTGGCTTGCGCGCCGGAGGCGGGGCAAGCCGTGCTCGCGGAGTTTTCCGCGCGCGGGTTCGCGCAGGCGAAGGTCATCGGCAGACTGGGCGCCGGTCCGGCGCGGTTGAATTTCTCCTGACCTGCTATTCCCGGGCCGCGAACCTCAGCCGGCCTTCTGGATCCAGAACTGGTACATGCCGAGGAAGATGTCGGGGTTCTCGTTCTCGAACGCCTGCCACTGGCCAAGGTCGACCGCCGCGCGATCGCCGGGGAAGCGCCGCTTGTACGCCTGGAGAATGTCGGCTTCAATTTCAAATCCCTGGAATTTCAGGCTGTTTTGCCGGAGAAATTCATCGATGCCGGTCAGCGTCATGCGATGCTCCTGGACATGGAAGAGCAGGTCGCGGCAGGTGCTGGTGGTGAAGAAATCGAACACCGTAGTCGTGTTGCCGAAGTCCATGCTTTCGTCCGATGCCACGAGGTCCTGGCGGCACCGGCGGATGTCGTCGGCCGTCGTGCCATAGCCGCGGCCGGCGATCCAGGCCTGCGCCTTGACGATATTCCGCCGCGCGACTTCGCTGTACAGGCTGATCTTCATGAATCCGCCGGGGCGAAGCAGGGACAGGAGTACCCGCCATCCGGCCCAGGGGTCGGCAAGATGATGCAGCACGCCGCTCGACTCGATCACGTGGAACTCGCGGCCGATTGATCCCAGTTCCAGGATGTCGGCCTGGGCGTATTCAATCGAGTCCAGGCCAAGTTCGCGCGTCTTGCGCCCGGCATAGCCGAGGCTGCTCATGCTCAGGTCGATGGCGAGCACTTTCGCCCAGCCCTGGAAACGCTGCGCCGTCTGGATCGAATTCTGGCCCGTGCCGCAACCCGCGATCAGGACATCCAGGTTGCCGCTCTCGCCATGACGCTCGAAGGAAAGCAGCGGAAACTTCCGGCGCAGGATTCCGGCAATGTCGATTTCATTCCCCGCGGGTGCCGCCTTGACCCATCGCGGGTACGGATTTTCCTCGTACTGGTTCTGGACCAGCAGCGACACCGCGTCGTCGATCCTGGTCAGCCGGGGCATGGCGGCGCGCAATTGCACCTCTTCGGCCGGCTCCCGGACCTGTCGCGCCAGCACGGCCGTGACCGCTTCGGGCCATTGCATGTCCATCAGCCTGGAGGCAAGCGGGAGGGAGTGGAGCGGGAAGTAGGCTGCCACGGCCAGCGGCACAAGCGCGCTTACCTGCGTCCCGGCATCCAGCGCCGCAACCAGGGAATCCCGCAATTCTCCGGCGCCGCGGATTTCATCGGCGGTATGGGAGAAAACATATTCATTGATGAAGCACTGGCTTGCCAGCGCGCCGTAAAAATCCAAAGCCTCGCCTGGTCCGGCGTCCGAAGCCGGCATGCCGATCGCGGTGTCGAGCATGGCGCGCCTCGCCATGGTCAGGAAACGTTCCATTTCCAGGCTGCAGATGGGCGCGGAAGTCAGGAGGGCGTGAAGCAACGGGTCGGCTGCAAGCGCCGCGAGGCCGTTCGAACCGAACAATTCGCCCGCCGGCAGGTGCTGGGGCCATTTGCCGGCCGCCAGCTCGATGCAGCTCCCGATCACCGGATCGAGCTTCACGAGGTCGGCGCTGACCCGCGCCAGCGTGTTCGGCCAATCCCAGGCCTCGGCCAGGGCGCGAACCATGTCCGTCCGGATCCCGCCGGTGTCGCTCGTCCAGCGCACCCGTTTGACGCAGCCGACGAAAATGCTCCTGGCTTTTTCCGTTTCCTTGACCTGCATGGATTTCCTGGCGAATTCCAGGGCGTCCATGGACTTGCCCTGCGAATTGAGCATCAGGGCGAGATCGTCGAGAGCGTCGCCGAAATCCGGCTTGACCTGTATCGCCCGCCGGTAGCTGGCTTCGGCCTCGTCGGACCGGCCCATGTCGTTCAGGATTTCCCCCAGGTTGCGATGCGCCAGGGCGTACTCCGGATCGATCTGCAGCGCCCGCCGGTAACTGGCCTCGGCCTCGGCTAGCCGGTCCTGTTCCTGGAGGTTGCCGCCCAGGTTGTTGTGCGCCTGGGCGAAATTCGGTTCGATTGCCAGTGCCCTTCGGAAGCTGGCTTCAGCCTCGGGCAGCCGGCCAAGGTCCTGCAGGAAGTCGCCGAGGTTGCAGTGCGCCATCGCGAAATCCGGATTGATTTCCAGCGCGCGCCGGCAACTGGCCTCGGCCTCGGCCGCACGGCCCAGCTTCCTCAGGGTGACGCACAGGTTGTAGTGCGCCTCTGCGTCATCCGGCAGGAGCGCGGCCGCCTTTTGCATGGGGGCCAGCGCCTCCTCGATTCGCCCCATCTGGCCGTACACCATGCCCAATGCCATCCAGCCCGTCCCATGCAGGGGAAACCGCAAGGTCATCGCCTGGGCGGCGGCAGCGGCTTGCGCCAATTGCCCCGAGCTGAATAGCGCCATCAGCTCTCCCACTTCCCGGGGAGCGGGTTCTTTCCCGGAAGGCCGTTCAAGCACGCCCGCCAGCGCGTCCATCGCCTCGCCGCGCAAACCCATCTGCCGGACCTGGGCGAACGTCTTCCGGGCGACATCCAACTGGCCGGCCTGGATCAGCGCGTTCATGTAACTCAGCCAGAACTGGCCTTGATTCGGATTCGCCTCCAGCGCCGCCTTGAAATGCGGCAGCGAAGCCGCCGGCTGCCTGGCTTGCACCGCCAGGATTCCGAGGTTGTGGTTCGCCTCGGCATGCTTCGGATCGGCTTGCAGCACGGCGCGGTAGAAACGTTCAGCGTCCTGCGCCCGGCCCGCCTGATGGTAGGCAACGGCCTGCTGAAAACTTTGCTCTATGGTCGGCGCCATGGATTGCGGAGGAGATTCAAGGTTCGTCATTATTCATTTCCTGAGCAATGGCACAAGCGGCTTCCAGATGTTTTTCAGGACGCCGGGCTGCGCGGCCGCGACAGGGTGGATGCGGTCGGCCTGGAACAGCTCGGCCTTGTCGGCAAATCCTTCGAGCAGGAACGGCAGCAGCGCAGCGCGGTGGCTGTTCGCCAGTTCGCTGAAGGCGTGCTCGAATGCCTTGGTGTAGTCCTCGCCGTAATTCGGCGGCAGGCGCATGCCGACCAGCAGCACCCTGGCACCGGCCTTCTGCGACTGCTGGATGATGGCGGCAAGGTTTTTCTTCATCGCCGCCACTGGCAAGCCGCGCAGGCCGTCATTTGCGCCCAGCTCCACGATCACGACCGCGGGCTTGTGCCGCGCCAGCACGTTGGCGATCCGCGCGAGGCCGCCCGCCGTGGTTTCCCCCGAGATGCTGGCGTTGGCGACGTTATAATCCGGACGCTCGCGCTTTAACCGCTCCTCGAGCAAGGCCACCCAGCCGCGCCGCTCCGGCATGCCATACGCCGCCGACAGGCTGTCGCCGTACACGAGCACTGTTTTTCCACTGGCGGCGGATGCCGCGGATTCCAGGCACATGAAAGAAAAAAGCGGCGACAACAGCAATAAGACAATTCTCAGCGCGCGCGGCATCGGCAAGACAGTCAAGAGTGGCACCAGCGATCTGGTCATTCTGCGCGAAATCGACCTGAGCGTCACGGCGGGCGACGCGGTCGCGGTCGTCGGCGCCTCCGGTTCCGGCAAGTCCACGCTGCTGGCGATCCTGGCGGGGCTGGACACGCCGACCGTCGGCACGGTCGAAGTGGACGGCGCCGACCTCTTCAGGCTGGACGAGGACGCGCGCGCTGAATTGCGCGGCCGCCTCGTTGGCTTCGTATTCCAGTCGTTCCAGCTGCTGCCGTCGCTTAGCGCGCTGGAGAACGTGATGCTGCCCCTGGAGCTGGCGGGCCGCGCGGATGCTGAAGCGATGTCGCGCGAAATACTTTCAAAGGTTGGGCTGGGAGAACGCCTGTCGCATTACCCCAAGCACTTGTCGGGCGGCGAGCAGCAGCGCGTGGCGCTCGCCCGGGCGTTCTCGGTGCGGCCGAAGCTGCTGTTCGCGGACGAGCCGACCGGCAGCCTGGATGCGGCGGCGGGCACTGGCGTGATCGACCTGATCTTCGAATTGAACCGCAGCTACGGCACCACGCTCGTCATGGTGACGCAC
>JANYII010000081.1 GCA_025358705.1 Betaproteobacteria bacterium | reverse complement strand
TGCCTTGGGAGGAAAAGAACTCAAAAAACCTTCTGAAATCATCTCGGCCTCCGACGTCGTCATCCTCTGCGTCACCGGCACGCCCCAGGTCGAGGCCAACGTGTATGGCGCGGACGGGCTGCTCGGGGCCTGCCGCAAGGGGCAGATCGTGATCGACTGCTCGACAGCGATGCCGGAGTCCACGGCGCGCATCGCCGCCGACTTCGAAAGCAAGGGCGTGCGCTTTGTCGACGCGCCACTCGCCCGGACACCGCAACACGCGGAGGACGGCAAGCTCAACTGCATGGTCGGCGCCGACGCCGCCACTTTCGCCGAGGTCAAGCCGGTGCTGGAGAAATTCTGCGAAAACATCGTGCATGCAGGCGGCACCGGCGCCGGCCACAAGGTGAAGCTGGTCTACAACTTTCTCGCCATGGGCACCGCCGCGCTGATCTGCGAATCGCTCGCCGCCTGCGCGAAGACCGGGCTCGACCTGGACATGTTCTACCAGCTCGTCTCCGCGGGCGGCGCCAATTCGAACATGTTCCAGATGGTCGTGCCCAAGGCGCTCAAGGGCGACCTCACCGGGCTGCAGTTCACTCTGGGCAACGCGAAAAAGGACATCGGCTACTACCAGCAATTCGCCGCTTCCGCCTCGGCGCCCGGTCCGATGGGTGCCGCGCTGATGCAGACGCTGGTGCAGGCGGACGCGCTCGGGCTGGGAAATAAGTACATCGCGTCGCTGATCGAGGCGCACGAAAAGATCAACGGCATGCAGGTGGTGAAACGCTGATTCGAACTCCGTAGTCAATCACTGAAGGAGGAAGCATGAAACGCAATCGCAGAAAACTGTTGCAGATGCTGGCCGCGGGCAGCGCCTTTTACGGCCCCTGGACGGTGAACCGGGTCTGGTCGCAGGCGGCGCAGAAAAAGCCGCTGGTGATCGGCCTCACCATGGACGCGAGCGGCCAGTACGGCGCGAGCGGCACCGACGAGCGCCTGGGCGCGATGCTCGCGATCCGCGAGTTCAACGACAAGGGCGGCGTGCTCGGGCGGCGCATCGAGGCGCTGCACATGGACACGGAGACCACGCCGGCGACGGGCTCGCGCGTCGCCGAGCGCATGATCACGCGCAACGAAGCCGCGTTCCTGGTCGGCGCGCTGCACTCGGGCGTGGCCAACGCCATCAGCCAGGTGGCGCAGCGCTACGGCTGCGTGTACTTCAACACCAATTCCAGTTCCCCGACGGAAGCGGGCAAGGACTGCCACCGCGTCAAGTTCGTGTGGGACGGCAACGGCACCAATTTTGCCCACGCCATCGTCAAGAACGCGATCCGTGTCAACGGCCGCAACTGGGTGCTGCTCACCAACGACTACGTGTGGGGCCACCAGACATCCAAGGCGACGCGCGCGCTGGTCGAAGCCAACGGCGGCAAGATCGTCGAGGAACTGATGGTGCCGCAGAACACACGCGACTTCACGTCCTACCTTTTAAAACTGCAGCAGATCAAGCCGAACGTGGTGGCCGCGGCGGTGGGCGGCGACGACATCAAGGCGCTGCGCCAGCAGGTCGTGCAATCCAAGCTCGACAAGGCTTTCGCCTGGATCAACAACCAGCAGGATTGGCCCGATGTCTACGGCCTGGGGCCCGACGCGGTGTTCGGCGTGTTCGGCACCAACTGGTACTACCGGCTGGACCTGCCGGGCGTGAAGGAGTTCGTCGCGAAATACCAGAAGACCTACCCGGGCGTGCAGATCAAGGTGCCGGGCAACGTCTTCTACAACGGCTACGTCTCGACCCGCGAGCTGCTGCGCTGCGTGGAGGAAGCGGGTACCACCAACAACCTCGCGGTGATCAAGAAGCTGGAAGGCCGCAAGATGAGCGCCGTGGATCGCATGCAGACCCACGAGGCCTACATCAACGCGGCAACGCACCAGTGCCAGCAGACGATCTATATGGCGAGCTACAACGACAAGCCTGCGGAGCCGGACGATATCTTCAGGATCCTTTCCAGCGCGCCGCCTCAGGAGGTCGAGGACAAGGACGCTATCGGGGCCTGCAAGCTGGAGTCCTACGAAGCGACGCCAAGCTACGAGCAGTAAGCATTGGATTTTCTGCTCAATCTCCTTCCTCACCTCTACAACGGCATAAGCCTGGGGCTGTTGTTCGCCCTGATAGCCCTGGGCTTCATGCTGATTGTCGGGGTGATGGAGGTGATCAACCTCGCTCACGGCTCGCTGTTCGCGCTGGGGGCCTATTTCGCCATCGCCTTGATCGGCTTCAAGGTGAACTACTACATTGCCTTCCTGCTCGCGCCGCTGCTGGTCGCCGCGGTGGGGATGCTGCTCGAATTGTGCATGCGCCGCACCTACGGCAAGGACTCCCTCTACGGCCTGCTGCTGACCTTCGGCGCCGCGCTGGTGATCGAGGAAGTGATCCGGCTCGCCTGGGGCTCGGGGGAAAAGCAGCTCGTCGTGCCGCCGGAGTTGTCCGGCGCAATGCTGGTGGGCGGCCTGATCTACGCCAAGTACCGCCTGTATGCGAGCCTGGCTGCTCTTGGCTTCATTTTTTTGCTTTATGTTTTTCTGGAGAAAACCCCCTACGGAGCGATGATCAAGGCGGGGGCGCACGATTCGGAAATGGTGCGCGCGCTCGGGATCAACCTCACGCGCCTGCGCCTCTTCGTCTTCGCGCTCGGCACCGCGCTGGCCGCGGTGGCTGGCATCGTGCTGGCGCCGATCTGGGGCGTGCGGCCGCACATGGGCGTTGACGCGGTGATTCCCGCCTTCCTCATCATCGTGCTGGGCGGCGTGGGCAGTTTCTGGGGCGCGGTGCTGGCCGGGATCATGGTCGGGATCGTCGTCGGCATCACCGGCGCCTACGCATCGGAATGGTCGCTGCTCTCCATGTACCTGCTGCTGATCGCGCTGGTAACCTTCAGGGCCCGGGGCCTGCTCGGAAAGAAGACCGCACTTGAAGCATGAGCTGAAAGGAAAAGTCGCAGTCGTCACGGGCGCAGCCGGCACCATGGGCCGCGCCGTCATGGATTGCCTCGCGCAGGACCATCTGACGATGGTCGGTATCGACGTCAAGCCCTCGCCCAACGGCATCGTCTGCGACATCACCGATCCGGCGGCGGTGGAGAAAGCGATTCTCGAGATCGGACAGGTCGACATCCTGGTCAACAACGCCGGCATCCTGTCGAACAACAAGTCCGAGGCAACCAGCCCGGCGGAATGGCATCGGGTGCTGGGCGCGAACCTCGACGGCGCGTTCTACCTCGCGCGGGCCGTGATGCCCGGGATGAAGGCGCGCCGCTGGGGACGCATCGTCAACATCTGCTCGCTCGCCGCGAAGACGGGCGGGCTCACGGCGGGCACCGCCTACTCCACCTCGAAAGGCGCGCTCACTTCGCTCACCTTTTCGCTCGCGCGCGAGCTGGCGGCGTTCGGCGTGACCGTGAACGGAATATCGCCCGCCTATGTGCGCACGCCCATGGTCACCGAGCAACTGACCGAGGCGCAGCGCCAGGCGGTGCTGGCGCAGATCCCGGTCGGGCGCTTCTGCGAGCCGGAAGAATTCGCCCACGTGGTGCGCTTCCTGGTCGCGCCGCTGTCGGGTTTCATCACCGGGGAAATCGTCGACCTGAACGGCGGCGTCATCATGGACTGAGCATGAAACTATTCGAACTCAAGGGCAAGACGGCATTCATCCCCGGCGGCTACGGCGGCATCGGTGCGGCGATCAGCCGCGGCCTGGCGCGGGCCGGCGCAAAAGTCGTGGTCGCGGGACGCGACGCGACCAAGGCGCGCGCGCTGGCGAAGCAGATCGGCGGCGGCGCGCGCGGCGTCGGCCTGGACGTCGAGGACGTGCGGGCGATCCGCGACACGGTGGACGGCATCGGCAGAGTGGACATCCTGGTCAACTGCGTCGGCATCCAGAGGGAACAGGCGCTTGCCGATGTCACCGAGGAGACCTACGACCTCGTCTACCGCACCAACCTGAAATCCGCGATGTTTCTCGCGCAGGCGGTGGCGAAGAAACAGATCGCGGCAAAGCGCGGCGGCAAGCAGGTGCACCTGCTGTCGGTGCGCGCGCAGCTCGGCCTTCGCGGCCGCGGCTATTCCGCGTACTGCTCCACCAAGGGCGGGCTGGTGATGCTGATCCGCCAGCACGCCTCGGAACTCGGCAAGCACGGCATTTGCGTGAACGGCGTTGCGCCGACCGTGGTCCGCACGGAGATGGGCGCGCACTGGCTGAAGGACCCCAAGACCGCGGCCTGGCTGAAGGAGCGCATTCCGCTCGGCCGCGTCGCCGAGCCCTCCGACTGCGTGGGCGCGACGCAATTCTTCTGCTCCTCCGCCGGCGACTACGTCACCGGCCAGATCCTCTACCTCGACGGCGGCATCACCGCTTCGCAGTAACTGGCGGGCGGCGGCTAGAATTCCCGGGCCGCCATCCACCACCGAGAGGAGCACGCATGAACGACCAACTGCAGGCGCTGGACCAGGTCCGGTCCACCACCATCGATCTGGGCATGAAATTCGGACCAAAACTGTTCGTCGCGATCCTGATCCTGGTCGCGGGCTACGTCGCCGGGCGCTGGGCGGCGGGCGCAGCGGACCGCATGCTGGCGCGCCTCCAGCTCGACCCGCCGGTGCGCAACCTGATCGAGCGCACGGTGCGCATTCTGGTGCTCGGCCTGTTCGCCATCATGGCGCTGCAGAACCTCGGCGTGGAATTGCTGCCGCTGATCGCGGGCGTTGGCGTGGCGGGCGCCGGCGCCGCGCTCGCCATGCAGGGCGTGCTCTCCAACGTCGCCGCGGGCCTGACCATCATCTTCACGCGCCCGTTCCGCGTCGGCGACTACATTTCGATCGCGAAAGAGGAAGGCGAGGTGCTCGATATCAGCTTGTTCAGCACCCTGCTCGGGCATCCGGACAGATCGCGGGTGGTGATCCCGAACCGCAAGGTCGCCGGCGAAATCCTGCACAACTACGGCACCCTGCGCCAACTCTCGGTGGAGGTCGGCGTCGCCTACGACACCGATATCGGCGCTGCGCTGCGCACCATCGACGAGGTACTGAGGGCGAACCCGCGAGTGCTGCGGGACCCCGCGCACGTCACCAGCGTGGCGCGGCTGGCCGATTCGCGCGTCCTGATCAGCGTCAATCCCTGGGTCAAGGTGCCTGACTACGGCAGCGCCACCGGCGAGGTCAACCAGTCGATCCTGGAGGCGTTCCGCAGCCGCAAGATCGAAATTCCCCCGCCGCAGTGCGAAATCCGCATGCTGGCGGCCTGAATTTGGCAGACCCATGGCGGCGGACACAAATTTTCGATCCGGACCCGGGGAGGTCCTGACGGCGCGCTAAGCTAGGCTTGGTTGCCCCCAAGATGCCGACGCCCCCGCCTTCGGAAGACTTCCTTTACTCGGGCGAGATGCGCGCCCAGGCCGCAATGCTGCTCGCAGCGATCCTGCGGGTGCTGCTGGTCCTGCTCCCGGTGCTCATCGTCGCCGCGCTGCTCGTGGAGCAGACGACGCCGCGGGAAATCACCATGCTCTGCATTTCGCTGGCCTTCGTGGTTGGCCTGCAGGTCCTGTTGCGTCGTGGGTATTTCGTTTTCAGTGCGCACGCGCTCGTTTTCGGCTTCATCGCGATCTCGATCGCGGGCATGGCCACCTACGGCTCGATTCGCGCTCCCGGCAGCGTGGCGCTGGTGGCCGCGATCGCCTTTGGCGGCATCTTTCTCGGTCGCCGCACGCTGGTCCTGGCCTCGCTGCTCAGCATTCTCGCGCTCGGCTGCCTGGTGTACGCGCAACGCGCGGGCTGGCTGCCGCAGCCGAACTACGGCGTGACCGCCGGCCATTGGCTCATCTACAGCACGATTATTCTGGCGCTGGCGCTGGCGCTCAATTACATGCGCTCGCTGCTCGTCGACCTCGTGCGCCGCCTCCACAGCGAACTCGCGCAGCGGCAAAAAGCCGAGGCCGGGCACCACCAGAGCGAGGCCAAATATGAAGCGGTCTTCGATAGCGCCCCCGACCCGATCGTCATCGCCCGCGAGCGCGATGCGGTTCAACTCGATGTAAACGACGCCTGGGTGCGCTTGACCGGCATCGCGCGCGAGCAGGCGGTGGGCCGCTCCGCGATCGAGCTGGGGCTATGGGTGGAGCCGGCCCAGCGCGCAATTATCGTGAAGGGGATCGAGGCCGGGGGCGCCGTGAACAACCATCCCGTTCGACTCAGGATGGCCGATGGAATGGTGATCGACGTGCTGCTGTCCGGAGTTCGTGTCACGCTAGACGACGAGCCCTGCGTAGTCTGGTCGTGGCGCGAAGTCACGCAACTGAAGCGGATCGAGGAAGAAAGAAACCAGGCGCTGGAGAAATTCACGACGCTGTTCGACACCAATCCCGTGGGCATCATCCTCACCCGGCCCCGCGACCACCGCGTGCTCGAAATCAACGACGCCGCACTCGCGCTCCTCGGCGTGACCCGCGAGGAGGCGCTCGCGGAATCGACGCTGGAAACCATCCGCTGGACCAATGACGCAGTGCGCGACGAGGCGCGCCGGCGCGTGATCGCCGGCGAGCGCGTCGTCGACCAGCCGGGGCAGCTCAGGATCCGGGACGGCACGCTGCGCGACACGCTCACCTCCGCCGCCCTGATCCGCATCGACGGCGAACCGCTGGTCCTGATCACGATCCGGGACGTCTCCGCGCAGCTGGCGCAGCAGCGCGCCCTTGCCGATTCGGAGGAACGTTTCAGCAAGGCGTTCCAGGCCACTCGGGAAGCGATCGCCATCTCGCGCCTGCCTGGCGGGCACTTGGTCAGCGTCAACCGCCGGTTTGAGGAGCTGTACGGCGCGCCGGCCGCGGAAATCGTCGGCAGGACCGCCTCTGAACTGGGCGTCTGGGGGGCCGATACGCGCGAATTGCTGCTCGGCCGGCTCAAGGCGGAGGGCAAGGTACGCGACATCGAGTTGCAGATCCGCACGCGCAGCGGCGACGTGCGGACCTGCTCGTATTCCGCCGAGCTGCTCGATCTGGGGGGAGAACAGCACGCGATCGCATTCGTGCGAGACATCACCGAGCAGCGGCGCATCGAGGGCGAGCGGCGCCAGGCGCACGAGCTCTTCGCGGCGGCCTTCACCAGCTCGCCGGACGGCATCCTGATTTCACGCATCCGCGACGGCACGGTCGTCGCGGTAAACGACGCCTGGGTCGCGGTCAATGGCTTCGCGCGCGAGGCGGTCGTCGGCCACTCGCTGGCCGAACTGGGCATCTGGACCGCGGAGGAGCGCGCGGCGTATGTCGAGAGACTGAAGCAGGACGGCCGCATCAGCAACTTCCTCGCTACGCTGCGCCGCGCCGACGGCAGCCTGCGCCAGACGCTGCTCTCGGCGATCCGCATCGAAATGGACGGCGAGCCCTGCGTCATGTCGCTCGGGCGCGACATCACCGAGCAGCGGCGCGCCGAGGTGGCGAAGCGCCAGGCGCTCGAGCGTTTCCAGAAGGTGTTCGACCACAGCCCCGATTCGATCTCCATCTCGCGCCTGCGCGACAGCGAGGTGCTCGCGGTGAACGACGCGTGGGTGCGCCTGAACGGCATTGCCCGCGAACAGATCATCGGAAGAAAAGGAACCGGCGCCGGCCAGTGGATGCCGGGGGATCGCGAGGCGGTCATGGCGCAGGTGAAGGCCGAAGGACGCGTCGTCAACCGCCTCACCACCTTCAAGCGGCCCGACGGCAGCCTGCGCCAGTCGCTCATTTCGGTCACCCTGATCGACGTCGACGGCGAGCGGTGCACGCTGTTCATCGGCCGCGACGTCACCGAGCAGCAGTTCGCCGAAGAAGAATTGCGCAGCAGCCGGCGCCTGCTGGAGAGCGTGATCGACGCGATCCCGATGTCGATCTTCGCCAAGGACGTGAATTCGAACTACATCCTGCTGAACAAGCGCATGGCGGAATTCTTCGGCAAGCCGAAGGAGGAGATGCTGCGGCGGCACACGCTGCAGCTGCCGGTATCGGACCCGACGCGCAGCAAGTCGCTCAAGGACGACGAATGGGTATTCAAGCACCAGCGCACCCTGGACCAACCCGATGTGCTGCTGGAGCGCCCGGACGGCGCTCACATTCCATATCACAGCACGAAAATTCCGCTGTTCGACCCGGCAGGCAAGCTGATGGGCCTGCTCGGCATCAATCGCGACATCGCCGAGGAAAAGCTCGCGCAGGAGGCGCTGCGCAACAGCGAGCACCGCTACCGGTCCCTGTTCCAGGCGGCGATGGACTGCATCCTGGTGATCTCGCCGGCAGGCGCGGTGGTCGACATCAACAGCTTCGGCTGCCGCTCCCTCGGCTACATCCGCGAAGAACTCCTCGGCGGTTCGTTCGCGCGCATTCTCGAGGAAACCAAGCTGGCCCGCCTGCTGCCGCGGCCGCCGCTGGCGCATGCCGAACGCCGCTCGCTGCGCGCCGAGCAGGAGGTGCGCGCCAAGGATGGCAGCCTGCGCGCCGTGGAGTTCACCGCCGGCCCGCTGCCCGACGGCAACATCCTGGTCGTCGCCCGGGACGTCAGCGAGCGCCGCCGTAACGAGACCCTGCTCGACAGCATCGCCAAGGGCGTAAGCGCGCAGACCGGCGCGGAGTTCTTCCGCTCCCTGGTGATGACGCTATGCCGCGAGTTGCCCGCCGACATGGTCTTCATCGGTCAGATCACCGGCAGCGGCGAAACGGTGCGCACTATCGCCTGCTGCAGCGATGGCGCCCTTGCCGAGAACTTCGATTACCCGCTGCTCGGCACGCCCTGCGTGCTGGCAATGGAGAGGCGCGGCACCGTGATCCATCCGGAGGGCGTGGCCGAGCAGTTCCCGGACGACGCGGGGCTCGCGAAACGCGGCATGACCGGATACGTCGGCACCTCGCTTTTCGACGCGAGCGGCAACGCGATCGGCATCCTGGTGGCGCTCACGCGCCAGCCGATCGAGCGCAAGGACTTCGTTGTCTCGCTGCTCGAGATTTTCGCCGCGCGGGCCGCGGCCGAGATCGAGCGGGCGAGCGCCGACGCGCAGGTGCGCGAACTCAACATCTCCCTGGAGCGCCGCGTGCGCGAGCGCACCGTGGAACTGGAGACCGCGAACCGCGATCTGGACAGCTTCGGCTACTCGGTGTCGCACGACCTGCGCTCGCCGCTGGGCGCGCTGAACGGCTTCGCCCACCTGCTGCGCGCGCGCGAGGCGGAGCGCCTGAGCACCGAAGGCGAGCACTTGCTGCGGCAAATCGAAACCAATGCCACGCGCATGACGAACCTGGTCGAGGGCCTGCTCGAATTCTCGCGCCTCGGCCGCAAGCAGGTGACGCGGGTCGCGGTGCCGATGGCCAGCTTGGTGCGCGAGGTGGTGGAGGAGTTGGGCGCCGCGATGGATGGACGGCGCGTGGACTTCCACATCGGCACGGTCGCCGGCGCCTACGGCGACCCGATACTGCTGCGCCAGGTGTGGCGCAACCTGATCGGCAACGCGGTGAAGTACTCGCGCGGGCGCGATCCCGCGATCATCGAGATCGGCTCGGACCTGGCGACCGGGGAGTACTTCGTGCGCGACAACGGCGCGGGCTTCGACATGAATTACGCGGAGCGCCTGTTCGGCGTGTTCGAGCGGCTGCACAGCGAAAGCGAGTTCGAGGGCACCGGCATCGGCCTCGCGATCGTGCAGCGCGTCGTCAACCGCCACGGCGGCGCGGTGCGCGGCGAAGGCCTGCCCGAGCGCGGCGCGGTCTTCCGCTTCACCCTGCCCGCCCGCTAGCGCCCTCCGTGGAACTGGGCCGACTCGCGTTCGCGGCCGATGGCACGCCGTACTCGCCGGCCTACGACGACGTCTATCACAGCGCCGAAGGCGGCCTGGCGCAGGCGCAGCATGTATTCCTGCAAGGCAACGGCCTGCCCGGGCGCTGGCGAGGCCGACGCGCTTTCACGATCCTCGAAACCGGGTTCGGTTTCGGGCTTTCCTTCCTCGCCACCTGGCGCGCGTGGCGCGAGGATGCGGCGCACTGCGAACGGCTGCATTTCGTCTCGATCGAAAAGCATCCGTTTCAATTTACGGACCTTGAAGTTCTATTCAGAAATTTTCCCCAACTCGAGAATGAATCAACCCAATTGACCGCTCGCTGGCCGATGCTGGTGCCCGGCATGCACCGCATGGAATTCGAGGGCGGCAATGTCGTCCTGACCCTTTTCCTCGGCGACATCGCCGATGGGCTGCCGCAGTTGCAGCTGTCGGCAGACGCGATCTTCCTCGATGGCTTCTCCCCGGCAAAGAATCCGGACATGTGGGCGCCGGCGCTGCTGCGCCACCTCGGCCGGCTCGCCGCGCCCGGCGCGACACTCGCCACCTGGAGCGTGGCCGGACCGGTGCGCTCGGCGCTCGAAGGGGCCGGGTTTGCGGTGGAAAAAGCCGAGGGGTTCGGCACAAAGAGGGAGATGCTGCGCGGGCATATTGTGCGGGCCGTGCGAGGAGATATCGCCCGCGCGAAACGATCCGCGATCGTCATCGGCGCGGGAATCGCCGGCGCGGCCGCGTGCGAGCGGCTTGCGGCGCGCGGCTGGCAGGTCACGCTGATTGAAAAGCACGCCGCGGCGGCGCAGGAAGCCTCCGGCAACCCCGCCGGCGTTTTCCATCCCGTGGTTTCGCCCGACGACAGCCTGTTCGCGAGATTCACCCGCGCCTCGTTCCTTTTCCTGCTGCATCACTGGAAGGCGCTCGGGGGCGTGGAATGGGAGCGCTGTGGCGTGCTGCAGATGGCGCGCAACGCCGAAGAGAAGGCATCGCAGCAGCGCGCCCTGGCGACGCTGGGCTATCCGGCGCGCTACGCGCAGTTCGACGAAGCGAGGGGCGGCATCTGGTACCCCGAGGCCGGCTGGGTGAAGCCGACGACGCTCGTGCAGGGTTTGCTGTCACGTTTTCAAATTGCAACGCATTTCAATCGGGAGGTCCGCTCGCTTTCCTTCGATGGTGAATGGCATGCGACGGGCAGCAAGGGAGAAGTCATTGCAAGCGCTCCTGTTGTCGTCCTGGCCAACGCGACTGACGCATTGCGGCTCGCGCCGCTTCCGCAGGCGCGCCTGCGCCGCGTGCGCGGGCAGCTCACGCTGGTGCCGGCGATCGAAGGACTCGGGCATGTCGTGTTGCGCGGCGGCATGGCACTGCCCGGCATCGACGGCCTTTCCGTGGTTGGCGCGAGTTTCGACGTCGACGACGAGGACGAGGCACTGCGCGCCGACAGCCACGAGGGAAACCTGGAGCGGCTGGAACAGATGCTGCCGGGCGCTTCACGCGGCCTCTTGCCGGAGAAACTTGGAGGGCGCGTCGCTTTCCGCGCCGTAGTGCCCGACCGCCTGCCGATGGTCGGTCCCCTGGGAAATGGCCTGTTCGGTTTGTTCGCCCTCGGTTCGCGCGGATTGCTTTGGGCATGCCTCGCAGGAGAAATCATCGCCAGCATGCTCGAAGGCGATCCGTTGCCGGTGGAGCGGAAACTCGCCGCCGCGGTGGACCCGGGACGCTTCGCGCTGCGCGCCGCTAGGCGGAGCGCAGGATCGCCGGGCTAGCGTCCTTTACGTCCCGCAGGCCGCACAGGGCCATCGATACATCCAGTTCCCTGCGGATGATGTCGAGCGCAAGCGTCACGCCCTCTTCGCCCATCGCGCCGAGCGCCCAGGCGAAGGCCTTGCCGATGAAGACGCCGCGCGCTCCCAACGCCAGCGCCTTGAGCACGTCCTGCCCGGAGCGCACGCCGCCGTCGAAGAACACCTCCAGTTTGTCGCCCACCGCATCCCTCACTTCGGGCAGCGCGCGGATCGAGGACACCGTGCCGTCAAGCTGGCGACCGCCATGGTTGGAGACGACAACGGCGTCCGCGCCCGTGGAGGCGGCGATCTCATACACGTGACGGCTGTAGGCGGCGGCCTTTTCGGCGGCGGGCTGGAGCAGACCGGCTTGCAGAGCCATCAGCTCTTGCGCATCCTTGACGGAGAGCGCGGCCTGGGTCGTCTGCGCGGCTTCGGTCATCGCGGTCTTGGCGACCTGGATGTTCAGCCCGACGAGCTTCTCGACGCCTTCGAAGGCGAGGCCGGTCAGGCCGAAGAGGGTTTCGACATTGGCCTTGTGGGCGATCACGATTTGTTCAGCGGTCATCATGTGGGGTCTCCTGCAGTGGTTGGGGGTAACACGGTTTGCGGTCAGCAATTTATGTTGCAGTGCAACAAGAACGAAGTATAGAGGTAAACCCGAGGTTTGCAAGCGTTTGATGCTGCGCTGCACCACTTTAGACGCGACGATCTATTTCGGCATGAACTCGGACTCATGAAGGCGTTCCACGCCGACCGCTACGAGCTCGCGCTGCCGCCCGGTCATCGCTTTCCGGCAAGCAAGTACCGGCGCCTGCGCGGCGTGGTCGAGGGCTCGATCGAACTCGAGGTCGCAGAGGCCGAGCCCGCGAGCGATACCGACCTCGCCCTCGCGCACATCGCCGACTACGTGCGCACCGTGGCGAGCAACGGCCTGACGGTCGCCGAGCAGCGCGCGATCGGCTTTCCGTGGAGCGAAGCGATGGTCGAGCGTTCGGGTGCTCGGTCGGCGCGACGATCGCCGCGGCGCGTGCCGCCCTCGTCGAGGGCATCGCCGCCAACCTGGCAGGCGGTACCCATCACGCCAGCGCTGGGCGCGGCAGCGGCTACTGCGTGTTCAACGACGTCGCCGTCGCGGCGCGCCTGATTCAGGCCGAAGCCGGCCGCGCTACAGGAATGGATGCGCCATCGCCGCGCATCGCAGTCATCGACCTCGACGTCCATCAGGGCGACGGCACGGCATCGATCTTCGCCGGCGATGCCAGCGTGTTCACGCTCTCGCTGCACGGTGCGAAGAACTTTCCCTTCCGCAAGGCGGTGAGCGACCTCGACGTCGCTCTGCCCGACGGCTGCGGCGACGCCGACTACATGGCCGCGCTCGCCAAGGCGCTCGAGGCGCTCTGGCGCGAACACGAGGCGAACCCGTTCGGCATGGCCTTCTACCTCGCCGGCGCCGACCCGCACGAAGGCGACCGGCTCGGCCGCCTGAAGCTGAGCGCCGCAGGGCTGCTCGAGCGCGATCGCAAGGTGTTCGCCGCGCTCTTCGAACGCCGCATTCCGGTCGCGCTGTCGATGGCCGGCGGTTACGGCCGCGACCTCGACGTCACCGTCGCCATCCATGCGGCGACGATCGGCGCCGCGATCGATTCCTGGCGGCAATGGAACCGGCGCCCGCCGGGCCGCGCCAAGTGCGCCGACGCCCACTCGCGGGGCAGCGAACGAAGTGAGCGTGGGGGCGACAATGTGGCGAGATGAGTGACAGCAACGAGCCCGCTTCGAACGAAGCCGCCGCCCTCGACCGACCGCAGCCCTTGCCGCGCGCGGCTTACCGACGCTTCGTGCCGCTGGCCACGCGCTGGCTCGACAACGACGTCTACGGCCACCTCAACAACGTCGTCTACCACAGCCTGTTCGACACCGTGGTCAACGGGGTACTGATCGAAGCGGGCGCGCTCGACATCGAGCATGGCGAGGTGATCGGCTTCGTCGTCGAGACGCGCTGCAACTACTTCGCGCCGCTGGCCTTTCCGCAGGCGCTCGAAGCTGGCTTGCGTGTCGGCAGGATCGGCAGTTCGAGCGTGCGCTACGAAATCGGCATCTTCGCCGCCGGCGCGGCGGAGACCGCGGCGCGCGGTCACTTCGTCCATGTCTACGTCGACCGTGCGACGCAGCGTCCCGCGCCGTTGCCGCAAGCCCTGCTGAACCTCGTTAAGGAACTCGCTTGACCCCCACCACGGAGACGGCCCGCTGGGTCGATGAGGCGATCACCTCGCGCCATTCGATCCGGGCCTTCTTGCCCACCGCCGTGCCGCGCGAACTCGTCGAGCACATCCTGGCCGTCGCTTCGCGTGCGCCTTCGGGAACGAACACCCAGCCGTGGAAGGTCAACGTGCTGACCGGAGAGGCGAAGCGCGATCTCTCGCGGCGCATCGTCGCCGTCTACGACGACCCGGGCGAGCGCGCCACCCACACCGAGGAGTACGCCTACTACCCGACCGAGTGGAAGTCGCCCTTCCTCGACCGGCGTCGCAAGGTGGGCTGGGACCTGTACGGCCTGCTCGGCATCGCCAAGACCGACAAGCCGCGCATGCACGCCCAGCATTCGCGCAACTACGATTTCTTCGGCGCGCCGGTCGGCCTCATGTTCACGATCGACCGCACCATGCGGCAGGGCAGCTGGCTCGATTTCGGCATGTTCCTGCAAAGCGTCATGGTCGCGGCGCGCGGGCACGGCCTCGACACCTGTCCGCAGGCCGCGTTCACGCAGTTCCACCGCCTCATCATCGCTTCGATTGGCGCGCCGGAAAGCGAGCAGCTCGTTTGCGGCATGTCGCTCGGCTATCGCGATCCGGAGGCGATCGAGAACACGCTCGTGACCGAACGAGAGCCGGTCGCCAACCTCGCGCGATTCATCGAATAGGCGATGTCGCCGGTGAAACCCGCCATCCTCGTCTGCCGCCGCGTCCTTCCGGAAACGCTTGAACGCCTGCGCGCGCACTTCGCGGTCGAAGCGAACCAGGCCGATGCCGAGTGGAGCCGCGACGAACTGGCCGAGCATCTGCAAGGCAAGGTCGGTGCCTTCATCACCAGCACGCAACCGATCGATGCGACCTTGCTCGATCGTTGCCCGGAGTTGCGCGCGATCTGCAGCATGTCGACCGGCTACAACAACGTCGACGTGCCGGCCTGCACGGCGCGCGGCGTGCTGTTCGCGAACGCGCCCGACGTGCTGACCGAAACCACCGCGGACTTCGGCTTCGCGCTGATGATGGCCGCGGCGCGACGCATCACCGAGAGCGAACATTTCCTGCGCCGCGGCGAGTGGACGAAGTGGACCGTCGACCTGTTCGCCGGCGCCGACATCCATGGCGCGACGCTCGCCATCCTCGGCATGGGCCGGATCGGCAGGGCCGTCGCACGGCGCGGCGCGCGCGGCTTCGACATGCCGGTGATCTATCACAACCGCTCGCGCCTGGATGCCTCGGTCGAGGCCGAGCTGGGCGCCCGCTACGTCGGCAAGGACGAGCTGTTCGCCGCAGCCGACCACCTCGTCGTCGTCGTGCCGTACTCGGCCGAATCGCATCACCTGGTCGGCGCCGCCGAACTGAAGCGGATGAAACCCGGGGCGACGCTGACCAACATCGCCCGCGGCGGCGTCGTCGACGACAACGCTCTCGCGCGCGCTCTGCGCGAAGGAATGATCGCCGCCGCCGGGCTCGACGTGTTCGAAGGTGAACCGTCGGTGCATCCGGACCTGCTCACGCTGACCAACGTCGTGCTCACACCGCACATCGCCAGCGCGAGCCTGCCGACGCGGCTCGCCATGGCCGAGCTGGCCGCGGTCAACCTGATCGCAGCGCTCGACGATCGTCCTGGTGCGCCGA
>JANYII010000061.1 GCA_025358705.1 Betaproteobacteria bacterium | reverse complement strand
GTCGCGGGTGCGCATGCGCATGCGGATCTTGCCCGACATGCCGCTCTTCATGAGTTCCTGCAGTGCGCCGCGCACGCGCAGCTGGTCGTCGTCGTGCACGGCATGGAATGCGTCCGCGCCGATGGCGAGAGCTTCCGCGTCGAGGATGCGGCGGTAGGAAGGGCTGGTGTAGCGCCAGCGCGCCTCGCGGTCCACCATCGCCACGAGGTCGGCCGCGTGCTCGGTGATCAGGCGGTAGCGCTTCTCGCCCTCGCGCAGGGCCTCGCGCGCGGCGCGCAGGCGCCGCTGCTGGCGCTGCACCACCAGCCCGACGCCGGCCGAATAGGCGAGCGAGCCGAAGAAGCACAGGCCCGTCACCAGGTCGCTGCTGCCCGGCAAGGGCTGGAAGCCCATCGGCCACACCCAGGCGAGCGCCCCGGCCGCGAAGCACAGGCCGGTGGCGGCCGCGCCCGCCCAGCCGCGCATGATCGCGCTGTTCAGCCCGGTGCTGAACAGCGCGCCGAACGCGAGCCAGGTCGGAAAGCCGAGCATCGCCACCCAGGCGCCCAGCGACAGCGAATCGAAGTACAGGTTGTTGATCTCGGCGCGCCGCGGGTTCTTCGCGGTGATCGCGTGCAGGTAGGCGAGATGCGGGTAGACGATGAACTGCAGCGCGAGCAGGAGCCAGACCAGGGGGCCCGCCTTGCGCTCGAAAAGCACCAGCCCGACCACCAGAAAGGAATAGGCGAACGACACCGCGCGGACGGTGTAATTGATGCGCGCGACGCGGCGGCGGCTGTCGGTGCTGTGCACAGCCGAATTCTCGGACTACTTTCCCGGGAATGGCGTTGATAGTTGTCAGATTCTGTAAAATCACCGCATGCTCAATGCCTTGGACTCCCTCAAGCAGTACTCCGTGATCGTCGCCGATACCGGCGACCTGGACGCGGTGGCCAGGTGGCGCCCGCAGGACACGACGACTAATCCCTCCATCCTGCTTTCCGCTGCGCAGGACCCCCGCTACCGGGCCATCGTCGATGCGTCGATGGACCAGGACATCGAGAGCACTTTGGACCGGCTTTTCGTGGCTTTCGGCTGCGAAATCCTGAAAATCATCCCCGGCCGGGTCTCGACGGAAGTAGACGCTCGCCTGTCTTTTGATATTGAAGGGAGCATCGCGAAAGCCCGCCAGCTGGTTTCCCTGTATGAAAACCAAAAAATCGAACGCAAGCGGATCCTGATCAAGCTCGCGAGCACCTGGGAAGGCATCCGCGCGGCCGAGCGCCTCGAGCGCGAAGGCATCCACTGCAACCTAACGTTGTTATTTTCGTTTGCCCAGGCGGTGGCCTGCGCCGACGCCGGCGTGACGTTAATTTCTCCGTTCGTCGGCAGGATTTATGATTGGTATCGTCAAAACAAAAAAGTAGATGACATCCCAGCCGCTGAAGATCCGGGCGTGGCGTCGGTGGTGAAGATCTACAACTATTACAAGAAGCACGGCTACAAGACGCAGGTGATGGGCGCGAGCTTCAGGAAAATTGAGCAGATCATGGCCCTGTCTGGCTGCGATTTATTGACCATTGCCCCGGATTTGCTTGAAAAGCTTTCGAAAAAAGACGGGGAAATTGAAAGAGTCCTCTCTCCGGAGAAAGCCAGAAAACTTTCCATCGAAAAAACCCCTCTCGATCATCAATCCTTCCTCTGGCAGCACAACACGGACGCCATGGCGGTGGAGAAACTCTCCGACGGCATCCGCAAGTTCGATGCCGACGCGCGCAAGCTCGAAGCCGCGGTAGGCGCACTGCTGAAGAAATCGAAGGCCGCCGCTTGATCCGCACCGCGCTGGAAACGCGCGCCGGCGGCGCGGTCGCGCGCATCACGATCGACAATCCGGCGAAGTTGAATATCTTTTCGCCTTCGACGCTCAAGGATTTTTCACAGGCGGTAAAAGAGACCAGTTCAAATCCAAACCTCCGCGCAATTGTCGTTACAGGCGCGGGCGACAAGGCTTTCGTCGGCGGCGCCGACCTGGAGACGCTCGGCTCGCTCGACCCGATTTCGGCGCGCGAATTCATCGGCCTGATCCACGCCGCCTGCGCCGCGGTGCGCGACTGCCCGGTGCCGGTGATCGCGCGCGTCAACGGCTGGTGCCTGGGCGCGGGGCTGGAACTCGCCGCCTGCTGCGACCTGCGCATCGCCGCCGACAGCGCCGTCTTCGGCATGCCCGAAGTGCGGCTCGGCATCCCCTCGGTGGTGGAAGCCGCCGTGCTGCCGCGCCTCATCGGCGCCGGCCGCTCGCGCTGGCTGGTGATGACCGGCGAAACCATCGGCGCGGCCGAGGCGCTGGTGTGGGGCCTGGTCGAGAAAATGATTTCGCCCGAACACCTGGACCTCGCGGTAAACGAGGCCCTCGATGCGATCATCGCCGGCGAGCCCGAGGCGATCCGCGCGCAGAAGCGCCTGTGCAGGCGAGGGGAAGAAGCGCCGCTCACCGAGAGCATCGCGAAGAGCATCGACGAGTTCGCGCGCTCCTACGAATCCGGCGAGCCCAACCGGCGCGTCGCCGCCTTCCGCGCGGCACGGAAAAAACAGGGTCAGACTACGATTTCTTCGTCGGTCACACCCGTGCCGGCGACCGGCCGGAAATCGTAGTCTGACCCTGTTTTTTCTACGCCGGCAGGCTGAACCAGAACGTGGCGCCCTGCCCGGGCTTCGACTCCGCCCAGATGCGGCCGCCGTGCAGGTCGATGACGCGCTTGGCGATGGCGAGGCCGATGCCGGTGCCCTCGAACTCGGCCGGCGAGTGCAGCCGCTCGAAGACGCCGAACAGCTTGGCGGCGTAGCGCTCGTCGAAGCCGGTGCCGTTGTCGCGCACGAAGTAGGCGGCGCCGGCGCCGGACTCCGCGTGGCCGATGTCGATGCGCGGGCTGGCGACCTTGCGCGAAAACTTGACCGCGTTGCCGATCAGGTTGTGCCAGACCTGCCGCAGCAGGACGGCATCGCCGCTCGCGGACGGAAGCTCGCCGATGAACGGCTGCACGTGCGCGTCCACCTGGCGCAGCTGCCGCACGACATCGTCGACGAGCGGACGCATGTTCACCGGCGCTCGCGCCAGCACCGCGCGCCCCATGCGCGAGAATTCGAGCAGGTTGTCGATCAGGCGCGCCATCTGCGCGGCGTTCTGCTCGATGTGCGCCAGGTACTGCATCGCCTGCTCGGGCAGCTCGCGCGCGAAGTCGGTGCGGATCACGGTCGCGAAGCTGCTGATGACGCCGACCGGCGCGCGCAGGTCGTGCGATACGGAATAGTTGAAGGATTCGAGTTCGCGGTTGCTGCGCTCGAGTTCCGCGGTGCGCTCCGAAACCCGTTTTTCCAGGTTCTCGTTCAGCGCCGTGACCTCGTCCTCGATGCGCTTGCGCTCGGAGATGTCGGAGATGATGGTGAGCACGGCCGGCTTGCCGTCCCACTCGACGCGCTGGTTGGCGAGGTGCACCCAGATGGACTCGCCCGCGCGCGTGATGATCCGGATGTCGTAGCGCGGCGCCAGGTCTTCGCCCGCCATGCGGCGCGCATGGCGATCGGCGACGAAGGCGCGGAAATCCGGGTGGATGAGCGGCGCGAACTCGGTGCCCAACAGCTCGCCCAGCTTCGTGCCGACCAGCCTCTGCGCGGCCGGGTTGGCGTGCAGGAAGCGGCCGTCGCGCAGGATGATGAGGCCCTCGAGCATGCTCTCGCTCAGCACGCGGTAGCGCGCTTCCGAGCCGCGCAGCGCGACTTCCGCGATGCGCGCGTTGCCGGTGACGCGCAGCGAATACATCCAGCCGACGCCGAGCAGCACCGCGGCCAGCACCAGCAGCAGGTTTTCCGTGACCGAGAGGATGAAGCGCGCGCCTTCGCTCAGGGTCGAGGAGAACTCGTCCTCGAGCAGGGTAAGGCGCACGTCGACGGTCGCGATCCCATCGATCAACCCGTCGAGCCTCGCCACCGACGCCTTGCCGCTCCGGACCTGGCGGCGCAACTCGTTGCCGAGTTCCTGCAGCTGGGCGATCTCGCCGTCCGCCTCGGTCCAGATGCGGATCGCCTCGGCGACATAGGTCACGCTCTGGAAGCGCAGGAAGAAGCGCGCCATGCGCTCCACCTCGAGCGGGTGGTTCTGGCCGCGCACGAAGGCCTCGCCGGCGCGGCCGGTATCGGGATCCGGGCCAAGCAGCTCGAGGCGGGCGTCGCGGTCGCCCAGCGGCACGGTCAGCGCCTTCTCGAATTCGCGCCAGTGGGCCTCGGAATGATTGCGCGCGTAGAGCAGGAGCTGGATGACGGCGCGCTTCTGCGCCTTGGAATACAGGCCTTCGCCGCCGACGTAGGCGCGCACGTCGGAGAGGACCAGGGCGCGCTGCTGCTGCAGCACCACCAGCACCGCGACGATCGCGATGAACACGCCCGCAATGCTGTAGAGCGCGTAGGGGCGGCGCGGCGGCGCCGCTGCGGCCTCAGGCATTACGTTCGCTCAAGCATGGCGTTCTGCATGCGCGCAGATCGCGCCAGGCGTGGTGAGCCAGATTTTCCTGCGCTTTGCCGCGATGTGCTTGAGCGCCCGGCGCAGGTGGCGCAGGCGGTAGGGCTGGCCGACGAGGTAGGGATGCAGCGCGATGCCCATGACCAGCGGCTGCGCTTCGCTCTGGCGCAGCATTTCGTCGAAGTTGTCGACGATCATGTCGGCGAAGCCGGATGCGTCCATCTGCCGCGCGACGATCATCGGGATGTCGTTCAGTTCCTGCGGATACGGGATCGACCACAGCGATTTGCCTGAACGCGTGTTGAGTTTCACCGGCTGGTCGTCGTGGCACCAGTTGAGCGTGTAGCGGTAGCCGGTTTCCGCGAGCAGGTCGGGCGTCACGGCGCTTTCCGAGATCCAGGGAGAGAGCCAGCCTGAAATGTGCTGCTTCGATTCGGCCTTTATTCTGCTTTTGCAGTCTTCCAGCAATTTTTTTTCAAAATCTTCCGAAAGATCGGACTGCCTCTCCGAATTCGTATGGCCATGTCCCACGAGCTCGTCGCCCCGCTTTACGCACGCTTCAATCAGTTCCGGGCAGTAGTCGTAGAGCGCGGTGTTGAGGATCGCCGCCGCGGGCAGCTTGAGCTGGTCGAACAGTTCCAGGCAGCGCCAGGCGCCGACGCGGTTGCCGTAGTCGCGCCAGGAATAGTTGAGCACGTCGGGTTCCGGGCTCTTCGGCCCCAGCGCGGCGCCCAGGCCCGAGCCGAAATCGAAATGCTCGAGGTTGAAGCCGAGGTAGACCGCGAGGCGCTTCCTGCCCGGCCAGGAATAGTCCGGCCGCCGCGTGATGGCGGAGTACGCGTACCGGCCGTGCGTTTTAAGGGGACGATGCACCAGATTAGGGCGACAAGGTTACATCTTCACGAGCCCGGCGCGCACCATGAGCCACTCCGCGCTGTCGTTCCAGACTTCCATCTTCACGATCTTGCCGTGGCTCACGAAGTAGCGGTCCACGTAGCGGTTGCCTTCGAAGGGCGTGCCGTCCAGCCATTCGCCGTAGAGGGTCCCGGTCTGGTAGACGATGGTCTGCGCCGCGCTGCCGCCCTCCACCACGTGGGTCGGGCCGAATTTTTTCTTGACCCACTTGTAGCGCGCCTTGTTGAAGGCGGTGGCCTCGGCCGGGTCGTGCATCAAGCGGTTGCCGGTAAAGCGGATTTCCAGTTCCGGGGCGCAAAACGCACGCGCCGAGTCCGGGTCCGGAATCATGTGCAGGCGAAGATATTCCTCGACGATCGACACCGGGTCGGACGGGTTTTCCTTCATACGGAAAGCCTAACATGGCATGGGTCCTGCTAAGCTTAGGACACGCTCCCAAGGAGGTTTTCCATGTTCAAACGAATCGTTTTTCTGGTCGTCGGAATTCTCGCGGCATTTCCTGCATTTTCCCAGGAAACCATCAAAATCGGCCTGGTGACCGCCCTCTCGGGCCAGTCGGCGGCCGCCGGCGAAGCCATCACCCGCGGCCTGCAGATCGCGATCGATGAGCTGAACACGGCAGGCGGCGTGCTCGGGCGCAAGTTCGAACTCGTGCGCCGCGACGACGAGGCGACCCCCGCCAAGGGAGTGCTCGCGGCACGCGAACTCGTGTTCAAGGAGAAGGTCACGGTGCTCTTCGGCGGCCTCGACACGCCGGTGTCGGTCGCCATCGTGCCGATCATGAACGAGGCCAAGGTGCCGTTCATGGGGCCCTGGGCGGCGGGCACGCCGATCACGAAGAATGGCGCCAATCCAAATTTCGTGTTCCGCGTTTCCGCGGTGGACGAAATCGTCGACAAGGCGATGCTGCAGTACGCGCAGAAGAACTTCAACACGAAGAAGCCGGGCATGATCCTCATCAACAATCCCTGGGGCCAGTCGAACGAGGCGGGCCTCAAGGCCGCGCTCGGCGCGAAGGGCATCACGGCCGCCGGCATCGAGAAGTTCGAAGGCAGCGACGTGGACGTGGTGCCGCAGCTCACGCGCCTGAAGGCTGCCGGCGCGGACACGCTGTTCCTCGTTGGCAACGTCGGCCCCTCGGCCCAGGTGGTGAAATCGCTCGACCGCATGGGCTGGAAAGTGCCGATCGTGTCGCACTGGGGCCCGGCGGGCGGCCGCTTCACGGAACTCGCCGGCCCGAGCGCGCCGAGCGTGCACTTCGTGCAGACCTATTCATTCTTCGGCAACCAGCGCCCGGTGGGCACGAAAGTGCTGAAGATGCTGATGGCCAAGTACCCGGACATCAAGAGCGCGGGCGACGTGACGGCGGCGGTGGGCGTGGCGAATGCCTACGACGCGATGCACCTGGTGGCGCTCGCGATCAAGAGCGCGGGCTCGACCGACGGCGAGAAGCTGCGCGAGGGCTTCTACAAGATCGGCAGCTACGACGGCCTGATCAAGTCCTACAAGAGCCCGTTCACGCCGGACAACCACGACGCCATCAACGAGAACGACTACGTCTGGACGCAGTTCATCAACAACGAAATCCTGCCGGTGGGCATGAAGAAGTAGCCGGCACTAGAATGTCTTTCCTACGGCCGCTGCGGCGGCCGTAGTCATTTATATGCTCGTCACCACAGCACTGATCACCGGCCTGGGCCTGGGCAGCATGTACGGACTGCTCGCGCTCGGCTTCCACGTCACCTACTCGGTGTCGGCGACGGTCAATTTCGCGCAAGGCAGCTCGATGATGCTGGGCGCGGTGTTCGCCTACGTCTTCACGGTCAGGCTGGGGCTTCCGCTTTTCGCCTCGGTTTTGATTTCACTGTCGTTGTGCGCCGCCTACGGCGCCCTGGTCGAATTGCTGGCGGTGCGGCCGTTCGCGCGGCGCGGCTCGAACGCCTGGCTGATGGCCACCGTCGCGCTCGGCATCGTCGCCGACAACACGGTGCTGTTCACCTTCGGCAAGGAACCGCGCGGCTTCCAGATGGCCTGGGCGCAGGGCGGCGTCGATGTCGCCGGGGTCCATGTCTCGTACCTGCAGATCGTCATTCCGGCCGTTGGATTACTTTTCGCTTTCCTCCTGAGTTTTTTCTCGAATAAAACCAGGCAAGGAAAGGCAATGCTGGCCGTGGTGCAGAACCCGGAGGCGGCGCGCCTCATGGGCATCAACGTACCGGTGGTGATCTGCGGCGCCTATGCGCTTTCCACCGCGTTCGCGGGCGCGGGCGGGATCCTCATCGCGCCGCTGTTCAACGTCAACGCCGACATGGGCACGGTGTTCGGCCTGAAGGCCTTCGCGGTGGCGATCCTCGGCGGCATCGGCAGCGCCTGGGGCGTGATGCTCGCGGGACTGCTGTTCGGCGTGGTGGAGGCGCTGATCACGTCTTTCCTCGGCTCCACCTACACGCAGATCCTCACCTTTGCGCTGGTGATCGTCGCGCTGGCGCTCAAGCCAAACGGCTTGTTTGGCAAAGCGGAAGTGAAGAAGGTATGAAATATTTTTATCTCTTTTTATATTTAATGATTTTTTCAATATTTTTTATTTTCACCTGCTACGCCAACAGCTACTACGTCTTCATCATGGCGACGCTCGCGCTCACCGCCATCTCCGGCATCGGCCTGAACATCCTGCTCGGCCTCGCCGGGCAGGTTTCCTTCGGCCACGTCGGCTTCTACGCCATCGGCGCCTACACGGTGGCGATCCTCACCACCGCGGCGAAGCTGGATTTCTGGCTGGCGCTGCCGCTGGCGATCGCGCTGTCGGCGGTGGTGGGAGGACTGCTCGCCCTGCCGGCGCTGCGCTTGCGCGGGCCCTACCTCGCGATGGTGACCATCGCCTTCGGCTTCGTGGTCGAGAACGGCGCCGCCGAATGGCGCGAGGTCACCGGCG
Source organism: Betaproteobacteria bacterium (assembly GCA_025358705.1). Taxonomy (GTDB): domain Bacteria; phylum Pseudomonadota; class Gammaproteobacteria; order Burkholderiales; family SG8-39; genus RBG-16-66-20. The sequence continues at coordinate 4,379 of JANYII010000061.1, read as the reverse complement.
GGCAGAACGGCATCATGAGCGTGCCCACCATCAAGGCCTTCGGCACGGCGTTCGGCGAGCGCGGCGTGGCGCTGCTTTCCATCGTGCTGTGCGCGGTCCTGGTGCTGGGTTTCCGGCGCCTGTCGCGTTCGCAGTGGGGCGCGGCGATGCGCGCGGTGAAGGATTCCGAGGTCGCGGCCGAATCGGTCGGCCTGAACCCGGTGGCGATCAAGGCGCTCGCCTTCGCGCTGTCGGCGGCCTGCGCCGGGCTGGCGGGCGCCCTCTTCGCCCCGCTCTCCGGCTTCGTCACGCCCTCCACCTTCGCCTTCCTGCAGTCGATCCTGTTCGTGCTGGTGGTGATCGTCGGCGGCGCGGGCACGCTGGGCGGCCCGCTGGTCGGCGCCGCGATCGTGGTGCTGCTGCCCGAGGCGCTCGCCGGACTGGCCGAATACCGGCTGCTGTTCTTCGGCGCGCTGATGCTGGTTGTCCTCTGGCTGGCGCCTGAAGGAATTGTCGGCCAGGTCCAGAAATGGATGCGCCGGAGGAAGGCCGCGGTGTTGCCTACGCTTGAAATGCTTTTGTCTCCTGCCAGGGAAAAAACACCCCTGACCATAAGCAACCTTTCAATCGCGTTCGGCGGCGTCAAGGCCGTAACCAACGTCGGCTTCACCGCGCGCCCGGGCGAAGTCACCAGCCTGATCGGGCCCAACGGCGCGGGCAAGACCACCGTGCTGAACATGCTCGGCGGCTTCTACAGGCCGCAGGCAGGACAGGTCCGGTTGGGAAATGAAAACATTGCAGGGATGCCGACCTGGCGCATCGCGCGCGCGGGCCTTGCGCGCACCTACCAGACCTCGCAACTCTTCGGCAGCCTCACGGTGCTGGAGAACCTGGTGATCGCCTCGCCCGGCAGAGGAAGCAGCGGTTCCGGCGACGAAAAGGCAGCCGAGGGCCTGCTCTGCTTCGTCGGCTACCGCGGCGACATGCACGCGCGAGCCGCAGACCTTGCGCACGTCGACCGGCGCCTCATCGAGATCGCGCGCGCGCTCGCGACGCGCCCCGCGGTCCTGCTGCTGGACGAACCGGCCGCCGGCCTGTCGCGCGCCGACAAGGAAGCGCTCGCCGCGCTGCTCGGCCGCATCGCGCAATCCGGCATCGCGGTGCTGCTGGTCGAGCACGACATGGACATCGTGATGGGAATCTCGAACCATGTCGTGGTGCTGGACGCCGGCACGCCCATCGCCGAAGGCACGCCGCAGCAGGTGCAGCAGGATCCCGCAGTGCGAAAGGCTTATTTGGGTGGTATCCATGAAAGGCCTTTGACTCGAACTTCCACCAATGAAGGACAAACACTTCTCGAGGTCGGCAAACTCGAAGCGGGCTACGGCGCGGAACCGGTGCTGAAAGGCATCGACCTGCGCGTGAACGACGGCGAACTGGTCGCAGTACTGGGCGCCAACGGCGCGGGCAAATCCACTCTCATGCGCGCGCTATCGGGGCTGCATCGCCCAATTGCCGGCTCGGTTAAATTTGAAAATCGACATATGGAAGAATTGTCGGCACATCGTGTCGTCGCGCAGGGCGTGGTCCTGGTGCCCGAAGGCCGCCAGGTTTTTCCGGAACTCTCGGTGCTGGACAACCTGCGGCTGGGCGGCTACCTGCGCAAGGAAATCCCCGACAGCGAAGTGGAGGCGCTGCTCGAGCGCTTCCCGCGCCTGCGCGAGCGCCTGCGGCAGCGCGCCGGCCTGCTGTCGGGCGGTGAGCAGCAGATGCTCGCCATCGCGCGCGGCCTGATGGGGCGGCCAAAACTGCTGCTGCTGGACGAACCGTCGCTCGGCCTGGCGCCGACCGTGATCGAGGACCTGTTCGCCTCCCTGGACCGCCTGCGCGCCGAGAAGGTGACGATCCTGCTGGTGGACCAGATGGCCGGCCTCGCGCTGGCGCTCGCCGACCGCGCCTACGTCATCGAGGGCGGCCGGATCAGCGCGAGCGGCAGCGCGGCCGAAATCGCCGCGGATGGCGCGCTGGAGAAGGCGTACCTCGGCACGCAGTAGAATCAGGCATCGTGACCCCTCTGCTCAAACGCTCCCTTCTGGTCGTAGCGGCTATCGCCGCGGCGGCGGAAGGGATCGTCGTCTTCCAGCAATGGCCGGCCCCGCCCGTGAAAGTCTGCGCGTCCATCGAACTCGGCGAGTTGCTGGCAGCGGCGGCGAAGGCCGATGCGGAATTGCACGTGGCTCGCACCCACCTGCGGACATCCCCCGACGACGCCACGCCCAAGGAAGTCATGACCGCGGAAACCGTGTCCGCGGCGGCATGGAACGCGGTCAACGACTACAAGCAGCGCGCGCAGGAGCAGCAGAAGGCAAGCGGCGCGGCCGGGCGCAGCGCGACCTGCAGCTAGCGCCCCGCCACGGCGGAAGCGGCCAGCCGCGCCGCCGCCGCGTTCGATCCGGCAACCACGACGCCCGCGCGTTTCAGGGTCCTGACCTGCCTTGAGTAGACCTGGGGATCTTCTTCCGTTCCCGTCACTGAAGAAATAATCAAAGGCAAATTCCTGAAACCACGCAATACCTTTGCAATCAGTCCCGCCGGATCGGCGTGCGCGCCGTAGCCGATCACCAGGTCCAGCAGCACCACGCCGACGCCCTTGTCGCGCAGCGTGCGTTCGAGATGCGCATTGCGCAGTTCCGGCTCGATCATCGGATGCGGGTGGCCGCGCGTGTATTCGTCCGCGCCGAGGTCGAGCAGGCGGTGCGGCGCACCTGAGGCGCTCGCGCCAGGAACTGGAACATTCGAGGACACCTTCAGGCCGTGGTCCATCAGCACGATCTGCGCTTCCACGCACAGCGTTCCGCCGCAGAACAGGCCGGCGATGCTGCCTTTGACTTTTCTCAGGGAGAACTTTTCTTTCCTTCCTTTTTGAACAACCTCTTCCAAAGTCCGCGCAAAACCAAATTTCCTGTCGGAGCCCAGCAAACAAAGCGTCACCGGCTTTCTGAGGCGTTTCGCGCGTTCCATTATTTTTTTCGTCACCGACGGCGCGGGCGGCTTGGAGATGACGATGATGCGTTTCGTCGCGGCATCCGCCTCGAGCGCGTCCATCGCGGCGAGCGTCATGCGCCCGCCTACTTCGCGGCTGAGATCCCGCCCGCCCACGCCGATGCCGTGGGAGACCCCGCGCCCGAGTCGCGCGAGCAGGCAGGACACTTCCTGCAGCCCGGTGCCCGATGCCGAAATGATGCCGACGTCGCCACGCGGTACCGCGTTGGCGAAGGCGATGGGTACACCGGCGATCAGCGCCGTGCCGCAGTCGGGCCCCATCATCAGCAGGCCGCGCCCGATCGCGTAATCCTTCAGGGCCACTTCATCGGCGAGCGGCACGTTGTCGGAGAACACCATGACGTTCAGGCCGCGCTCCAGCGCGCGCCGCGCCTCCGCGGCGGCGAACTTGCCGGGCACGGAAATCAGGGCGAGGTTTGCATGGGGAATGGTTTGGGGAATCTCACTTTCATTGCTTTTCACTCCGGAAAGCAAAAGCTTTTCCGCCAGACCCAATGCCTCTTCAGACTTCCTGCCCCTCACCGCGATGATGAGGTCGTCGGGCCGGGCGCGCTCGCCTGCCTTCGACAGCAGGCCGGATTCCTTCAACAGGGCCTTGTTCGACGGCGTGCCGATCATCAGGGACGCTTCGACGCCCACGTTTTGCAGTTCGCGCGCAATCCGCATGAGCGCGACCGAGTCGGCGTAGAAACCGCGCCGTACCTGATTTTTCAGGGAAATCACTTTTTAAAACCCAAAGACACTGCAAATGCCAGCAAAGCCTGGTCAAAGCAGCCGAGCGGCGCGCGCGCCACGCCCGCGCCCACCTGCCCCACGCCGGGCTTGCGGTGCGCGATGCCGGTGTTGATCGCGGGCTGCACGCCGCTCGCGGCCACCTTGCGCACGTCGATGCCCGCGGGCACGCCCTGGCCGTCGAGCGCCGGGATGCTCCAGCGCGGATGCCGCCCTTGCGTGAGTTCGCCCATCGCGCGCGTGAAGGCGAGCGCGTCGCTCGGGCGGCCGGCGCCGACGAAGCCCATCACCGCGGGCGCGCTCGCCATGGCGAAGGCGCCCAGGCCGATGGTCTCCATGATTGCGGAATCGCCCATGTCCGGATTCGCGTCTTTCTCGCTGTAGCCCGGGAAGTACAGGCCCTGCGGCATTTCGACGGGCGCGGTGAACCACGCGTCGCCGGTGCCCGAGAGCCGCACGCCGAAGTCCGTGCCGTTGCGGCACATGGCCGCGACCAGGCTGCAGGCCTCGATGCCGCGCACGGGATCCATGACGCTCTTGCCCATCGCCATGCCGATGTTGAGAAAGAACTGTTCGTTGCCGGCGATGAACGCGAGCCCGCGAGC
>JANYII010000046.1 GCA_025358705.1 Betaproteobacteria bacterium | reverse complement strand
TTCGCGCGATGCCGAAGCGGGGGCGCGTGCACCGCGGCTGGGTCCGATCCAGGCGCAGGCGGCTCCACAGGCAGCCCCGCAGGTGCAGAAGCAGGCCGATACGCCGGAGCGCGAGCTCGAGCGCATCGCCGAGTTGCGCGTCCAGGGCAGGCACGAAGAGGCGGACAGGGCGCTGGCGGAGTTCCGCAAGCGCTATCCGGATTTCAGGATTTCCGAGGCAATGCGCGAACGCGTGGAACGACGTTGATCCGCGGGCGCTAGGTTTTCGGCCGCTCGCCCGTGGCCTGCAGGAACACCGCGCAGGAATCGAGCTTGCCGAACTGCGCGCGCCGGGCCGCCTGGTACTGGCTGCGCACCAGCGAGGCGATCGGCGCCGGGCGGTCGAGTTCCTGCGCCAGCGCGAGGAAGTAGCGCAGGTCCTTGTCCATGAGTTCGAGCTGGAACTGCGGCGAGAAGTCGCGCTTGAACATCTTCGGCAGCTTGGTCTTCATCAGCCGGGAGCCGGCTGCGCCTTCGCCCAGTACTTCCATCGCGGCATCGCGGTCGAGATTCGCCGCTTCGGCCGCCTGCGCGGCTTCCGCGATCGCCGCGGTGAGCGTGGCCGAAAGCATGTTGTTGATCAGTTTCAGGGTCGCGCCGGCGCCGGTATCGCCGATCCGCCGCACCATGCGCCCCATCGCCAGCAGCACCGGCTGCGCCTTGTCGAACGCGGCCTTGTCGCCGCCCACCAGGATCACCAGTTCCTTGCCCTGCGCCTGCGCGAGCGATCCTGAAACGGGCGCGTCGAGGTAGACGATCCCTTTCGCTGCCGCGGCCTTGGCGGCTTCGCGCGACATCGCGGGCGTATTGGTGCTCGAATCGAGGATGATCGTTCCGGCGGCCGCGGCGCCAATGACACCCGCCGCGCCCAGCATCACCTCACGTGTGGCGATGTCATCGGAAACGATCGAGCACACGAATTCCGCACCCTTCGCCGCTGCCGCAGGCGAATCGAAGACCTCGATGCCCTTGTCGGCAAACGGCTTTGACTTGGCCTTGTCGCGGTTGTAGACGCGCAGCCTGTGCCCCGCCGCATGCAGGTTCATCGCCATGCGCGAACCCATCGCCCCCAACCCGATAAATCCGATCGTGCTCATGCAACTCTCCCTTCAATCATGGCGGACAGACGTAGCCGACGCCGCTGGGACTCTTGAAACAGCCGACGGATTCCGGCACGACCTGTTTCGGCAGCCACAGCACGACCTTCGGAAAGTAGATCGCGAACGCGATGGTGGACAGGAAAACCACGTAAATCGGCAACGCAGCGCGCAATGCCTGCGAGAAGCGGACGCCGATGAATTTCGAGGCCATCAGCAGGACGAGCCCGTAGGGAGGCGTGATCAGGCCAAAGGCCAGGGTCGCGATCAGGACGATCCCCATGTGGACCGGGTTGATGCCGCCCGCGTCCGTCAGGGCGTTCACCAGCGGCATGAAGATGATGATCGTCGGCACCGGTTCGATGAAGTCGCCAACGATGGTGAAGAGCAACACCATCATCAGCATGATCAGGTGCGGATCATTGCCGGCGATGCTGGTGATCCATTCGGCGATGGTGATCGCCCCGCGCAGGTACGCCAGCATCCAGCCGAAGGCGTTGGCGGCGCCGATGGTGATGAGCGGCAGCGAGAAGATCAGCCCGGCGAGGCAGAAATCGTAGGGCAGCTGGCGCAGGTGCGCCGGGTTCAGTGATGGAATCACGACCACCAGGATCCAGACCACGGCCACGACCCCGGCCTCGGTCGGGGTGAACCAGCCGGTCAGGATGCCGCCCAGCAGGATGATCGGGATCATCAGCGGCAGCGATGCGCCTCTGAACGCGCGCGCCACATCGCGGAACGGCGCGCGCGGGCGGCGCATGCCGGCGGGGCCGAAAAAGTAGCAGTACAACATCAGGCCGAAGCCGATCATGAAGCCGGGCACGACGCCGGCCATGAACAGGCCGGCGATCGATACGTTGCCGACCGCGCCGTACACCACGGCGGTGATGCTGGGCGGGACCAGGGCCGCGATCGTCGATGCGGCGGCGATGATCGCGGCGGTGAACGGCGCGCCGTAGCCCTCTTTTTTCATCGGGCCGCCCAGCGCGCGGCTGATCACCGCCACATCGGCGGTCGTCGAGCCGGACATTTCCGAGAAGAACATGCTGAACACGGCGACGGTCTGC
>JANYII010000030.1 GCA_025358705.1 Betaproteobacteria bacterium | reverse complement strand
TCGAAGTTCATGCCGTAGACGCCCGCGACCATGGTGGGCACCGCCACAAGGGCGGCGTAGGCCGCGAGGCGCTTGGTGACCTCGCTCTCGCTGATGGTGATCATGGCGAGGTTCACCTGCAGCGCCGTGTTGATGGTGTCGCGCAGGGAGTCGAGCGACTGGTTCAGCCGCACCAGGTGGTCGTAGACGTCGCGAAAGTATTCGCCGAGGCCGGCGCAGACCGCCGGCACGCGGCCGCCGTAGAGCTTGCCGACCGAGTCCATCAGCGGCGCGGTGGCGTGCTTCAGGATGGCGACCTTCTGCTTGACGTAGTAAAGCGCCTCGATGTTGGCGCGCGGCGAGGTATTGGCGAAGATGCGCTCCTCGATGGCCTCGAGCTCGGTCTCGATTGCGTCCAGCACCGGGAAATAGCGGTCCACCACCGCGTCCATCAGCGCGTAGAGAACGTAGCCCGAGCCGTGGCGCAGCAGCTCGGGTTCGCGCTCGCAGCGCGCGCGCACCCCGAGGAAGCCCTGCTCGGTGCGGTTGCGGATCGACAGCACGTAGTTCGGCCCGGTGAACACGTTCACCTCGCCGACGTGCAGCTCTTCGCCGGCAACTTCCACCACGTGCAGTACGGTGAAGATTTCGCTGCCGTATTCCTCGACCTTGGAGCGCTGGTGGCCATGGCGCGCGTCCTCGACCGAAAGCTCGTGCAGGTCGAACTGCCTGCTCATCTCGTCGAGCTCGGCGTCGGAGGCGTCGCGCAGCGCCACCCAGACGAAGCAGCCGGGTTTTGCCAGGTAATCGTGGATCTCGCCCTGCGAGATGTCGGCGAGTTTCTTGCCTTCCTGGTAGACGACGCAGTTGACGAGCATGACTACAATGATACCCGTGAGCAACGAAGATCGTCCTTCGGCGCCGACCCCGGCGCGTCCCGCGCAGCCCCGCGACGCGGCGACCGTCGTCGTGCTGCGCGACTCCGGCCGCGGCCCGGAGGTCTACCTCATCAAGCGCAGCCGCACCGTGGATTTCATGGCCGGCGCGCATGTCTTTCCCGGCGGGCGGCTGGACAAGGCCGATGGCTCGCTCGCGGCTTGCGCGGTCCGCGAGACGTTCGAGGAAGCCGGGCTGGCGCTGGACGCCGCTACGTTGGTGCCCTGGGTGCGCTGGGTGACGCCCGAGATTTCCCCCAAGCGCTTCGATGCGCGGTTCTTTCTCGCGCGCGCGCCGCACGGGCAGGAGCCGAAGGTGGACGGCTACGAGGCGGTCGAGGGCCTCTGGATCGCGCCGCGGGAGGCGTTGCAGCGCTGGGAGGACGGGGCCATGCAGCTCGCGCCGGCCACCGCCAAGAGCGTCGAGATGCTCCTGGCATTCGCCACCGTCGAATCCGCGCTGTCCGAGGCCGCCCGGCGCGAGCCGCCGGTCGTGATGCCGTTCGTCTGGAACGACAAGGAAAGCGGCCGCGCCTATATCTCACTGCCGGGGGACCCGCGCCACCCGCTGTCCGACGTGCTGGGAGGGAAGATTTACCGTTTCCAGCTCGCGGAAGGCCGCTATCGCACGGTAAATGCCACCTGAAACCACAAAGTTAAAATAGGCCATGACCAAGATCAGCAAACGCGCCGAGTCCCTCGGCACCGAGAACGCCTTCGTGGTGCTCGCCGAAGTCACCGCGCTCGCCCGCCAGGGCAAGGACATCATCAGCTTCTGCATCGGCCAGCCCGACTTCCCGGCGCCGCTGCACGTCCAGGAAGCCGGCATCCGCGCGATCCGGGAGGGCAAGCACGGCTATACGCCGTCGGCCGGCATCGATCCGCTGCGCGAGGCGGCGGCGAAATACATGGCCGGCATGCGCGGCGGGCTGCCGATCCGGCCCGAGGACGTGGTCGTGGGCGCGGGCGCCAAGCCCTTCATCGCCTACGACATCCTTTCGACCACCGACCATGGCGCCGGCGACGAGGTGATCTACCCGAATCCGGGCTTCCCGATCTACGAATCGCAAATCGTCGCCTGCGGCGCGAAGCCGGTGCCGGTGCAGCTGAGGGAAGCGCGCGACTTCGCCTTCGACCCGGCGGAACTGGAAAAGCTGATCACGCCGAAGACGAAGCTGCTGATCCTGAACTATCCGCACAATCCCACCGGCGGCCTGCTTTCGAAGAAGGATTTGCAGGCCATCGCCGCGATCCTTCAAAAGCATCCCCAGGTCTGGGTCTACGCCGACGAGATCTATTCGCGCCTGTGCTACTCGGGCGAATTCTTCTCCATCGCGCAGGTTCCCGGCATGTACGAGCGCACCATCATCTCCGATGGCGCCTCGAAGACCTGGGCCATGACCGGCTGGCGCATCGGCTTCGCTTCCAACCCGGTGCTCGCACCGGTGCTGACGCGCTGGATCACCAACACCGACTCTTGCGCGTCACAGATTTCGCAATGGGCGGCGGTGGAGGCGATCAACGGCCCGCAGGACGCTGCTGAATTGATGAAAAAGAGTTTTTTTGATCGTAGAAATTTAATTCTTGAATTACTGAATAAAACCCCCGGAGTAACCTGCCGGACCCCAGGCGGCGCGTTCTACGCCTGGCCGAACGTCACTGAAGCCTGCCGCATGATCGGCGCTGCCGATTCCGAGGAATTCCGCAAGCGCCTGCTGCACGAAGCCGGCGTCGCGGTGCTCGCCGACATCCACTTCGGCGCGCGCGTGCCGGGCGAGGGCCAGCACGTGCGTTTCTCGTACGCCGCCTCGAACGAGGCGATCGAGAAGGGCGTGGCGCGCATGGCGGATTTCATCCGGAGGAATACCCGGAAGGTGGCTTGAAGTGGACCTCTGGCGACCCAGCGTCACGGTCGCGGCGGTGATCGAGCGCGACGGCAAATTCCTGTTCGTCGAGGAACTGCAGGACGGCCGGCACGTGTTGAACCAGCCCGCCGGCCACCTGGATCCGGATGAAACCCTGATCGCGGCTTGCGCGCGCGAGGTGATGGAAGAGACCGCGCACCGCTTCGAGCCCAGGTCGCTGGTCGGCATCTACCGCTGGCATTACAAGCCCGCGGACGTGATCTTCCTGCGTTTCTGCTTTGCGGGGAAGATCCTGGGCGTCGAGGACAAGCCCCTCGACAAGGAGATCCTTGCCCTGCATTGGCAGTCGCCCGCGGAACTGAAGGCGAAATCCCCGATGCACCGCTCGCCGCTCGTGCAGCAGTGCCTGGACGACTATCTGGCAGGCAGATGCTACCCGTTTGACGTGATCTCGCGCGAATTCGCCTAGTTCGCTGCGCGGCGTCCTTGAACGATACCTTTGAGTTCCGGAACAACAAGCGTCTCGAGCGCCGCCGTGCCATGGCCTTGTGCGATCACGCGCTTGTCGACGACACCGACAAAAAAAGGCGTTCCTCGCTTGCGCATCGGCACTTTCCCGCCAGCGTTCGGCTGAAGTAACCAAGCCAGATCCTCGGGAAGGTCCTTCGCGGGAACGGGATCCTTGAAATCCCGGAGCGAGACGTAGACGAAGCGGACTTCTGCCAGTTCCGGCGCGATCTCGGGCAAACGCTTGCCGTCTTTGCCGTAGTAGTTGATGAACCGAACGCAGGACGGGCAATTGTCCGCACCCACGTAGACCAGCGTGATCTTTGAATCCTTTCCGATCGCTGGACCTTTTGCGAATACCGTCTTCGCATTCGCGGCCGCGGCCCGCATCGCCGCGAGCTCCTCGTCATCGAGCCGGGTCATTCGAAATCGGAACGGTTTGCCGCTATTGTTGATCCAATCCCCGATCACACTGGTCTCGTCGGCTTTGAAGGTCGCATTGACGAGCGCGCCGCCAGGAGTCTTGAAGGACACATTGATCGTATCCCCGAAGATCTCCGCTTTCCAGTTCTGTACCGGCTTGCCTTTGTTATCGATCCAGCCAAAAGTGGTTGCTTCAACTTGGATTTCGTTTTTGACGGTCCTGGCACCGCGGACGATCATGAATCGATCCTTCTGGTCGTCAACAGAAACCACCCAGGCGCCCTCGAGCGCCGCCGCGGCCGCGTCCTGCGCCCGGACCCAGCCGGGCAACATTACCCAGAGTGCCAATACCGTCAAAAGGATTCGCGTCATGGGGGTCCCGATCGAGAATGTTTGTTAGACTCGCGACCCGATTTTAACCTTGGCTGTCCCCTATGGGTGAGCGCATCGTCGTCGGCATGTCGGGCGGGGTGGATTCCGCCGTTGCCGCGTTGTTGCTCAAACGCGAGGGCTACGACGTGGTCGGCCTGTTCATGAAGAACTGGGAGGACGACGACAACGACGAGTACTGCTCGACGCGCGAGGACCTGGTCGACGCGGCGGCCGTCGCCGACGTGATCGGCGTCGAGCTCGAGGCGGTTAATTTTTCCGCCGAGTACAAGGACCGGGTGTTCGCCGAGTTCCTGCGCGAATACCAGGCCGGTCGCACGCCCAATCCGGACGTGCTGTGCAATGCCGAGATCAAGTTCAAGGCTTTCCTCGAACACGCCATCGACCTGGGCGCGACGCGCATCGCCACCGGCCACTACGCGCGCGTGCTCGAGAAGCAAGGGCTGTACGAGCTGCATCGGGGAACGGATGCATCGAAGGACCAGAGCTACTTCCTGCACCGCCTCACGCAGGCTCAGCTCTCCAAAGTTATTTTCCCGTTGGGAAATACGGCAAAAAGTGAAGTTCGCCGCATCGCCGCGGAAGCGCACCTGCCGAATCACGCGAAAAAGGATTCGACCGGCATCTGCTTCATCGGTGAGCGGCCGTTCCGCGAATTCCTCAACCGTTACCTGCCGCGCGAGCCCGGGCCGATCATGACGCCCGAGGGCGTGCG
>JANYII010000328.1 GCA_025358705.1 Betaproteobacteria bacterium | reverse complement strand
CTACTTCTTGTTGTGCGCGGCGACGTCGGCGCGGCCGCGATGCTTGCCGCGGCCAATGGCGCCCTTGCGCAGCTGCGAGCCGAAGTTGAAGCTGTTGTCGCCGGCCTCTTTGGCGCGCTCGCGCATGCGCTGTTCCGCGATGGATTCGTTTTTCTTTGCCGCGCCGTATTTGCGTTTCATGGTGCTTCCCGATCGATTCTGAGCGTAAGGGGCGCGATTCTACCTGAGGCAGGGGATTAGGGGGTGGTGGACTGGGCGGGACTCTCGGACTTGGGCCGCACCCCCACGAAGCGGGACACGAACAGCCCGGCCTCGTAGAGCAGGCACATCGGCACGGCCAGCAGGAACTGCGACAGCACGTCCGGGGGCGTTACCACCGCTGCGACGACGAAGGCCCCCACGATCACATAGGGGCGGGCTTCCGTCAGCTTCTCGATGCTGACCACGCCCGAGCGCACCAAGATGATCACCGCGATCGGGATTTCGAAGGTCACGCCGAAGGCCATGAACATGGTGATGACGAACGTGAAGTAAGCCTCGATGTCCGGCGCGGGGGTGATGGACTTGGGGGCGAAATCATTGATGAACTTGAATACCGTGCCGAACACGAAGTAGTAGCAGAACGCCACCCCGATCAGGAACAGCGTGGTGCTGGCGAAGATCAGCGGCACCGCGAACTTCTTTTCGTGTTCGTAGAGCCCCGGCGCGACGAACGCCCACGCCTGGTACAGCACGTAGGGCAGCGCGACCAGGAACGCCACCAGCGCGGTGACCTTCATCGGCACCATGAACGGCGTGATCACGCCGGTGGCGATCATCTTGGTGCCCTCGGGCAGCGCATGCATCAGCGGCGCGGCGAGGAAATCGTAGATCGGCCCGGACCCGGGGTAGAGAAACAGCACCACGAACGCCGCCAGCACCGCCATCAGCGCATGCATCAGGCGCGTGCGCAGCTCGATCAGGTGCGAGATGAAGGTGTCCTGCTGCACGGCTAGCCGGTCTTCTCGGGAATCTTGGGTGCCTCCGCAGCGGGGGCTGCGGTCGAGGCCGCGGCGGCATCCGGATTCGCGGCGGCGTTCAATTCACTCTCGGTCTTGCCGAGCTCGCTTTGCACCGAATTCTCGAATCCCGTTGCGGCCTGCTGCACCGAGTCCTTCATCTTGCGCAGCTCGTCGAGTTCAACCTCGCGATTGATGTCGGCCTTCACGTCGGCGACATAGCGCTGCAGCCTGCCCATCAGGTGGCCGAGGGTGCGCGCGACGCGCGGCAGGCGCTCGGGCCCGATCACGATCAGCGCGACCAGCCCGATGACCACCATTTCGGAAAAGCCGATGTCGAACATGGAGTCCTAAGATGTGCGGGTTCTAAAACCAAACGGGCGCCCAGCGGGCGCCCGTGCAGGATTCAGAACCGAAGCGGATCAGGCCTTGCTCTCGGTCCTGCTCTTGACCTCGCCCTCGACCGTTTTGCCGGTCACTTGCGGCGCTGCGCCGGTATCCGCTGCTTTTTCGCCGCCCTCGCGTATGCCGTCCTTGAAGCCGCGCACTGCGCCGCCCAGGTCCGCGCCGATGTTGCGCAGCTTCTTGGTGCCGAACACCAGCATCACGATTACCAGAACGATCAACCAGTGCCAGATGCTGAGAGAGCCCATAAAACGCCTCCTTGCAGTGCGCCGGGGTTTCTCCCGGCGCGAGCCTTATTTCCTCTTTGAAATCATGGGGCCCAATGGTTCCGGGCCCCCGATCACGTGCATATGGACATGATACACCTCCTGATGCCCCACCCGACCGGTGTTGACGATGGTGCGAAAGCCATCGGTCGCCCCTTCCCTGCGGGCGAGTTCGCCGGCCAGCGCCAGCATTTTCCCGTAGGCACGGTGTTGCGCCATGCCAGCGTCGTAGAGCGTCGCCACATGTACCTTGGGGATGATCAGGAAATGCACCGGCGCCTGCGGCCGGACATCGTGAAAAGCGAAGACATCCTCGTCCTCGAATACCTTCTTCGATGGAATCTCGCCGCGTACGATCTTGCAGAACAGGCAGTTGGGGTCGCCGCTCACTTCTTCCTCGACGCTTTTTCGTCCAACCCGGGAATGCCTTCACGCCGCTGCAATTCCGCCAGCACGTCGGCGGGCTTGAGGCCATGCCGCGCGAGCAGGATCATGCAGTGGAACCACAGGTCGGCGGTCTCGCGCACGAGATGCAAGCGGTCACCGCCTTTCGCGGCCAGCACCGTCTCGGTCGCCTCCTCGCCGATTTTCTTCAGCACGGCGTCTTCGTCCGCCGCAAGCAGGCGCGAGACGTAGGATTTCTCGGGGTCCGCGCCCTTGCGCTCCTCGATGGTTCGAGCCAGCCGTTCCAGGATGTCGCTCATTTTTTCTTGTAGATGGCCGCCGGGTCCTTGAGCACCGGATCCGTCGCCACCCATCTCCCGTTTTCGAGTTTGCGGAAAAAACAGCTCTCGCGCCCGGTGTGGCAGGCGATGCCGCCCACCTGGTCCACCCGAAGCAGGATCGCATCGGAATCGCAGTCCAGGCGCAGCTCGCGCACTTTCTGCGTGTGGCCCGATTCTTCGCCCTTGCGCCAGAGTTTCTTGCGCGAGCGCGACCAGTAGACAGCCTCGCCGCTCCTTGCAGTCTCGGCCAGCGCCTCACGGTTCATCCATGCGAGCGTGAGGACCCTGCCGGACGAGAATTCCTGCGTCACGACCGGGACCAACCCCTGCCCGTCCCAAGGCACTTCGTTCAGCCACTCTTCGGTCACAGGCGGACCTCGATTCCCCTCGATTGCATGTACTGCTTCGACTCGCGCACCGTGAAGTCGCCGAAGTGGAATACGCTGGCCGCGAGCACCGCGGCGGCATGTCCCTCGAGAACGCCCTCGGCCAGGTGCTCGCGCGTGCCGACGCCGCCCGATGCGATCACGGGCACGCTCACCGCATCCGACACCGCGCGCGTAAGCGCAAGGTCGAAGCCATCGCGCGTGCCGTCGCGATCCATGCTGGTGAGCAGGATCTCGCCGGCGCCCGCCTCGGTCATGCGCCGCGCCCAATCGATAACGTCCAGGCCCGTCGCGTTGCGCCCGCCATGGGTGAATACCTCCCAGCCATCGCCTTTTTTCTTCGCGTCGATCGCCACCACGATGCACTGGTTGCCGACGATGCTGGAGGCATCGCGCACCAGCGCCGGATTCTGCACCGCCGCGGTGTTGATCGAGACCTTGTCGGCGCCCGCGTTCAACAGCCGACGCACGTCCTCGACCTTGCGCACCCCGCCGCCGACGGTGAGGGGAATGAACACTTTTGCCGCGACGGCTTCAATGACATGGAGAATGATGTCGCGGTCGTCGGAACTCGCGGTGATGTCGAGGAACGTGAGTTCGTCGGCGCCCTCGGCGTCGTAGCGCGCCGCGATTTCGACCGGATCGCCGGCATCGCGCAGCTCGAGAAATTTCACGCCCTTGACCACCCTGCCTGCGGTGACGTCCATGCAGGGAATGACCCGCTTGGCCAGTCCCATCGTCAGCCTTTGGCGACCGGCGGGACTGCGGTCTTCTCCGTCGCCTTGTCGGCCGCGGCTTGTGCCTTCTTGAAATCCAGCGCGCCTTCGTACAGGGCCCGGCCGGTGATCGCCCCGACGACGCCCTCGGGGGCGAGCTTGGTGCAGATCAGCTGCACATCCTTGAGGTTGTTCAGGCCGCCGCTGGCGATGATCGGGGTCTTGATGGCCTGCGCAAGCTTGAAGGTGGCCTCGACATTCACTCCGGTCATCATGCCGTCGCGCCCGATGTCGGTATAAATCAGCGCCTCGGGCCCGTAGTCCTCGAATTTCTTCGCCAGGTCGACGACATCGTGCCCGGTCATCTTCGACCAGCCCTCCACGGCCACCTTGCCGTCCTTGGCATCAAGGCCGACGATGATGTGGCCGGGAAACGCGTAGCAGGCGTCGGAGAGGAAACCGGGATTCTTCACCGCCGCGGTGCCGATGATGATGTACGAGACGCCCGCGTCGATATACCCCTCGATGGTGTCCAGGTCGCGAATGCCGCCACCCAGCTGGATCGGGGTTTTTTCGCCG
>JANYII010000315.1 GCA_025358705.1 Betaproteobacteria bacterium | reverse complement strand
TAGCGGAGCTGCCTGAACATCTGGCGGCGATGGTGCAGTTCTCGTTGGAAACCGGGTTGCGCCGGGCCAACGTGACGGGCCTGGAATGGTCGCAGGTGGATCTGGCGCGGCGTACTGCGTGGATTCACCCGGACCAGGCGAAGGCTCGGAAGGCGATTGCGGTGCCGTTGAGTGCCGCTGCCGTGGTGGTCCTGCGTGGCCAGATCGGAAAGCACTCAACGCGTGTGTTCAGTTTCCGGGGAAACCCGGTGCGCCAGGTCAATACAAAGGCTTGGCGGCTGGCGTTGCAGCGGGCGGGCATAGCGGAGTTTCGCTGGCACGATTTGCGGCACACGTGGGCAAGCTGGCATGCGCAGGCCGGAACGCCACTGCATGTCCTGCAGGAGCTTGGCGGGTGGGAGTCTGCGGAGATGGTGAGGAAATACGCTCACCTTTCCACGGTTCATCTGACCGAGTACGTGGACCGCGTGTCGAGCTTGAGACTGGTTGGTTCGGAAGGGGTGGCTACAAATCAGCTACACGCCCAGAAATGAAAAGAGCCTACATCACTGTAAGCCCTTGGATTTTATGGCGCGCCCGGAGCGATTCGAACGCCCGACCCCTTGGTTCGTAGCCAAGTACTCTATCCATCTGAGCTACGGGCGCGACGGGACGAATTATATCAAACACTTAGGGAGACTTAATGAGCTTAGTGCTGCAGGTGAACATCAAGGTCAAGCCGGAGAACCTAGACAACTTCATGAAGCAGGTGCTGGAAAACGCCAAGGCGGCGCGCAGCGAGAAGGGCTGCCGGCAGTTCGAGGTGCTGGTGGACCCGGAGGACAAGACCTCCCTCATGTTGTTTGAGGTTTACGACGACCAGAAGGCCTTCGAAGTGCACCAGGCGGGCGACGCGTTCAAGAAGTACCTCGCCAACGCGGTGCCGCTGCTCGCGTCGCGCGAGCGGCATTTCTGGAACAAGGCTCTCTAAAAATCAGAAAAGCAGGTAGCCGAGCACGCCGCCGCCTGACAGGACCCAGAGCGGATTGAGCTTCGTCGCGTAGAGCACGGCCGCGCTCGTGCCCGCGATGAGCGCGCTCTGCCAGTCGACGCCATGCGGCGTCGCCAAAACGTAGCCGCCGGAAACGATGAAGCCGACGCTGATCGGCACGAGGGCGTGCTGGAAGTCCTTGCGCCAGGGCGCGTCGCGCATCCGGTCCCAGAAGCCGCCGATCGAATAGGCAAGGATCGCGGCCGGCCCGCAGAACGCGCCAAGCGCAACCATGCCGCCCACGAGGCCGGCGATCTTCCATCCGATCAGCGCCGTCACCAGCACGTTCGGGCCCGGCGCCGCCTGCGCGATGGCGAACAGCTGCGTGTATTCGGCAGCGGTCATCCAGCCCTGGACGTCGACCACCAGCCGCTGCATCTCCGGCATCACCGAGGGAATGCCGCCGACGGATACCAGCGAGAGCAGCGCGAAATAGAGCGCGAGCTGCAACATCAGATCAGCCCTTTGCGGGCGGCAAACCAGCCAAGCAGCGCCGCGACGGGAAGAACGGCGAACAGGGACACGCGGCCAATCGCGATGACGCCGAAGCAGGATGCCGCGAGCGCGATGCCCCAGGGCTTGCTCGCGAGCGGCTTGGCCAGCTTGAACGCGGTGCCGATGAACAGGCCGCCGCCGGCGATGCCGACGCCCGTCACGACGGCCTTCACGCCGGCAACGGATGAAAAATCCGCATACAGAAGAGCCAGACCGAAAACCCAGACCAGCGGCAAAGCCATGAGACCGGCAAACGCCACCACGGAACCGATCGGCCCGAACCAGCGCCGCCCGAGCACCACCGATACGTTGCCGACATTTGGACCGGGCATGAACTGGCACAGTGCCAGCACCTCGGCGAAATCAGCTGGCGCGATCCAGCGGCGCTCTTCCACCATCACACGGTGCGCCCAAGGAAGAACACCACCAAAGGATCGGGCACCGATTGAGAGAAACCCCCAGTACAACTCCCACAGAGACTTGGGTGGCACGGGTTCCAACTACTCTCCCCAGTAATCCAGGCCCTCGGGAAGCGGCTCGCCGTGCGCCAGCGAGGCGAGCTTGGCGTACTGCCCGTCGGCGTAGAGCAACGGCTTGCCCTTCCTGCCGATGAGGAGCTGCTGCACTTCGCCCAGGTAGACCGTGTGCGTGCCGTGCACCATCCGGTTCACCACCCGGCAATCGAACGCCACCAGCGCGTTCTTCAGCACCGGCGCGCCGGTGGAGAGCGTTTCCCATTGTTCTTCGCGGAACCGTCCTTCTCCCTTCTGCACACCGCTGAACAGGCCCGAGAGTTCGCGGTCTTCGTGGCGCAGCACGTTGACGCAGAAAATCTCCGCCTTGGCGACGGCTTCATGGGTGGTGGTGCCGCGGTTGATGCATACCAGCACCGTCGGCGGCTCCGCGGTCGCCGAGCACACCGCGGTGGCCGTCATGCCGAAGACGTGCCCGTCATGGCGGCAGGTAATGATGTTCACCGCGCCGGCCAGGCTGCGCATGCCGAGCTTGAATTCCGCGGCGAACTGCGCCGTGTCGATCGGCTTTCCCTGCAGTTGCGTATTACTCATACGCGTGATTCTACCGTGCTAGATTCAACCCAACTTTCCCGGCCGGAGCATCACGATGCAGGATCATGGATTTCTCCACCAGGCACTCATCTACCTGGCCGCAGGCGTGATCGTGGTGCCTGTGTTCAAGCGCCTGGGCCTCGGCTCGGTGCTGGGCTACCTCATCGCCGGCGTGGCCATCGGCCCCTGGGGGCTGTCGCTGGTATCGGCGCCCGAGGCGATCCTGCAGATCGCCGAATTCGGCGTCGTGCTGCTGCTGTTCCTGGTCGGCCTGGAACTCAACCCGACGCGGGTCTGGCAGCTGCGCAAGCCGATCTTCGGCATGGGCGCGACGCAGGTGTTGCTGACGATCGCAGTTGTGGCGGTGGCCGGATGGGCGCTGGGACTCAGCCCCAAGGTGGCGCTGGTCGCCGGCATGGGCTTCGCGATGTCCTCCACCGCCATCGGCCTGGCCACCCTGCAGGAGAAGAACCTGCTGCCCACGCCCGGCGGCCAGGCGAGCTTCTCGGTGCTGCTGTTCCAGGATCTTGCGGTGATTCCCCTGACGTTGATCCTGGCGCTGATCAGTCCTGCACAAGATCCGGAAAGCTTTGAATGGATGGCCACGGCACGGGCGATCGGACTCATTGTCCTGCTGATCGTGGCGGGCCGTTTCCTGCTGCGCCCGGTGCTGCGCTATATCGCGAATACCGGCCAGCGCGAGATTTTCGTCGGCTTCGCGCTGTTCCTTGTCATGGGGATCGCCGCGCTGATGGAATGGGTCGGCCTGTCGGCCGCGCTCGGCGCCTTCCTCGGCGGCGTGCTGCTCGCCGATTCCGAATACCGCCACCAGCTGGAACTGGACATCGAGCCATTCAAGGGCCTGCTACTGGGCCTGTTCTTCATCGCGGTCGGCATGTCCGTGGACATGGGCCTGTTCGCGCGCACGCCGGTACTGGTGCTTTCGATCGCCTTCGGCATCGTCGCGGTAAAGGCGCTGATGCTGTACCCGATCTCCAAGACTTTCGGCTTCTGCGGCCGCGCCGACGCGACGCTGTTCGCGCTGTCGCTGTCGCAGGTGGGCGAATTCGCCTTCGTCCTGTTCGGGGCCGCGGGCAGCATCGTGCCGCGCCCGACGCTCGACCTGCTGAACGCGGCGGTCGCGGTGTCGATGCTGAGCACGCCGCTCCTGATGATGCTCTACGAGCGCTTTCTCGCGCCGCGCTTCCTGCAGGTTGAAGAGCGCGCGGCGGACGTGATCGACGAGACCAACCCGGTGATCATCGCCGGCTTCGGCCGCTTCGGCCAGGTGGTGCAGCGCGTGCTCGCCGGCATGAAGATCAAGGCCACGGTGGTGGATCACGACCCGAACCAGATCGAGCTGGTGCGGCGCTTCGGCAGCAAGGCTTACTACGGCGACGCCACCCGCCTCGACCTGCTCGAGGCCGCCGGCGCGCGCAAGGCGAAGCTGCTGGTGGTCGCGGTGGACGACACCGCGAGCGCGATGCGCATCGTCATCGAAGCGCGCAAGCACTTCCACCACCTGAAACTGGTCGTGCGCGCCTACAGCCGCACCGATGCCTTCGAATACTCCGAAATGGGCGTGTCGACGGTGCGCGAGACTTTCGGCTCGGCACTCGACGCCGCCGAAATCGCGCTGCAGGACCTCGGCTACGCCAAAATCGCCGCGCGGCGCGTCGTCACCAGCTTCCGGCGCCACGACGAGCAGAGCCTCGTCACTCAAGCCAAGCACCGCAAGGACACCAAAAAGCTGATCACCCTCGCGCAGCAGAACCGCCAGGACCTGGAGCAGCTGCTGGCGACGGAGGCCGGCGGAAAGTCCTGACTCTTGCCATGCAATCGCTATTTCCGCCCCACCGGAATGTAAGACACCAATTCCATATCGACATTGGGCTGCACCCAATATGGAGTAAAAACAGCATTTACAACACTCGAGCGGAATTGGTATTTCACCACGCGCTTTACTTCCTCGGCGTACCAGTACGTAAGTTCGCCGTTCCCGCCGCCCCGATCCAGGCGAATCGAAAGTTCGATAACAATCTTCCAGGAGTCAAAGGAACCTCCCCGCACCTTTACACGCTCCTTGCCTGCCACCCGACCATTTGCCTTGCAATATATGGGAGGGCTAGA
>JANYII010000312.1 GCA_025358705.1 Betaproteobacteria bacterium | reverse complement strand
GGTGCCGGCAACCGCTCCGGACCAGCGCGTGTTCGCCCCGTTGTCATCGCCCGGGATTGCGCGGTAGCGGTCCTGGTAGCCGTAGTACGCGGCCGAGATGCCGGAGAAGTCGGCGACCACGTTCTTGATCTTGGCCTGGGTAATCATTTCCTGGCCTTTGAGGATGCCGCCCAGCAGCAGCCCGATGATCACCAATACGATCGCAATCTCGACCAGTGTGAAGCCCTTTTGCGCTTGTTTCATGGACTTACGCCTCCCTTGGAATTGCCAAGTGATGGAATATCTGCAAGGGCCATGCCAAGGGAAAAGTGGCCAAAACGAGTGATTTTGGTCAAAATCCTTCAGGAATTCGTCAATAACTCGACACTCATGACGAATTTTCAACGAACTGGGGCCGATCGCTTTCCCTTAAGACGCCCCTCAAGGTCGTCCAACCGGCCTTGAAGAAAACGCCGCTCCTCCGGGTCCCGAATTCGGCCGGCGGCAAGCAGGCCGCCCAGCATGATCTTCGCGGCCTCGAGCTCGTTCATGTCCTCAAGGATGAAGATTTCCATTTGCCTGGCCCAAAGGGGGACCGAATCGTCGGTGGCCAGGCGCTCGATCACCGCAGCGTATTGCCGTGCCAGGGGCAGGTCGTTCAGGCGGTGTTTGGCCAAAAGTGCCGCATGCGCGAGCGCCGGCCAGCGGCGGTTCGGGTCGGCAGCGAATTCTGCGAATATGAAATCGAGGATCCGGCGCATCTTCAAAGGCTCCGGATTCTCCGCGTAGACCCGCGCAGCCACGAACAAGGGATACTCGCTGCGCGGATCAGTGGCCAGTATCGCGTGCAGCCAGCCAACGAGGCGCGAGTAGTCGAGGCGTTGATACGGAATCGCGTTGTCGCCGCGGGAATCGAAGGCCTGCAACCAGACCATTGCCAATCTCGCCAGCGCTGCCGTTTCGCCCAGGCTTGCCAGGCGCAACGCCTGAATCGAAGGCGCGGGAGGAAGGTCCGTGGCGGCAGGGGCAGCGACGCGCTGCGCAAGGTGCCATGAAATCTGGGCGACAAGCGTGGCCGCGAGCAAGCCAAGAATTGCTCCGGAGACGGCGGACAAAGGCCGCTCTTTGCCGTGCCCGAAGCGGTTCACGCCCCGCTCACAGGTTGCGCCTGCTGAAGTCGAACAAGCCCGCTGCCGCGAGCAACAGGAAATAGATGCCAAGGCCCGCCAAGGCCTGCACGAATACTCCTGCTTCGGGTGCCCCATACAGTAGCCAGTCGCTGCGCGTCACCGCATCCAGGCGGGGCAGCAGCAGCGCCAGCAGGTCGATGAACCAGCGGGAGGCAATGGCGGGCAGCGAATCCCCCGCCTGCGGGGCACTGGCAATTGCCTGAATCGCCGACATGGAGCGGCCCAGCAGATAGAGCCCGGCCGTGGCGGCCAGCGCGGCTACGGTCTGCGCCATCGCCGAGGCAAAGAAAAGTGCGGCGGCCGCGAGCAATCCGGTTTCGGCGACAAGCGACAACCACCAGGCGGCGAGATCGGCGGGTTTGGCCCAGATCAGCATCGGCAGCGCAAAAAAAGTGGCGAGCATGGCGCCCGCGCAGCTGAACCCTGAGAGTTTGCCGATGAAGTAGGCGGAGCGCGAGACGGGCAACGCAAGCGCGAGTTCCAGCCCCTTGTCATTGGCTTCGCGGGAGACGCTGGCAACGACGTGGGCCGCGATCAGGAACACGGCGCAGGCACGCAGCAGCGCGCCCGCGGCGGAAACCTGCAGCGCCGATGCTTCGGTGATCGCCACCCGGGACAGAAAGCCGCTGAACCCCAGGACACCAAGCATGCAGGCAGAAGCAAGCCATGGCAGGCCGCTGCGCAGGGCTTCGACCAGCGTGTAAAGCGCGACTGTGACGGTCGGAGATCGACGGGAGTGCTTCATCGGCGCGGAAGAGTTGTCGGGTGCGCTAGACTAGTCACCAGTTACCCCACATGCAAGCACCGAGCACGGCAGTTCCCGCCGCAGTTCCCGCCAATGCGCGGCTCGCGAGCGCCGCCTGGAGCTTTAGCCAGAGGCACTGGCGCTTCGTGGTAGTCGCCATGCTTGCCCTGCTGCACATCGCTGTCGTGCGCGGCACCGCTGATGACTGGGCCCGTGCGCTGCTGCTCGCGCACCTCGGCTTGCTGTTGCTATGGCAACCCTTCCTGCGTGGCGAGCACCAGATCAGCGCCACGCAAGGCGTTTTTATCGGCCTGGTCGCGGTTGCCGTGATGCTCTGGATCGGCTGGTGGCTGCTCGCATTCTGGGTCGTGGTTCTCGCCGGACTGGTGGGCGGCAAGGTTTTCCTGCACCAGGCGCGCTGGCAGCGCCGCTGTTACCTCGTCGTTCTGATCTACCTTCTCGCGCTGCTGGCGATCATCATTCTTCCCGAGATTGCGCCCAGCGGGGGCGTGGCCCGGGAAATCCGCAGTGGCGCCGAATATGGGTTACCGATGCTGCTGCTGGCGGTGGCGCTGATGCCGGCGGAGGCGGAGTCGGCCGACGCCGCGCAGGTCATCGATTTCTTTTACAGCATCTTCCTGATGCTCGTCCTGGGCATGGTCATTCTCGGCAGCTTCACGTTCATGACGCTTGGCAGGATTCCATACCTGGAGGCGCTCACCAAGACGGTGTTCCTGATCGCGGGCACGATCCTGGTGCTCGGCCTTGCCTGGAGCCCTCGCACCGGGGCCGGCCTGAACCTGTTCTTCTCGCGCTACCTGTTCTCGATCGGACTGCCGGTCGAGAAGTGGTTGTTCTTCCTCGCCGAGTTGTCGCGCATGGAAGCAAAGCCGAAACGCTTTCTCGCCGAAGGCGTCGCCGGGCTGGCGCGGTTGCCCTGGATCGCGGGGGCCGCCTGGCAGACCGAGGACCAGCACGGTGAGGTGGGCACGCGCAGCGATCACGCGGTGGTACACGTCGGGGAGGGCCTGGAGCTGACGATCTTCTCGCGCTACCGGACCAGCCCGGCGTTGCAGTGGCATATGCACCTGCTGGGCCAGCTGCTCGCCGAGTTCTATGCCGCCAAGCTGCGCGAAGAGATGCTGCGGGAGTCGAGTTACCTGCAGGCGATCCACGAAACGGGCGCGCGACTCACGCACGACGTGAAAAACCTGCTGCAGTCGCTGAATGTGCTTTGTTCGGTCGCCGGCCGCGATGAATCGCCTGAGTCGCAGGCATTGATCCGACGCCAGTTGCCGGCAATCACGCAGCGCCTGTCGGCGACTCTGGAGAAGCTGCAGAGCCCCGGTGGAGAGGATTCGCAGAAGGTTTCGCTGCGCGAATGGTGGGAAGAGCTGGCGCGCCGCTACCAGGGGCAGAGCGTGGATTTCACCGCCACCGGCCTGGACGCCGGAAATCTTGTACCGAAAT
Source organism: Betaproteobacteria bacterium (assembly GCA_025358705.1). GTDB lineage: Bacteria > Pseudomonadota > Gammaproteobacteria > Burkholderiales > SG8-39 > RBG-16-66-20. The sequence continues at coordinate 8,419 of JANYII010000312.1, read as the reverse complement.
CGCTGCTCGACGGCGTTGCCGAGAACCTGCTGCAGAACGCGATTGCAAAACGTGCTGGAGGCGGGGTTGTCCGCGTCCAGGCGTCGATCAAGGGAGGCGCCGCGCCGGAGTTGCGCGTTTGCGACAGCGGCGCGGCGGTCGCGCCCGAGGTGGCGAACGCGCTTTTTCGTGCTCCGGTGCGATCTAGCGCGGGCCTGGGCATCGGCTTGTACCAGGCCGCGCGCCGCGCCGAGTCGAGCGGGTATGTGCTTGCGCTAGCCGAGAATCGCGATGGCGAAGTGTGCTTCGCGCTTTCGCCGGCAGGCGCCGCTTCGCCCTAGGGAAGCGAACCTGCGGCAATGAGCTTGCCGTAGAGCTCGCCGGCCGTTATCCAGGTGAGTTGATCGTCGAATTCACCGTTCGTGGCCGTGCTTGGTGTGGGCGTATGGTAGACGAACAGAGCGTTCACGATCGGGGACAAGCCGCTGGCAGCTGTCTTGATATTTGCCGCCTCATCGGCCCCGACTCCTCCAGTGGCAGTACCCCCGTTCTTGCCGGTGGAAAGCACAACCGCGGCCACCAGGCCGGAAGCCATGATCTGGTTGGCGCCGACTCCCCCGCACGACGGCGGATTTGCCGAGGCGTTGGCCGCAGTTACGGACTTGCATACCAGCAGGTCGTTAGGCTGGCAGGAAATGCCGTTGCTGCGAAGATTGGCGGCGCTTGTGAAATGAGGTGCGGTCGAGGTGCCTGAACAGCTAGTCGGCGCGACTGCGGAAACCGCATAACGGATGCGGTTGCCCCAGGTGTCGACCGCGAAGCCGCTCGAATCAACCTGCTGATAGCCAATTGCCTTGGCCGGCAGATAGCCGCCATAGGAGGGGGAGGGTGTGCAGGTACCGCCGCCACTCGGCGATTCGTCGCCGGCGCTGCTCGAGGTAGCCGGGCACGGCAGGCGGCCATTGACCAGCGCGAAGGCGAGAAGCAGTTCGCGCGCCTGGTCCAGGCGCCGGCGGGTGTCTTCGAAATTGCGCTGTTCGACTTGCGACGACAGCGTGTACATCAGGCTGGCCATCAGGATCCCGACGATGGCCAGGACCACCGCGAGTTCAACCAGCGAAAAGCCGCGTGCAGCAGCCTGCGCGGCGTTGCGTTGGCTGCGCATCAGTTGCTGCCGATGGCTACAACGCGATCGTTGAAAGGCCGCTTGGAAAGCAGGAACTTTGTGCCATCCCAGGTCACCTGTACCGCGGCATTCGCCTGGATCGTGGCGGCAGCCAGGTTGGTGCCATCCAGGTTCACCAGGTTCTTCAAACCGGTGGCGGTCGTGGTCAAGGTCGAGTTGTTGGTGTTCGCGTTCGTGGCCCTGAACTGAAAGGTCGCGCCCGTCGCCACGGACGTGGCGGCGACCACATAGGCGTTCGCGGAGCCGGTGTCGGCATACATCGAGGCGGCCGGGGCCGCAACCGTCTGGCGCTCGAATGTCCCTTTCGTATTGCCGAACTCGAAGTAGTCAGCAAGCGTCGCGCTTGGGCGGGCGCGGCCGTTGATGCTGCGTCCGGCAAGAACCAGCAGCGCGCTCTGGTTCGACGCGGCCGAAATTGTCGTCAACGACAGGCAATCGCCGACCAGACTGCATGACCGTTCGGCCGGAGCCGAGGCGGCGAGCCGGGCGGCAGTATTGCTCGCCGCTACCCCATAGTAGAGCAGCCGGTACCATTCGTTGCGCACGAACCAGCCCGTGGTCCCGTCGGTTGAATCGAGCAGCGCGTGATCGGCGAAGGCGGCACGGTCGATGTTGATCTTGTAGTTCGCGTACGTTCCCCAGCCGGAGCCGGCGACATCCGGCAGTGCAGCAGTGACGACAGTCAGTTTGGCCGAGCCGTCGGATTGAAGCACAACGCTGGAGGAACAAGTGACACTCTGGACTCCTATTCCGCCGCCGGCGTCGTCCACCGCCGTGCAGGTCACCTTGCTAGAGTCGAACGTGCGCAATCCCATCGCGATGTTGGTCACGTTTACGCTGACGGATACCGAGATGCTGGGCGCGGTGTATTCGCCAGTGCAGACATAGACGCTGGACTGCCAAGCGCAGGTCGACGTGTTCGGGAGCGATATGGTTCTGACCGAGCCGCTGCCCGCAACCCTGGTATCGACGTAGCTGGTGGGCTTGGAGAACACGAGGAAAGCCGGCAGGCCTGTCGTGCCAGAGGTGCCAGAGGTGACTGTCGTGCAGCGGCGATCCGTGGCTGACTCGGTGCAACCCTGCGCGTCATTGAAGGGGAGCAAGCCCGTATAGGTCGCGGCTGCGCCCTGATAGCTTGAGGTGCCCGTGCCGGGCCCGGGGCTCGCGAACGGCGACGCAAACGGCAGAATCGGGTTGCTTCCCGTGAATCCCCAGGTCGCTGGCGTGTACACGGTCTTGAGCGCCGGCAGAATTTCTCGCTCGATGCGGCTGGCGATCGCCGCCTCGATGCCCGGCATGACGTCGGCGACGGTGATTTTCAGCACCTGGTCGTTGAATGAACCGCTCGGCCCCGTGGTCGCGAAAAACCCGTCCGGCGTAGGGTAGGTTGCATTCTCGCACTCAAGATAATTTCGCAAGTCCGGAGTTCCCGTGGTCGGGCGCGACTGGCTGAAGGCGGTGCAGCCGCTCGCCGAAGCCACCACGATCGCGGGCCCTGGCGCGATGATCAGCGCCACGACGCTGTTGGCCGCACCGGGCGGGTTGCGATGCGCGTTGTGGGTCCCGGAGGTCGTGCCCGTGAAATTGATGGCCGATCCGCCTACCGTGGCGGAGATCCTGAACGCGTTGGTCGTCAGGCCGGATGAGATGACGTAGTAGGGAGTGCCCGCCGTGATACCGGTCGGGAGTGTGCCGCCTGTCGTAAACGTCACCGAGTCATCTGCGACGAAACCGTGGGCGGAAAGACTGACCGTGCCGGGTGATGCCACGGGCGTGGTCGCCGTGCCATCCACCGTAAGCTGCCCGACCGAGTTGGAGTTGATGTTGGTGTTGCCGCTGACGCGAGCCCAGCCGGGCGAGACGACATACCAGAGCGGTTCCCCTGCGGCATCAACGAGCTTGTCCGTACCGAGCGTGCGCCAGGGGAAGCGGCCGACCTTCGGCAGCGTGCAACTGCTTGCGACCGTACCTTCATAATTAGGGTCGCCGTAGTTGCCTGCGGCCTCGGGGCAGGGCAGCGCGCCCGGGTTGTTTTCCCCGGCCTTGAGGGCTTGCGCGGCGACATAGCTGATCAGGGCCAGCTTCGCCCGATTCATCACCTCGGCATTGTGGGCCTTGTAGACCGCCTGGGCCATTCCGCTCTCGGCATTCAGCTTGGAGACCAGGAACCACGAGGCGCCGAGCATGACCACCGTCAAAATGACGAGGAGGGCTGCACCCCGTTGGCGCCTGGCGTTGATCGGCCTCATTTGGCTGTCGCTCCGCGGCGGGGCCCGATCCTGACTTCGCCCTCGCCGATGACGTCATGTACTTCGCCGCTGCTTCGGTCAATCGACTCCCCGACGCGCAGGTCGTAACGCTGCGGGCCTTCGCCGGCCGGTATCGAGACGCGTCCGGGATTGGAGCTGCGCGGCGTCACCCTCGCGCCGTCAACCTGCGCGTCTTCCGGGATTGTTTCGCCGTTGACCCACACGGTCGATTTTCCGCCGCTGCGTTGCACGGCGCCGTTGACCCTGGTTACCGGTGATTCGGTAACCGGAGTGGCCGCCGGCTTGTCCGGGACGCGCGCTTTGCGCCGAGCATCGAGTGCCGCTCGCTGCTCGGGTGTGAAGAACAGGCGGCCCAGTTCCTGCGCTTGCGCGTTCATCACGCCGGCGAGGGTGATGCCCGCTGCGACAAGCGCAGCTCTTGTCCGGATGGCGGCGATACGCTTCATGTCTTGGCCGCCCGGTCGAGGATGGTGATCAGGTCAATCTCGCATTCGGCGCGCAGGCGCGGCACGATCGAGGTGCCGGTCGCCGCCGTTCCGGTGCGGGTTATCGTGCAGCGCCTGACCGAATAGTAGGCATTGGCGGAATCGCGCAGATCGCGCAGGAAGGCGAGCAAGTCGCCCTCGTGCAGCAGCGCGACGTCCACTTTCATGGTGCTCGCAAAGAAATCGACGGCTGCGGGCTTGCCCGCGAAAGTGCCGATCAGGCGCTGGCGGTCCACCAGGTAGCGCAGATCGAGCAGTTCGCGGGTGGTGCGGATGCGGGTCATCGCATCGGCCCACTCCAGCCGCTGTTCCTCGCCCAGGATGTGCAGGCTTTTCAACTGGCGGTATACCGCCAGCTTGTCGTTGACTTCCTTCTCTTCCTCGGCGATGCGCGTCAGGCGCTCGCGTGCCTGCGTGCGCTCGGCGCGCGCAGCCACAAGCTGCTGCTCCGCCAGCTTCTGTTCGCTCTGTATCCACAGGATCAGGCCGGCGCCGGCACTGATCAGCACGACCAGCAGCAGCAGCGGCAACGCGAGTTTTTTCAGCTCTGCGGCGGTGAAGTTCATTTCAACGGCCGTCCTACGGTGACGGAAAAACGCGGCGCCTCGGTGCCTTCGCCCGCACCGATGTCGCCGGAAAGCGTGCCTTCCGAAGTCACGTCAAATGGCAGCTGCGTGCGCAGGATGCGCCAGGCCGGATCCGCGCGCAGCGCTTCCGCGAAGCGCTGTACCTGGCCGGTGATCGCACGATAATCCGAACGCCGGGTCGCGTTCACCCGGCCCGTGACCTCGAGAATCTGCAGTACTTCCGCCGCCGCGGCAAGGTCGGGGGTCGCCTTCGATATTCCGGAATCCGCGCTGGGCTTGCTTACACGCCACACCACCGCCTCGACATCCATCTGCGGGTATTTTTCCAGCACCTGCGACAGGTAGACCAGCGCGGGCTCTGGCGATGCGGATTGTGTCGCGATCCGGGTGAACTCGACCACGGTCGCCTTGAGGTTGTCGGTGGTGGTTTGCGTGACCGGGAACGACGCCGTGATCCGCTGGTACTGCCCGGTCGCCTCGGCCGACTCGCGCTGCTGGACCGACACCTGTTCCTTGAGGCTGAACAGGTCGAAACCCTGCACGGCTGCAACCACGATGCAGGCGAGAAACCCGACGGCGCCCGCGCCGAGGATCGCGCGCTGCAGCTGCCAGAGGAAAAAACTGCGCCGGTCTTCAACCCGGGCAAATTGGTTCTTGGGCGGATGCTTGACCGCGAGATGCAGGAACAATTGCTCGCCAGGCAGGTCGGCCGCCTGGCGCTTCATGCCGACCTTGCGCGCGGCTTCGCTCGCGGCAATGGTCTGGAAGGTAAGGCGCGAATCGGACACCAGCACTTGTTCGAGCGACGCGCGCTGCGCAGCGGGGGCGACCACAATCACCTGGATTGGCGGGCCGTCGCGCGGCAGGGTCCTGAGCGTCGACAGGTACTGCACCAGGCGCAGCGTCTCGGCGCGCACGAATGCGGCCAGCGCTTCGGGCTCTACCTCAGAGATGCGTTCGAGGCGCGCGAAGCGCAGCCGTCCGTCTTCGACAAAGCACTGCCGCAGCCCGGCGCTGTTCACCGTCACGATCAACGCGCGGCCGCTGCGGACACCGAGCCGCGTAGCAAGCGCGGGGGCGAGCAGCGGTACCGAGTAGACACCGGAGAGCCTGGCGCCCGAGGCAACCAGCGCCTCGATCCAGGCGGAGAACTGCTCCGTGTTGGTAAACGAGGCAAGCAACAGCCGCTCGGTGCGCCGCTCGCCGGTCATGAAGCCGAGCGACAGGGCCGCAGCAAGCCGCGTATCGCGGTAGCGCTGCGCGAGACGTCGCTGCACCACCGACTGGCGGTCGTTGCCCCTCAGGTAGGGGATCTGGTCTTCGTGGAAATCCTCGCCCGCCAGGTCCGCGATGACGTAGACCAGCGCTCCCTTTCGACCCTGCAGCTCGGCGCGAAACGCCTCCAGGCCCTGGATGTCGGTGCCGAACGTCGCTTCCAGCTCGAGCGTTCCGCCCGCATAGCGGTAGAGCGTGTGCCCGGCGGCGGTGAAGTAAAGGACGAGCTTGGCCGACATTGCGCTAGAACTTCATCTTTGAGATCGTGTCGTAGACCGGGCCGAGAACCGCGAGCATCACCCAGCCGAGGATCGCGCCAAGCACGATCGTCATCGCGGGCTCGATCAGCGCCTGCACTTTGTCGATGCTTTCCTTCACTTCGCGATTGTAGAAATAGGCGACATTTAGCAATGCCCTGTCGAGCGCGCCAGTATTTTCCCCGATTTTAAGCATGCGGATCACCAGCGCCGGAAACAGTCCCACATCGGTAAAGGCCGCGGTCAGGCCCTTGCCTTCGGCGATCTGCTGGCCGGCAGTGCGCAGGGCGTTCTCGAGCGGGCGGTTGCCGACGATTTCTTCGGAAGAGCGGATCGCGTCCAGCACCGTGATCCCCGAGCTGTACATCATGGCGAAGCTCGACGCGAAGCGCGACAGGATGATCTTGCGCAGGATCGGGCCGATGAACGGCACGCGCAGCTTCCAGTCGTCGATCGCGTAGGCCACCGCCGGATTGGACTTGGCGGCGGCCTTGAGGCCAAACCAGAGCGCGAACGGCGCGGCGATGACAAACCACCAGTAGCCGACGAAGAAGTTCGAGACATGGATCAGTATCCGCGTCTGCAGCGGTATCTCCTGGCCCATGTTGCGGATGAAGCCGACCATCTGCGGCACCAGGTAGATCATCAGGAAAAACGTGACCAGGAGCACGGTGCTGCCGACGAACAGCGGATACATCAGCAGTTTCTTGGTCTGCGCCGCGAGTTCATCTTCCCATTTCAATGTTTCCGCGAGGCTTTTCAGCACTTCGGAGAGCTTGCCGGTCTGTTCGCCCGAGCGCACCAGGCTGACCATCACCTTGCTGAACACTTCCGGGTAGTCGGCCAGCGCCTGCGACAGGCTCTTGCCGCCCTCGATGGTCTCGACCAGGCCCCCGACGACTTCCCTGAAGCGCAGGTTTTCGACGCTCTCGCGCAGGTCGATCAGGCCCTCGACGATCGGCACCCCGGCGCTGGCGAGTTGCTCCAGATGGAAGCAGAAATTGATCAGGTCCTGGCGCTTGACCCCGCTGCTGCCGATGAGGCGGCCCTTCTGCGCGCTCGGCGCGCCGCTGACCAGGTCCAGACCCATCCGGGAGAGGCGCTGCTCGAGGTCGAACACGTTGCCGGCGTCGGCACGGCCGATGACCGCCTTGCCCTCAGCATCTATCGCCTTGTAGGTATACAGAGGCATGGGCTCAATCCCCTGTTCGGGGTTGCCGCTTACGCCATGCGGTCGGTAAGGTCGGCGACGCGCATGAGTTCGTCCACGCTCGTCACGCCGCTGCGCACCAGGCGGATGCCATCTTCCGCCAGCGGCTTGAAACCTTTGGCGCGCGCCGCGGTGAGGATCTCCCGCGCCGTGGCGCGGCGCGCGACCAGTTCGTCGATCGACGGATCCATTTTCAGGATTTCCATGATGCCGACGCGTCCGCGGTAGCCCTGGTAGTCGCACTGCTCGCAGCCGACCGAGCGGAACAGCGCGATCGGCTCTGTCGGCGACAGGCCCAGCAGGCGCCTTTCCTTGACTTCCGGGTCGTAGGACTGGCGACAGGTGCGGCACAGCTTTCGCACCAGGCGCTGCGCGATGATGCCGATGATGTTGCCCGCCATGATGTCGGGAACGATGCCGATGTCCAGAAGGCGTGGAATCGCGCCAACCGCCGAATTGGTGTGCAGCGTCGTATATACCTGGTGACCGGTCATCGCCGCGCGGAATGCCATCTCTGCGGTTTCCTCGTCGCGTACTTCGCCCACCAGGATCACGTCCGGGTCCTGGCGCATCATCGCGCGAATGCCGTTCGCGAAATCGAGCTTGGCGGATTCCGCCACCGAGGTCTGCCGGATCAGCGTCATCGGGTACTCGACCGGGTCCTCCAGCGTCATGATGTTGACGGCGTCGGAATTGATATGGTTCAGGATCGAGTAGAGCGTGGTCGTCTTGCCGCTGCCGGTCGGGCCGGTGACCATGATGATGCCTTCGGGCCGCCCGATCATGCGCTTGAGCAGTTCGAGCTGCGACTCCTCCATGTTGAGGCGATCGAGTGGCACGATGCCTTTTTGCCTGTCAAGAATCCGTAGCACGACGTTCTCGCCGTGCGTGGTGGGCAGGCTCGCGACGCGGAAGTCCACGACCCGCCCTGCCATCGTCGCCGAGATGCGGCCGTCCTGCGGCGCGCGGGTCTCGGCGATGTTCATTTTCGCCATGACCTTGAGGCGCACCGCCATCGCCGGCCAGTAAGTCTTGTGCAGGCTGCGGATCTGGCGCAGTACGCCGTCGATGCGGTAGCGGATGCGGAGGAAGTTCTGCTCCGGCTCGAAGTGAATGTCCGAGGCGCTGCGGTCCACTGCGTCCGCGAGCAGCGCTGAAATAAGGCGCACC
>JANYII010000305.1 GCA_025358705.1 Betaproteobacteria bacterium | reverse complement strand
AGGATCATCTTGATCGGCAGGTGCGGCCGGGCGTTCAATGGCCATGGCAGCAGTCCATCGGACGCGCGCCGTAGTCAATCGCCGACAGGCTCATGACTGCTGTCCGTTCATTTCACGGGTCCGTACACACAGTTGCAGGCTGAAAGGCCCGAATGGCGAGGTGAACGCCATCACGAAACACGGCAGCTCAGAGCGGTGGCGAACCTCGTGGTTCGGGCCGGTGATGATGGTGGGCAAGCCGATGTCGAATTCGTACGGTGTTCCGACAAAGGCGCTTTTGACTTGGCCGGCGATGATGTTGATCATCTCTCCGACACTGTCGCAGATCATTTCGTCAGTCGGTTCGGTGACCAGGCGGTTGAGCATCGCCACCGTCAGATCCTTGGCGACGTGGCTGCCCATGGTCAGGGCCAGGAGCCGTTCGCTGGTGCCGACCAGGTGGATCAGGGCACTGATGTCGCCCTGCATGCGTGATTCGGTCTTGCGGAAGATCGAGCTGGTGTGCACCACCACGCTGGCCATCAACGACCACGATTCGATGGTCGAGGCGATGAACGGTTGCAGCAGCTCCGCGCGCAGGCGGTCATGGCCAGGTCCGCCGACCTCGACCAGCGCCTGGATTTCAGAGGCCACTCGTTCGCCGGTTTCAGGACCCTCGATGACGCGCGACACGCCAGCAGCCAACAGGCGGCTGCGCCGCTCGGGATTGCGCGCATGCAGCAGCGCGACCAGCGGCAGGTTGTTGGCCGCGAGCCGCACGACCGCCGCCAACGCCTCAGGTGAATCATCATCGAGCAGGGCGATGCCGACCGCCGTGCCGGGCGCGGTGGCGAATCCGCCGACGGTGGCCGCCGCGCCAAGGGCCGCGAGGCCTGGCAGCAATGCCGTCAGGCGCTGATCGTCTGGATGGCGAAGGACAAGCACCTGCATCGCCTGCTCCCTTTTATCTAGTCAATTGAAAGCTACGAAATCATCGTCGCTGTCGGCTGCGGCCGGAGCGTTGCTGCTGGTCGCGTCAGGACGCGCAGCCGCCGGTACTGCGCCAGCGATGGCGGCCTTGGACGACACGGTCGGCTTTGCTGCCGCCGTCACCCCCGGCAGCGCACGCTGCAGCCCGGTGGCCGATTTGGCGCCCTCCGCAGCCATGCGGTCCAGCTCTTCGGTCCAGAAGCGATCGACCTTGGTACCCAGTTTAGCCAGGGCAGCGCGCGGTGCCGGAGTGGGTGCCGAAACCGGCAGGGCAACCGCTGCGCGGCGGATGCCGCTGAGCTCGCGCAATGCGGAATCCAGCGAGGTGCGCATCAGCACGGTCAAGGAGCTCAGCTGACTGGCCCCGGTGGCGGATTCTTCGGCGCTGCTGGCCGCCGACTGGGTCACGGTATCCATCGAGTTGACCGCGTCGGCGATCTGGCCCATGCCGCGCGCCTGCTCTTGGCTGGCGCGGGTGATGTCGCCAACCAGTTGCGTGATCTGGTTCACTTGCAGCACGGCACCGCGCAGCAGCTCATCGACTTCCGCAGCCAGGCTGGCACCGCTGCCAGCCGAGGCCTGGGCGATCTGCACCTGTTTGGCGATGCCCAGGGCGCGTTCGCGGGTGACTTTCGCCAGCTCGCCGACTTCGCGGGCGACGACTGAAAAGCCACGGCCGTATTCGCCGGCACGCGTCGCCTCAAGCGCGGCGTTGATCGACAGCAGGCCGGTCTGCGCGGCGATCTCCTGGATGTGGTCGGTGATGCCGGCCATGTCGCGGCTCGACGATTTGATGCGCTCAACCGCAGCCAGCAGTTTCTCCATCGCCGTACGGGTGGCATCGACCGCGCGGGTGACCTCACCGGTCAGCTTGTCGGCCTGGCGGGCGTTGGCGTCGTTGTGCTGGACCATGGTGCGCAACTGCTCAAGCGAAGAGGCGGTCTCCTGCAGGCTGGCGGCCTGGTGGTTGGCCCCTTGGGCCACCGAGGCGCTGGCGCTGGCCATCTGACCCGAAGAGAAGGCCATGCGCTCGCTCGCGGCGTGTACTTCGCTGATCACCATCAACGCCTGGCGCAAGGTGCGGCGGTACAGCACCCAGCCGACGATCACCAGCCAGAAGGCCCCCAGCAGGAAGCCGACCAGCAACGTGGTGCGGGTCGAGGGATCAAGGTCAGGGGCGGCCCGCTGCAGGTACCACGCGCCCCACGCGCCGGTGCCCAGGACCCCGACCAGCCACCAGGCGGCGGCGTGCCATGCGGATCCGCCATGACGGGAGCCCGGTTGATGTTTGTTGGAGGCCATGGGTAGTGACGATGATTATGGCTCAGGCCTACGACATGGTCAAGACTCGGTTGGGCATCCCAGGGGGTCCGGACCCACCCGCAATTTCACAGGAGAAGAAGAGAAGAGGAGGAAATCACAGGCTTTGAGAGAAACGATGCCTTCTGCCGCACGCCGCTCTCAAGTGCGTCCAAGACTCCTCTTTTCTTCTTCTCCTGTAAAAAATTCGCGGCTGTTTGCGGTAAGTAGGCTGTCATTCGTCGCTGTGGGCTGCCAGCAGCGTGCTGAGCGCGCGCACCGTCGGCAGGTCGTTGAACAGGAAGCCGCGCGCAGTGAACAGCGGATGGGTGGCCAGACCGGCATGTTCAGGGCGCTTGGCCACCGCACGATCGACGCCCAGCAGTAAGTCGGGCGCTTCGCCGGCACT
>JANYII010000298.1 GCA_025358705.1 Betaproteobacteria bacterium | reverse complement strand
GAATCCCGAGCGATCGAAGTAGCCGCAGATGCGCGCGAACAGGGTTTCTCGGTCCGGCGTGTAGATCATCACCTGCAGGCCTTCGCCAAAAGGCGCGAGGCGGGCGCGCACGACTGGAATCTTCGTGTCCACGCGGTAATGCAGGTTGCGTGTCTGCCATGCGATCTCCTGGGCGTCGTGGCGCAGGAAGTATGTGGTATCCAGGTTGGCCCAGAAACGTTCCTTGACCGCGTCCGACAGCGCGTAGAGCCGCAGCAGGCGCGTGGCTTCCGCCTGTTTCTCGGCCACCGCGGTGTCCTGCGCGGGCGCCTCGCCGGCGAGCACGCGGCGCGCCACGCGGAACAGATCCTCGAGCAGTTTCGCCTTCCAGCCGTTCCATACTTTCGGGCTGGTGCCGCGGATATCGGCCACCGTCAGCAGGTACAACGCGACCAGGCGCCGCTCGCTGCCGACTTTCGCGGCGAACGCACGCGCGACCTCGGGGTCGTCGATGTCCTGCTTCTGCGCCACGGACGACCTGGTCAGATGATGCGCGACGAGAAACGAGACCAGCTCGCTGTCCTCTCGCGAGAAGCCGTGCCGGCGGCAGAAGCGCTGCGCGTCCACCGTGCCCAGAATCGAATGGTCGCCGCCGCGGCCCTTGGCAATGTCATGGTAAAGCGCCGCGACATACAGCAGCCAGCAGCGCTCGAAGCCGCTCATCAGCTGGCTGCAGAGGGGAAATTCGTGCGCGAATTCCGGCATCGTGAAGCGGCGCACGTTCCTCAGCACCGTGAGGATGTGCTGGTCCACCGTGTAGACGTGGTAGAGGTCGTGCTGCATCTGGCCGACGATGCGGCCGAACTCGGGCAGGTAGCCGCCCAGTACGTCGTACTGGTTCATGCGGCGGAATTCATGCACGATGCCGCGCGGCTGCTGCAGGATCTGCACGAACAGCAGGCGCGCCAGCGGGTCGCGGCGCAGGCGCGCGTCCAGGCGGCCGCGCGCGCGCCACAGCGCGCGCAGCGTCCCGGCGCTCATGCCGCGCAGGTCCGTGTGCTGCTGCATGAGCAGGAAGCTCTCCAGTATCGCGCGCGGCTCGCGCTCGAACAGGTCTTCGCGCCGCGCTTCGAGCAGCGTGCCGCGCGCCTGGAAACGCTCGTTCAGGAGGCGCGGCGCGGATTCTGGACCCGGCGCGAAGCGCGCGCGCAGGTTCTGCAGCAGGATCGCATTCAACTGCGTGATCGCTTTTGCGTTCCGGTAGTAGGCCTGCATCAGCTGCTCGCTCGCCCGGCGCGACGGCCTCGCCGTGTAGCCGTACTGGAGCGCCAGCGCGTCCTGGTAATCGAACGCGATCCTGTCCTCGCGGCGGCCGGCGAGGTAGTGCAGCCGGATGCGCAAGTCCCGCAGCATGGATTCGTGCCGTGCGAGGCGCTGCGCTTCACCATGCTGCAGCAGTCCCCGGCTGGCCAGGTCGCGCCAGTGCTTGCCGATGCCGCAGGCCTGCGCGATCCAGCGGATCACCTGCAGATCGCGCAACCCGCCCGGCGCTTCCTTCAGGTTGGGCTCCAGCGCGAAGGGCGTGTCGCGGTGCTTGGCATGGCGCTGTTCCTGCTCGAGGATCTTCGCCTTCAGGAATGCCACCGGGTCGACGGTTTTCTCGATCGCCCTGGAGAGGCGGCGGAACAACGGTGCGTTGCCTGCGAGCAGGCGGGCTTCCATCAGCGAGGTCTCGATGGTGATATCGGCCCGGGCGGTCTCGATGCAGGCGTCCACCGTGCGCACGCTGTGGCCGATTTCCAGGCCCACGTCCCAGAACATGCCGATTAGCTGCTCGATGCGTTCCCGCTCGGCGGCCGCCGGCTCTCCCGCGAGCAGCACCAGCACGTCGACGTCCGACGACGGAAACAGCTCGCCGCGCCCGTAGCCGCCGGTGGCGACCAGCGCCATGCGCGCCGACGGTCCGTGCGAGCGCCAGAGGTCTTGCAGGGTGCTGTCGATCAGCCGCGAATGCGCGCGCAGCAGCCAGTTCGGGGTCCTGCCCTTGAGATAGGCATCGCGCAGCGACTCGCGGGATTTCCGCAGCGATTCGCGCAGCGCTTCGACGCTCACGGCGGCGGCGGCGTCCCCGCCGAGACGGTAAGGACTTCGTAGCCCGCGTCGGTGACCAGCACGGTGTGCTCCCACTGCGCCGACAGGCTGTGGTCCTTGGTGACGATGGTCCAGCCGTCGGCCAGTTCGCGGATGCCAGCCTTGCCCGCGTTGATCATCGGTTCGACGGTGAATATCATCCCGGGCTCGAGCCGCAGGCCCGTGCCGGCCTTGCCGTAGTGAAGGACCTGGGGTTCTTCGTGGAATTTGCGGCCGATGCCGTGGCCGCAGAACTCCCGCACGATGGAAAAGCCGTGCTGCTCGGCGTGCGCCTGGATCGCCGCGCCGACGTCGCCGAGCTGGGCGCCCGGCCGCACCTGCGCTATGCCGCGCCACATGCACTCGTAGGTGACATCCACCAGGCGGCGCGCCTGGATGCCGGGCTCGCCGATGTGGAACATCCGGCTTGAATCGCCGTGGAAGCCGTCCTTGATGACGGTGACGTCGATATTGAGGACATCGCCCTGCTTCAGCACGCGGTCGCCCGGAATCCCGTGGCAGACTTGGTGGTTCACCGAGGTGCAGATGGATTTGGGGAAAGGTTTGTAGCCGGGCGGGGCGTAATTCAGCGGGGCGGGTACCGTGCCCTGCACCCCGACCATGTAGGCGTGGCACAGGTCGTTCAGCTTGCCGGTCGATATCCCGGCCTTCACCAGAGGGGTGACGTAGTCGAGCACTTCCGAGGCGAGCCGCCCGGCGACCCGCATTTTCTCGATTTCGGCCTTGTCTTTGAGCGCGACTGACATCGGATGCTCGGGAAAAGCGCTGATTATGCTAGAATTTAAGGCTGGACTGAGGCATTTGCCTTGGCCAAATTTCCTGCCTGGCAGCTTAGGGTGCCCTGAAAAGGGTCGCTGTTTGCCGGTGCGGCAGAAATCAACCCTAAACCTTGGAGTGCTTATGTCGGTAACGATGCGTCAAATGCTGGAGGCGGGGGTCCATTTCGGCCATCAAACCCGCTACTGGAATCCGAAGATGGCGCCGTACATCTTCGGCCACCGCAACAAGATCCACATCATCAATCTTGAAAAGACCCTGTCCCTCTACCTGGACGCGCTGAAATTCGTGCGCCAGCTGGCGGCGAACAAGGGCAACATCCTTTTCGTCGGCACCAAGCGCCAGGCGCGCGAGATCCTGCACGAGGAAGCCGTGCGTTGCGGCATGCCCTACGTGGATCACCGATGGCTCGGCGGCATGCTGACCAACTTCAAGACGGTCAAGCAGTCGATCAAGCGGCTGAAGGAAATGGAAGGCATGGTCGAGGACGGGTCCCTCGAGCGCCTGTCGAAGAAGGAAGCGCTCGGCATCCAGCGCGAGCTGGCCAAGCTGCAACGCTCGCTCGGCGGCATCAAGGACCTCGCCGGGCTGCCGGATGCGCTGTTCATCATCGACGTCGGCTACCACAAGGGCGCGGTGACCGAGGCCGTCAAGCTCGGCATCCCCGTCGTCGCGGTGATCGATACCAACCATTCGCCGGACAAGATCGCCTACGTGATTCCCGGCAACGACGATTCGAGCAGGGCGATCCGGCTCTACGCGCGCGGCATGGCCGACGCGGTGCTGGAAGGCCGGTCGCAGGCGGTGGAAGAAGTCGTCGCCGCGTCGCGCGACGAGTTCGTGGAAGTGGCCGACGAGGGCGCCAACTGAGCGGCGGGCGCTCCGATGACCGAGAAAGGGGCCTCGCGGCCCCTTTTTTCAATGTGGTATGCGACCGGAAACTAACGAGGATTGGCACACAGCATGGCTGAGATTACTGCGGGCCTGGTGAAGGAACTGCGCGAACTGACCGGGCTTGGAATGATGGAGTGCAAGAAGGCGCTGACGGAAGCGAACGGCGACCTGAAGAAGGCCGAGGAACTGCTGCGCATCAAGAGCGGGGCCAAGGCGAGCAAGGCCGCCGGGCGCGTCGCCGCGGAAGGCGTGATCGGCGCCTACCTGTCGCCGGACGCGAAGCGGGGCTCGCTGGTGGAACTGAACTGCGAGACCGACTTTGTCGCCAGGAACGACGACTTCGTCGCCTATGCCCAGTCGCTGGCCGAGATCGTCGCCAGCAAAAATCCCGCTGACGTCGCCGCGCTGATCGCCTACCCGGGTGTCGAGACGCAGCGCCAGGCGATGGTGCAGAAGATCGGAGAGAACATCACGATCCGGCGTTTTTCCCAGATACAGACGCAAGCGAAACTGGCGCAGTACGTGCACGGTGGCCGCATCGGCGTGCTGGTCGAGTATGAAGGCGCGGACGACGTGGGCAAGGACGTGGCGATGCATATCTCGTTCTCGCGGCCCGCCTACCTGACGAAGGCCGAAGTGCCGGCGGAAACCGTGGAGCGTGAGCGCGGCATTCTTGCGGCGCGTGCCGCGGAGTCCGGTAAACCCGCGGAGATCGTCGCCAAGATGGTGGAGGGCGGCCTGAACAAGTTCCTCGCCGAAAGCACACTGCTCGGCCAGCCGTTCATCAAGGACGACAAGCAGAGCGTGGAGAAGATGCTGGCGGCGAAGAAATCGAGATTGCTCGGCTTCCGCTTCCTGGTGGTCGGCGAAGGCATCGAGAAGAAGTCCAGCGACTTCGCCGCCGAAGTGATGTCGATGGTGAAGAACTAGGACATGACCCTGCCCGTGAAGCCAAAATACAAGCGCATCCTGCTCAAGCTGTCGGGCGAAGCGCTCATGGGCGAGGGCAGCTACGGCATCAGCCGCCCGACCATCGAGGCGATCGTCGCCGAGATCGCGGGCGTCGCGCGCCAGGGCGTCGAGATGGGCGTCGTTATCGGCGGCGGGAACATTTTCCGCGGCGTGGCGCCAGGCGCCGCGGGCATGGACCGGGCGACGGCGGACTACATGGGGATGCTGGCCACCATCATGAATGCGCTCGCGCTGCAGGACGCGATGCGCCAGGCGGGCGTCGCCAGCCGCGTACAGTCCGCGCTGAACGTCGAGCAGGTCGTCGAGCCCTACATCCGCGGCAAGGCGATCCGCTACCTGGAAGAGGGCAAGGTGGTGATCTTCGCCGCCGGCACCGGCAACCCATTCTTCACGACTGACACGGCGGCGGCGCTGCGCGCCAGCGAAATGGGCGCGGAGATCGTGCTCAAGGCCACCAAGGTGGACGGCGTGTACACTAGCGATCCAAAGAAAGACCCCACCGCGAAACGCTACAGCCGTGTCAGTTTCGACGAGGCAATCCAGCGCAATCTCAAGGTCATGGACGCGACCGCGCTGACGCTTTGCCGCGACCAGAGGCTGCCGGTCAACGTATTCAGCATTTTCAGGACGGGCGCGCTTGGGCGCGTGGTTGCCGGGGAAGACGAAGGCACCCTGGTGCACGTTTAACCGGGCACGGAGGCAGCGATGATCCCAGAGCTCAGGAAAAATACCGAAGCGAAGATGCACAAGAGCGTCGAAGCCTTCAAGGCCGACCTCTCCAAGGTGCGCACCGGGCGCGCGCACAGCGGCATCCTCGACCACGTCACGGTCGATTACTACGGCACGCAGACGCCGATCAACCAGGTCGCGAAGGTGAGCCTGATCGACGGCCGCACCATCGGCGTCGCGCCGTTCGAGAAGAAGCTCGCGCAGGCGATCGAAAAAGCGATCCGCGATTCGAACCTCGGCCTGAACCCGGCCGCAGCCGGGGACATGATCCGCGTGCCGATGCCGTCCCTCACCGAGGAGCGCCGCAAGGAACTGGCCAAGGTGGTGCACAAGGAGGCGGAAACGGCAAAGGTCTCGGTGCGCAACGTGCGGCGCGAGTCGATCCACGTGCTCAAGGAAGCACTGAAGGAAAAGGAGATTTCCGAGAACGATGAACGGCGCGCGTCGGACGAGGTGCAGAAGCTGACCGACCGCCACATCGCGGAGATCGACAAGTTGCTCGTGCAGAAGGAAGCCGAGCTGATGGCGGTGTGAGGGCTGTTCCATGAAACCCCGCGCCCCGCACGCCAGTTCCACCGTAGCCATTCCGCCGCACGGCGAATTGCCTCGGCATGTCGCGATCATCATGGACGGCAACGGGCGCTGGGCGAAGCAGCGCCACCTGCCGCGCCTCGCCGGTCACCGCAAGGGTGTCGAGGCGGTACGCGCGACCGTGAAGGCCTGCGCCGAGCGCGGCATCGGATTCCTCACCCTGTTTGCATTCAGTTCCGAGAACTGGCGCCGACCGCCAGATGAAGTCGCGTTGCTGATGCAGCTGTTCATCGGCGCGCTCGAGAACGAGGTGAACAAGCTCCACCGCAACGGCATTCGCCTGAGGGTCATCGGCGAGAGAAGCCGTTTCGACCCGAAGATCCAGGCGTTGATCGCAGAAGGCGAGCGGCTGACCGTGGACAACCGCGGCCTCACGCTGACGATTGCAGCGAATTACGGCGGCCGCTGGGACATCCTCCAGGCGCTAAGCCGGCTTTCGAAGGAGGATTCCTTCAGGGAAAAGGGAGAAATCCGGGAATCGGACCTGACCCCCTACCTGTCGATGAACTACGCGCCCGAGCCCGACCTGTTCGTCCGCACCGGCGGCGAGAAGCGCGTCAGCAATTTCCTCCTCTGGCAGCTTGCCTACACGGAACTGCATTTCACCGACACGCTCTGGCCGGACTTCGATGCCGCTGCGCTCGAGGCCGCGTTCGAATCGTACCGGGCGCGCGAACGCCGTTTTGGCCGCACCAGCGAGCAGCTGGAAGAGGCCAAGCGCGCGGTAATCGACGCCTGATCGCTTGTTCGTCACCCGAGCCCTGACTGCCGCGGTACTGCTTGCCGCTTTCATCACCGCGTTGTTCTGGCTGGAGCGGGACAAGTTCGCGATCGTCGTGGCCGCCGTAGTCGGGATTGGCGCCCATGAATGGGCCAAGCTGATCAAGCTGCCGCGAGTCCCGGCGGCAGCCTATGCGACGGTTTGCGCGTTGACGTGCATCGCGCTCGCACAGAGCTTGTGGATGACGCCCTGGATCTGCGGAATTGGCGCCTTGTTCTGGATGACCGTTGCGCCCTATTTGCTCGCGACCGGATTCAAGCCCGTTCCCGTCAGCGCGGCAATGGCGGCAGGCGTGGTCGTACTCGTCCCCGCAGGCCTCGCCATGGGCGCGCTGCCCCCCCGGCAACTGCTGATGATCCTCGGGCTGATCTGGATTTCGGATACCGGGGCCTACCTCACAGGGCGTGCCTTCGGGCGGCGCAAGCTGGCCCCTTTGATCAGCCCCGGCAAGACGTGGGAAGGCGTGGCCGGCGGGGCGATTGGCTGCGTTATCTACGCTATCATTTGGGCGATTTTCGATGCGGATCTGCAGGCCCGTGTCCAGGGAGTCGCCTGGATGCCTTTCCTGGCGGGAACAGTGTTGCTTTGCGCTCTGGGCGTGGTCGGTGACCTGTTTGAATCCGGCCTCAAGCGGCAGGCGGGCGCAAAGGACAGCGGCAAGCTGCTCCCGGGCCACGGCGGAGTCCTGGATCGGATTGACAGCGCCACCGCGACGCTTCCCGTGGCGCTATTGCTGATGCTGGCGGTGGGAGCGACATGATGCAAGGCGTGACGCTGCTTGGTGCGACCGGATCAATCGGGGCCAGTACCCTCGATGTGGTCGCGCGCCACCCGGACCGGTTCCGGATCTTCGCGGTAACGGCGCACCGCGCGGTCGATGCCCTGCTGGCGCTATGCCGAAGCCACGCTCCCCGGTATGCGGTTCTTTCCGGGCTGCCCGAAGACGAGGGGCTGCGAGGCCGCTTCGCGGAGGCGGGCAAGGGTACCGAGTTGCTGTTCGGCACGACAGCGCTCGAGCAAGTGTCCGCGGACCGGGATTGCGACGTGCTGGTCGCCGCGATCGTCGGTGCCGCCGGGCTCGCCCCGATCCTCGCCGGTGCGCGCGCCGGCAAGCGGCTGCTGCTCGCCAACAAGGAGTCGCTGGTGATGGCCGGGGCGCTCTTCATGCGCACGGTGCGCGAGAACGGCGCCACGCTGCTGCCGATCGACAGCGAGCACAACGCGGTGTTCCAGTGCCTGCCGCAGGTCGCGGCGAGGGCGTCGACCATTGCCGTCCGGCGGATCCTGCTCACCGCTTCGGGTGGGCCGTTCAGGTCGGCACCGATCGAGCGCCTGTCGCAGGTCACCCCCGAGCAGGCCTGCGCGCATCCGAACTGGGTGATGGGGCGCAAGATCTCGGTCGATTCCGCGACGATGATGAACAAGGGGCTGGAGGTCATCGAGGCGCGCTGGCTGTTCGATGTCCCGCCGGAGCGCATCGAAGTGCTGATTCATTCGCAGAGCGTCGTCCATTCGCTGGTCGAATTCGTGGACGGCTCCATGGTGGCGCAGCTCTCCAACCCGGACATGCGGGTGCCGATCGCGCACGCGCTCGGATTCCCGGAGCGGATCGAGTCGGGCGCCGCGCCGCTGGATCTCGCGGCAATCGGCCAGCTCTCGTTCGAGCGCCCCGACCTGCAGCGCTTTCCCTGCCTCGGGCTCGCCTATGCGGCGTTGCGCGAAGGCGGCACCGCGCCGGCGGTCCTGAACGCCGCCAACGAGGTCGCGGTGGGCGCGTTCCTCGAAGGCAAATTGCCGTACACCGCGATTCCGCAGGTGATCGAGCGGGCATTGCAGAAAACGCCCGCGATGCCGGCGGACTCCCTCGACACCGTGCTTGAAGCGGACCGAAACGCGCGTCGCGCCGCCGCCGATGGCACGGCCATGCTGATGGGCAAGGCGGCATGAGCTTCCTGCACACGCTGGTCTCGTTCATCGTCGCGCTGGGCGTGCTCATCGTGGTGCATGAATACGGCCACTATCTCGCCGCGCGCCTGTGCAACGTGCGCGTGCTGCGCTTCTCCGTCGGTTTCGGCAGGCCGCTCGTGACCTGGCGGCTCGGGCGCGACGCGACCGAATGGAGCCTCGCCGCGATCCCGTTCGGCGGCTACGTCAAGATGCTGGACGAGCGGGAGGCGCCAGTGGCCGCGGAGGAGGCGCATCGCGCCTTCAACCGCCAGGGCGTCGGCCGGCGTTTCCTGATCGTGCTCGCGGGTCCCGTGTTCAATTTCCTGTTCGCGATCGCGGTCTATGCCGCGCTCTACATGCATGGCCTGCCCGAAGCGCGGCCGATACTCGCGGCGCCTGCGGCCGGCACCCTTGCGCGGGCGGCAGGCTTCAGCGCCGGGGACAGCGTGCGCTCGATCGAGGGAGACACGATCTCCACGTGGCAGGACCTGCGCTGGCGCGTGCTGCAGGGCGCGCTGCAGCGTGAAGCATTGCGCTTCGAGGTGTCCGGCGCGCGCGGCGACATTGCGATGCACGTTCTCGACCTGCGCAGCTATCCGTCCGAGGACGTTGAAAGCGACGCGCTCGAAAAGATCGGGCTGCGCCTGTTCCGGCCGCCATTGCCGCCGGTGATCGGACGGGTGGTTCCGGGTGGTGCCGCGGACCGCGCCGGCTTGCTGCCGGACGATCGCGTGGTGCAGGCGGGCGGCGCGGACATCGCGTCCTGGGAGCAGGTGGTGCAGGCGATCCGCGGCCGGCCGGGCGAGGTTCTCGGCCTGATCGTCGAACGCGGCGCGGCGCGCCTCCGGATCGACGTGCTCCCGGAGGCGGCGACCGAGAACGGTGCGCGCATCGGCCGCATCGGGGTCGCGCCGAACATTCCGGCGGCAGAATCCGACCGCATCGTGGTGCGAGTCAGCTATGGACCGCTGCAGAGCATAGGCAAGGCGGTCGCCAAGACCTGGGACATATCGATCTTCAGCCTCAGGATGCTGGGCAGGATGCTGATCGGGGAAGTGTCCTGGAAACACCTCTCCGGACCGGTGACGATCGCGGACTATGCGGGCCAGTCGGCGCAGATGGGATGGCTCGCCTACGCCACTTTCCTGGCCCTCATCAGCATCAGCCTCGGCGTGCTGAATCTGCTGCCGATTCCGCTCCTTGATGGGGGGCACTTGATGTATTATTCAGTCGAAATAATCAAGGGGAGCCCGGTGTCCGAGCGTGCCATGGATCTCGGACAGCGGGTCGGCCTGGCACTGCTTCTCGTTGTCATGGCTTTCGCTTTCTATAACGACCTTAACCGCCTGTTTTCGGGATAGTGATGCGCATTTGTAATCTCGCGGTTGTCGCTTGCGCGTTGCTCGCGATGGCCGGCGCCGCTTTCGGCCAGTCGTTCAAGCCGTTTGTCGTCAAGGACATCCGCGTCGAGGGCCTGCAAAGGACCGAGGCCGGCACGGTCTTCAGCTACCTGCCGGTCAAGGTCGGCGAGACCATGACCGAAGAAAAGGCGCAACAGGCTTTGCGGGCCCTGTTCGCGACCGGCTTCTTCCGCGACGTGCGGCTCGAGGTGGAAAACGACGTGCTGCTGGTGCTCGTCGAGGAACGCCCGGCGATCGCGCAGATTGATTTCGTCGGCGTGAAGGAATTCGATCCCGAGGCGATACGCAAGATCCTGCGGGAAACCGGGCTGTCCGAGGGGCGCACCTTCGACCGCGCGGTGCTGGACAACTCCGAGCAGGAACTGAAGCGCCAGTACCTTTCGCGCGGCCGCTATGCCGCGGAAGTGACGACGACTGTGACGCCGCTCGAGCGCAACCGGGTCGGCATCAGCATTTCCGTGGTCGAGAATGCCGTGGCGAAGATCCGCTCCATCAACATCGTGGGCGCGCAGGCGTTCCGCGAAAGGGAGCTGCTCGACCAGTTCGTGCTGCGCACGCCCGGCTGGCTCACCTGGTACACGAAGCACGACCAGTATTCCAAGCAGCGGCTCAGCGCCGACCTCGAAACGCTCAAGTCGTTCTACCAGGATCGCGGCTACATCGATTTCAACGTCGAGTCGACGCAGGTGTCGATCACGCCCGACCGGAAGGACATCTACATCACCATCAACATTGCCGAAGGCGAGAAATACACGGTCTCCGCCGTCGGCATCGAAGGGCAGATGCTCGTGGCGCGCGAGGAACTGCAGAAACTGCTGCGCGTGAAGGCGGGCGACGTGTTTTCGCGCCTGCGCCTGACGGAATCGACCAAGGCCATCACCGACCGGCTCGGCAACGAGGGGTACGCGTTTGCAAACGCCAGCGCGGTTCCCCAGGTCGACAAGGAGAAGCGCACGGTTGCGTTCACCATCGTGGTCGATCCCGGCCGGCGCGTGTACGTGAGGCGCATCAACGTGGGCGGCAATACCAAGACGCGGGACGAAGTGATCCGGCGCGAGATGCGCCAGCTCGAAGGTTCCTATTACGACGCGTCCAAGATCCAGCTCTCGAAGACGCGTATCGACCGGACCCAGTATTTCAAGGACGTCAACGTCGAGACCGCGCCGGTGGCGGACAGCGCCGACCAGATCGATGTCAATTTCACGATTGAGGAAAAGCCGACCGGTTCGATGCTGCTGGGCGCCGGATTTTCCTCGGTCGACAAGCTCGTCGTGTCCGGTTCGGTGTCGCAGTCCAATGTGTTCGGCAGCGGCAAGTTCGTCGCGGCGCAGGTGAACAGCGGCAAGGTGAACAAGACTTACGCGCTGTCGTACCTGAATCCGTATTTCACCATCGACGGAATCAGCCAGGGTTTCGATGTCTACAAGCGCAACGTGAATGCAAGCAGCCTTTCAGTCGGCGCCTACAGCACGAATACCCTCGGCGCCGGCGTCAGGTTCGGCTATCCGCTGAGCGAATCGGACGGCGTCAGTTTCGGTCTCGTCGCCGAGCACGTGAAGCTTGGCCTTACGGCCACCAGCCCGCTGACCTACGTGAACTTTGCTTCCCAATTCGGATCGAGCTACAGCTACGGCGCCGGCACGGTCTCCTGGGCCCGCGACAAGCGGGACAGCGCGATCATGGCCACCAAAGGCGCCGTGACCCGCGCGTCGGTCGAAGGCGCTGCCGGCAATCTGGAGTACTACCGCTTCGGTCTAAATGAGCAGTTTTTCTATCCGCTTAGCCGGACGATGACGCTCGCGCTTACCGGGGATTTCGGCTACGTCAGCGGCGCCGGCGGTAAGCCGGTACCCTTCTTCAAGAATTACTACGCCGGAGGGCCGGGGTCGGTGCGGGGCTACCGGGCCTTCTCGCTCGGGCCGCAGGACACTGCGGGCAATGTGCTTGGCGGCACGCGCAGGGTCGTCGGATCCGCCGAGGTTCTCTTTCCGGTGCCGGGCGCCCAGGGGGACAAGTCCCTGCGGCTCACCGCCTTCATGGACGCGGGCCAGGTATACGGCGTCGCTCAAAAAGTTGATCTGTCGCAGCTGCGCTATTCGGCTGGCGTGGGCCTCGCATGGACGTCCCCCTTCGGGCCCCTGCGGGTATCGTATGCGACGCCGCTGAACGTCAACAAGACTGTTGACCGGCCCGAGAGGTTACAATTGAATTTTGGCACCGCTTTCTAGCGTCCTATTGGAATTCGCCGCGCCATATGCACAAAAAATCGATAGCCCTTTCAGCCCTGATCCTGCTTCTGGCCGCGCCGGCCGGAGCCGCCCTCGCGCAAGGCAAGATAGGCGTCGTCCAGATCGAACGCATCGTGCGCGATTCGCAGCCCGCGCTGCGCGCGCAGAAAAAGCTGGAAGTCGAGTTTGCCAAGCGCGAAGCGGAGCTCGGCAAGGTCGCCGACCAGCTCAAGCGTACCCAGGACGAGCTGGAAAAGGACTCGGTCACCATGCCGGAGGCGACGCGCCGCAACAAGGAGCGCGATTTCAATACCTTCAACGTCGAGTTCCAGCGCAAGCAGCGCGAGTACCGGGAAGACGTGAACCAGCGTCGAAACGAGGAACTCGGCCAGGTGATCGAGCAGGCGAACCGCATCATCCGGCAGATCGCCGAGTCGGAGAAGTACGACATCATTTTCCAGGAAGCCGCCTACGCGAACCCGCGCATCGACATCACCGACAAGGTGATCAAGGCGATGGAAGGCAAGCCGCCCGCCGCCGCAAAATGACATGCCCGGGCCGTTCACGCTCGCGCAGATCGCGACCCGGCTTGGCGGACGCATCGCCGGCCAGCAGGACGTACTGATCCACCAGGTCGGATCCCTGGAGCGGGCAGGTCCCGGCCAGATCGCTTTCCTGTCCAACGCCAGATTCCGCGGGCAATTGGCTGGCACCGGTGCTTCAGCCGTGATCCTCGCCGCCGAAACGGAAGCGATGACAGCGCTGCCGAGGATCGTGTGCGGCGACCCGTACAGCTATTTCGCACGCGTTTCACAGTTGTTCAACCCACGCATCATGCAGGACCCTGGTGTCCATGCATCCGCGAGCGTCGCGCCTTCGGCGAAACTGGGCGCGCGCGTGTCGATCGGCCCGAATTGCTCGGTGGGCGATGGCGTGACGATCGGCGACGATAGCTGCCTTTACCCGGGCGTGGTGGTCTACCCCCGCTGCCATATCGGCGCGCGCGCCATCGTCCATTCGGGCGCCGTGATCGGGGCCGACGGCTTCGGCATCGCCAGCGAGGATGGCCGCTGGCTGAAGATTCCGCAGATCGGCTCGGTGCGCATCGGCGACGATGTCGAAATCGGCGCCAACACCACCATCGACCGCGGCGCCCTGGACGACACGGTGATCGGGGACGGCGTGAAGCTCGACAACCAGATCCAGATCGGCCACAACTGCCGCGTGGGCGCGCATACCGCGATGGCCGGCTGCGTCGCCGTCGCGGGCAGCGCGGACATCGGCAGCCATTGCACCATCGGCGCCGG
>JANYII010000196.1 GCA_025358705.1 Betaproteobacteria bacterium | reverse complement strand
TATGCTGGGACAAAGGGAAGTGACGCTCAAGCAGGTGCTCGACAACTGCCGCGAGATCAGCGAGGCAACGCGCCTGCCGGTAAACGCCGACCTGGAGAATTGCTTCGCCGACGAGCCGCGCGAGGCGGCGAAAGCGATCCGGCTCGCCTGCGAGCACGGCGCGGTGGGTGGTTCCATCGAGGATTCGACCGGCGACGCGTCAAAGCCGATCTACGATTTCAACCTCGCCGTCGAGCGCGTCCAGGCCTCGGTTGAAGTGGCGCGGGCGCTGCCGGTTCCTTTCATGCTGACGGCGCGCGCCGAGAATTTCCTCCACGGCAGGCGCGACATGGACGATACGATCCGGCGCCTGCAGGCCTTCGAGGCCGCTGGCGCGGACGTGCTCTATGCGCCGGGCTTGCACAGCCTCGCTGAAATCAGGACTGTCACATCGGCTCTGAAGAAGCCGTTCAACCTGGTCATGGGATTTGCCGATCCGGCGATCACGCTGGACCAGCTAGGCGAAGCAGGCGTACGCCGCGTGAGCATCGGCGGCGGCCTGAACCGGGTCGCCCTGAAGGCATTCATGGATGCGGCGAAACAGATGCGCGAAGGCAACTTCGGCTTCATCAAGTCGATGGCGCCGATCGCCGAGGTCCGAAAAGCTTTCCGGAACTAACCCCGGCTGATCGCCTTCGGGTACTGCATCGGCCCCTGGCGGGGTGCCTCTGGCTGTACCTGCGGCTGCTGCTTCGGCGCCGCATGTTGCGGACGCGAATTCGAATTCCTGTTTCCAGGCCTTCCACCATTGGCGCCGCCGCGGCGATGGTTCTGCTGCTGCGGACGCTGATGCTGGCGCTGTTGCGGACGACCGCCGCGATTCTGCTGCGGCTCACGCGGCTGCTGGTGCAGCGGATTGCCCGGCTCGAACCCCGCGATGATGCGAATCTCGACCTTGCGGTTCATGAGTTTCTCGATGTCCACCATCAGCGGACGGTCGTCGAAGGCGACCAGCGACACCGCTTCGCCCGATGAGCCGGCGCGACCGGTGCGGCCGATGCGGTGCACGTAGTCCTCGGAGACGTGCGGCAGGTCGAAATTGACGACGTGTGGCAGTTCGTCGATGTCGATGCCGCGCGCGGCGATGTCCGTGGCCACGAGGACTTGCAGATCGTTGTCCTTGAAGCGCTTGAGCACCCTGGTGCGCTGCGGCTGGCTCTTGTTGCCGTGGATCGCGTCGGCCTCGATGCCGCTTTTCTCGAGCGCCTCGGCGAGGCGGTTCGCGCCGCGCTTGGTCTTGGTGAACACCAGCACCTGCTGCCAGTTGTTGGTCTTGATGAGGTGCGCGAGCAGGTCTTTCTTGCGCGACTGGTCCACCGGATGCTGCACCTGGGCGACGAGTTCCGCCGGGGTGTTGCGGCGCGCGACTTCCACCAGCTGCGGATCGCGCATGAAGGTGGCGGCAAGCTTGCGGATCTCCTCGGGGAACGTCGCCGAGAACATCAGGTTGTGGCGCTGCTTCGGCAGCAGCCCGATGATGCGGCGGATGTCGTGGATGAAGCCCATGTCGAGCATGCGGTCGGCTTCATCGAGCACCAGGATCTCGACGTGGCGCAGGTCGATGGTCTTCTGCTGCACGTGATCGAGCAGGCGTCCCGGCGTGGCGACGACGATGTCGACGCCGCGGCGCAGGTCCTGGATCTGCGGATTGATGTTGACGCCGCCGAAAATGGTGATCGAGCGCAGCGGCCTGTATTTGCCGTAGACGCGCACGCTTTCCTGCACCTGCGCCGCGAGTTCGCGGGTCGGCACGAGGATCAGGCAGCGCACGTTCCTGCCCGGACCCTTCTGGTTGAGAATCTGGAGCAGGGGCAGCGTAAAGCCGGCAGTCTTGCCGGTGCCGGTCTGCGCGGCGGCAAGCAAATCCTTGCCGGCGAGTACGACGGGAATGGCTTGCGCCTGGATGGGGGTAGGGACCGTGTAGCCCTGTTCGGACACAGCACGGAGCAACTCGGCCGAAAGGCCAAGCGTATTGAACGACGTAGTAATGGTATTTCTCCTGAACGATCGGCCTGGGAGGATTTACAGCCTCCAACCGGTTCAGGACGAAATGTCTTTGTAAGCTGAGGGAACGCTAACCGGATGACGCGAAACGGAAACTACAGAACGTATTATACACGATGCTCTGTCGCCTTGCACTGTTGACTCTGCTCGCAACGATATCTGGTTGCAACGCACCCCCACGCGAGAAGGCGGCTCAGCCAGCGGTCCAGGAGAAAAAGGCTCCGCCCGCGCTTTCGAGGCAGCAGGTCTACGAAAAATCCGAGCAGTGCGGCAAGCTGTCGCGCGACCAGTTCCGTCGCGCATGGAACGACGGCACCGTGGATACCGAGGAAGGGCGCATGAAGGCGGAGTTCACGAGCCACTACAACCAGAAGCTGAGCACCTGTTTTTATCTCCTCACGGTCAACCACTACATGAAGACGAACGGCGAGGTCGCCGCGTCTCCGGGTACGCTCAAGAAAATGCTCTTCGACGTGAACGGGGGCGAGCTGTATGGCGAGTATCTCGGCCCGGTGACGCTGGAGTCGCCGGCGGTCAACAGGCCGACGACGTGCCGGGTGGAAAGCTTCTACTGCGCGTCATGGCGCGAGTGGGAAGTGCTTATCGAGTCATACATGGAGGACTAGCGCTTGAGATTCGGCGTCGACCTTGGCGGCACGAAGATCGAGTTGATCGCGCTCGATGACTCCGGCCGGGAAATCCTCCGGCTACGGGTATCGACGCCGCAGGGAGACTATCGGGAAACGGTTGGCGTCGTCGCTTCCCTAGTTGCCGATGTAGAAACGAAACTGAAAACGAAAGCCACTATCGGCGTCGGCATTCCGGGCTCGCTGTCGCGCGTCACGGGGATGGTGAAGAACGCGAATTCGACCTGCCTGATCGGCCATGACCTGAAGGGCGACCTGGAAAAGGCGCTGGGCAGGGAGATTCGGATCGAGAACGACGCGAATTGCTTCGCGCTGTCCGAGTCCGTGGACGGGGCGGGGAAGGGCGCAAAGGTGGTGTTCGGCGTGATTCTCGGCACCGGGGTGGGCGCGGGGATCGTCGTCAATGGCGAGGTGATCGTCGGGCCGAACGCCATTGCGGGTGAATGGGGCCATAATCCGCTGCCGCTGCCGCGCGGAGAGGACCTGCCGCTGCCCGGCTGCTATTGCGGCAGGAAGGGCTGCATCGAGGCGTATCTGTCCGGGCCGGCGCTGGCGAAGGATGGGGAGAACCTGGGCAGGTACGAGGAACGCCTGGCGCGGGCGCTGGCGGGGGTGATCAATATCCTCGATCCGGACGTTATCGTGCTGGGCGGTGGAATTTCCAACGTCGATAGGCTGTATGCCACTGTGCCGGTACTATGGCGGCCTTACGTGTTTTCGGACCAGGTGGCGACAAGACTGTCACCGCCGGTCCATGGGGACTCCAGCGGCGTGCGCGGTGCGGCATGGCTCTGGGGACGCTGACAAACGGGAGGAAGGGAACCATGAACATGAGAAAGCTAGGAATTTTTGTCGCGCTGGCGCTCGCGCCGGTTACGCAAGCGGCCGCCCAGCAAGGCGACATGTCTGTCGGCAAGGCCAAGGCTGAGGAGGTTTGCGCGGCCTGCCACGGCGCTAACGGCGTAAGCGTGAGCGACACGATTCCCAACCTCGCCGCGCAGCGCTCGGCCTACATCGAATCGCAGCTGCGCGCGTTCCGGGACGGCGCACGCAAGGCGCCGAGCGCGACCAGCAGCATCGCCACCATGGCTGCAAT
>JANYII010000277.1 GCA_025358705.1 Betaproteobacteria bacterium | reverse complement strand
GCCAACGACGCCAGGGCGATCGGCGAGGCGCTGAAGGCAGTCGGATTCGACGTCACGCTCAGAATGGACGCCGGCAGGGCGGACATGGCCGCCGCGGTACAGGCCTACCTGCAGGCGATCGTCGCGAAAAAGTGCGTGGGACTTTTCTACTACGCCGGCCACGGCATACAGCTCGCGTGGCGCAACTACATGCTGCCGGTGGACGCGGACGTCGACACCATCGCCGACATCCAGAAGCAGGGAGTGGAAGTGAACGCGCTGCTGGAAGGCCTTGCCAAGGCGGCAAATCCGCTGAACGTCGTGATTCTCGATGCCTGCCGGGACAACCCCTTCGGCAACCTTAAAGGCGTCGACCACAAGGGGCTTTCGCAGATGGATGCGCCCATCAACACGCTCCTGGCCTTCGCCACAGCGCCCGGTAACGTCGCCAGCGACGGCGACGGCGCGAACGGCCTCTATACGGAAAATTTCCTGCGCGAGATGAAAATTCCCGAGGCGAAGCTGGAGGACGTGTTCAAGCGCGTGCGCTTGAACGTGCGGCGCAAGTCGAACGGCGCACAGGTGCCTTGGGAGAGCACGTCCCTCGAAGAGGACTTCTGGTTCCTGCCGCCCAAGGAACTCAAGCGCCAGTCCGACGCGCAAAAAGCGGCGGAATTCAAGGAAGAGGTGGCGGCGTGGGAGCGCGTCAAGGATACGGCGAGCGCCGACGACCTGTATTCCTACCTTCTGAAGTATCCGACGGGGCTGGTCGCCGAGCAGGCGCAGTTCCGGCTGGACCAGCTGCAGAAGCCGAAGGTGGAGGTCGCGGCGGGAGCCAACGGCGTCAAGCCGCTGGCGAGCGGCACCAACCGCTACGGCCTTGGGGATGAGTTCGAGTACAACGTCATCGACCTGTTCACCAACGTCGCCAGGCGCCTGGTCCTGCGCGTGACGAGGGCGGACGACAAGCGGGTGGAAATGAATGGAGGAGAGACCGTGCTGGACCAGATGGGCGCGCTCCTGAAGAACCCGTTCGGCACGAAGAATCCCGGCATTATCACGTCGCCCGCCGATATCGCGACGGGCAAGCGCTGGCGGAACGTATTCACGAACACGAACGGGGGCGGGATATCGAACAATTTCTACGACGCCCATGTCGTCAGGCTGGAGGATGTGACGGTTCCGGCGGGGACGTTCAAGGCATTCAAGATAGAAAACACGGGATTGGCGGTAGGCCCGAATGGGAGAAGCTACCTGTCCGTCACGCGCTGGGTGGATCCCGCGACGATGATCAGCGTCCGCACCGACACCGAATTCAGGAACCTGCCGAACAATCAGAGAACCGAGTACAGCTCCACCCGGCTCGTCAGCGTCAAGCGCGGGCCGCGCTAAGCCCCCAGCAACGCGGGGGAGGGCTTCACTTCGCCGCGCTCTACGCGCGTGACGATCTCCGTCAGCTTCACGTGGCTCGGCGCTTTCACGCCGACCGTGGCGCCTTTCAGCGCGATGAAGCCGTTCATGGCGTCGATCTCGGTGCGCCGGCCCTTGCGGATGTCCTGCGCCATCGAGGGGCGCTGGATGTCGGCGCGCGGATTGGCGCCGGCCTTCGGCGCGAGCGCGGCTTCGACTTCCGCCAGCGCGGCGGCGTTGCCCTCGGCCGCCAGCGCCATGCGCTCCGGATCGAGGCCGCGGATTTTTTCCAGCGGATAGCCGAGCGCCTGGCCGACGCGGATGGCCTCGCCCGCGAGCTGGAGCTGGAAGCGGCGGAGGGTGTCGTTGCGCGCGCAGTCGCTCGAACTCAGGCCGGTCGCCGCGCTGACGCCGTTGCCCATGCCGTTGGCCACCAGCTTCGACCAGCGCTCGCCCCACAGGTTGGTGGTGACCTTCGCGCTGTCGATGCCGCGAAACCATTCGGCCAGTTCCTCCACGCGCTGCGTGATGCGCCCGTGCGGCTCGCCGACGCGGAATACCGTGTGCTTGTCGCCGCCCTTGGCCACGGTGCGGCGCACGCGGCCCGCTTCGTACATGTCCACCGAGATGATCGAGGCGACAACGCCCACCGTCCGGCCCCAGCCGACGATGCCGGCGATGGTTTCCTCGTTCAGGCAGTTCTGCAGCGAAACGACGAAGCCGTCCGCGGCGAGGTAGGGCGCGATCAGCGCCGTGGCCCAGGCGGTGTCGTAGGACTTCATCGCGACGAATGCGATGTCGACGGGCGTTTTTGCCAGCGACTGGACTTCAGTCAGGTGCAGCGTCCGCGCGGGCCGGGCGGTGAATTTCTCTTCCGGCGTCACGCCGTCGAGTTCCAGGCCGCGCGCACGGATGGTCTCGACGTTCTCGGGCCACGGGTCGATCAGGGTGATGTCGTGCCCGAGGTGGGCCAGGCTGCCGCCGACGTATCCGCCCAGCGCGCCGGCCCCGACGATGGCAATTTTCTTTTTCATTGCGTCATAATAATGCGATGGAGATTTGTCCGCTTGCGGGCGCCCTTGGTGCCGAGATCCACGGCGTGGACCTGAGGAAAGGCGCCGACTGGAATGGAATTCACCAGGCATTCCTCCAGTACGCGGTGCTCGCCATCCGCGACCAGCAGCTCGAGCCGGCGGACATCATGAAGGTCGGCGCCAGGTTCGGCGAGCCCTGCCACTACCCGTTCGTCACCGGCATGGAAGGTTTCCCGTACCTCTTCGAAGTCGTGAAGGAGCCGGAGGACAAGAAGAACTTCGGCGGCGCCTGGCACTCCGACACCACCTACCTCAGGCAACCGCCGCTCGCGACGCTGCTCTACGCCGTCGAAACGCCGAGCCATGGCGGCGACACGCTGTTCGCGAATACCGCCGCCGCGTACGACGCGCTGTCCGATGGAATGAAGAAGACGGTGGACGCGCTCATCGGCGTGAACAGCGCCGAACTCAAGTACGCCGGCGGCCGCACCGCGCAGCACGGCAAGATCAAGGCCATGAAAATCCACGACACCGAATCCGCCGACCAGTACCTGTCGGAGCATCCGCTGGCGCGCACCCATCCCGAGACCGGCCGCAAGGCGCTCTACGCGAGCCGCAGCCACACCACGCACATCAAGGGAATGACGGAAGAGGAGAGTGCGCCTCTCCTGAATTATCTATTCCAGCACCAGATCAGGCCTGAATTCACCTGCCGCGTGCGCTGGGCGCCGGGCACGCTCACCGTCTGGGACAACCGCTGCACCCAGCACAACGCGGTGAACGACTATCACGGCCAGCGCCGCCGCATGCGGCGCCTGACCGTCGGCGCCCAAACCCCCCAGTAAATCAGTAAATCAGGGTCAGACTACGTTTTGAACATCTTAAACGTAGTCTGACCCTGATTTATTTGCGCAGCTGGATGATGCGCAGCTGGCTCTGCACCAGGTCGGGCAGGAACACCGTCAGGCCGCCCGCGTTCGGCAGCACGCAGAAATCCGCCGGACCCTTCATGCCGTCCGACAGCTTGCGCCGCTCGCCGCTCTCCATGCGCTGGAACAGCGAACCCGAGTCCCAGTCGGTGACCAGCAGCGAGCCGTCCGCCAGCTCGTAGGCGCCGTCCAGCCGGCCGATCGGGTCGGAAATCTGCTTGATCTGGCCGCTCACGCCGAGCGCGTAGATGGCGCGGGGCTTGTCCGGCGCGATGGAGCCGACCATCAGCATCATGCCGTCGCGCAGCGGGTAGATGCCGTTCGGGTTGACGCCGGCTCCCTTGAAGATCTGCGTCATCACTGGCTCCTTCTTCGCGTTGAGGAAGTCCGCCGGTGCGACCTTGACCATCAGGTCGTTGCGGTTGTCGCTGATGTACAGCACGCCTTCCATCACCGCCGGATCGTTGGCGAAGCCGACGCCGGGCAGGTTGAACTTGCGGCCTTTCCTGGTCTTCGTGTCGAAGATCCAGACCGCGTCGATGTCGGTGACCTACAGGCGGTCGCCCTGGATCCAGATGCCCTTGGGCTTGTGCAGCTTTTCGCCGCCGGCCACGGGCAGCCACTGCTTTTCGATCACCTTGCCGTCCAGGCCCACCTTGCTGATGTAGCCCATGCCGTCCTTCAGCGCCGGGTCGAGCTTGGGCGAGCCGAAGTTGCCGACGTAGATCACCTTGTTTTTCGCGTCGCAGCCCACCGACTCCGGGTTGACCCAGCCGCCGACGATCTGCTCCGAGGTTGCGCGGTATTGCGCCGCAGTCGTGGCGGAAAACGCCAGCAGCAGCGCCATCATTGCCCATTTTCTGTTTTGCATCCCATCCTCCTTGTAAGTTCCGGCCGAAGTATGCCCGGAATCCCCCGCGGTGAGACAATCCCCCCATGAAGAAAGCCAAGAGCGGCCTCAAGCGCGCCGCCCCGAAGAAGCGCGCCCGCAAGGCAAAAGCGGGGACGCGGGGCCTGAGTCCGCAGGAGAGTTTTGTCGATGATGTTGATTTTGAATCGGAAACAAAACAACGAATCGAGAAGGAGGGCGGCCAGGTCCTCGCCGCCTACCGCGATCCCCTGGGGAAGAACCCGCTGATCCTCGCCATCCTGTCACTCGCCAGCGTCGAACCGACGCCGTTCCAGCGCGACGTCTCCGACATGCACCACAAGCGCCTGGCCGACGTCATCGACAAGACCGGCTTCTTCCTCGACCCGATCATCGTGATCACCGCGCCCGAGCGGCAGGACGGCGAGAAGGCCGCCGTTAAAGGCGGCTTCTGGACGCCGAACGGCGGCCACCGCCTCGCCGCGATGCGGCGCCTGGGCGCGAAATCGCTCACCGCACTGGTGGTACCCAAGCGCGAGATTGCCTGGCAGATCCTCGCGCTCAACACCGAGAAGGCGCACAACCTCAAGGAGAAATCCCTCGAGGTGATCCGCATCTACCGCGGCTTGCTCGAAGAAGATTCTTCCCGAACCGAGAAAAGCTTCGCCTTCTATCTGGAGGAAGCGTCGTTCGTCACGCTCGGCCTGTGCTACGAGAAAGTGCCGCGCTTCAGCGGCGGGGCGTACAACTCGATGGTGAGAAGGCTGTCTGCTTTTTCCGATGAATCCTTGAATAAAAGCATAAAGGAAAGAACAAAACATTCGGAACAACTGCTCGACCTGGACGCCAAGGTCGCCGAAGCCGTCGCGAAACTGAAAGCAAAGGGCTTCGTCAGCCCTTATCTGAAAGCCTTCGTCGTGGCGCGCATCAACCCGCTGCGCTGGATCCAGGGCGAGCCGCCGCCGCTGGAAGAGGTGCTCAAGACCATGCGCGAGCGCGCGGGTAAGTTCAATGTCGACAAGATCAAGCAGGAAGATCTTGCCTCGACCGGCGGCGCGGCTGACGACGGCGATTGAAGGCGCGCCTTTATTTCAGCAGTGCGGTAATCCTGGTGCTGGGGCTCTTCGCTTCGGCCCTCATCTACGTCACGACGGACGAAGACAACAGCGCGAACGAAGTAGGGTATGTGTTTGCCGGCGGCGAGGCCTATCCGATCGCGCCGAACCAGTCGAAGCGCTATATCCGCGACCTTGAGCGCTATGGCGGCAAGGCGGCCGTGGTCTTCGACGAGATCAACCGCTGGTTCGACGGCCTTTGGCGCGGCAGGGCGCTCGGCGTCACCATCGGGTGGATCAGCGTGGTCGTGTCGCTCGCGCTCTTCCTCTTCGCGCGCTGGCTGCCGCCGGAAGGCCCGAAATCAGGGTCAGACCACAAATAAGAAAATCAGGGTCTGACCCTGATTTCTAGCGCAGCGCCTCGCGCACGAATTCCAGCCGGTCCTGGCCGAAGAACATGTCGTTGCCGACGAACATGGTCGGCGCGCCGAACACGCCGCGCTTCACGGCCTGGTCCGTGAGGTCGATCAGCCTGGTCTTTACTTCCGCGTCCGCGGCCAGCGCGGCGAGCGCGGCCGGGTCGAATCCCGCCTTCTGCAGCGTCGCGGCAACCACCGCGGCATCTCCCAGGTTGCAGGGCTCGACCCACATGGCGTGGAACATCACGTCCACGTAGCGCAGGAACAGGTCCGGCTGCCGCATCTGCAGTCCGACCGCGATGCGCATCAGCGTGAGCGTGTTGATGATGAAGTGCGGATTCTTGTTCATCGGCACGCCGTAGCGCCGCGCCCAGCGTTCCATGTCGTTCCACATCCAGACGCCCTTGAGGGCGACCAGCACCGGGCTCTGGTTGCCGGTGGCCTTGAACACGCCGCCCAGCAGCACCGGCCGCCACACGAGCGTGGCGCTGCGTTCCTTCGCTATCTTCGGCAGCTGCGTGTACGCGAGGTACGAAGTAGGGCTGCCGAAGTCGAAGAAGAATTCAACCTGCCTGTTTGCGCTCATGCGTGGATTTTCCCATACGATATGGCCGATGATCCAACTTCACTACTATCCCGGCAACGCGAGTTTCGCGCCGCACCTGCTGCTCGAGGAACTCGGCACGCCGTTCGAACTGCGGTACGTGGACCGCACGGTGGCCGCGCACAAGTCGCCCGCGTACCTCAAGCTCAATCCCAACGGGCTGATCCCGGTGCTGGTGGATGGAAGCATGGTGCTGTACGAAACCGCGGCCATCTGCCTGCACCTCGCCGATTCCCATCCCCAGGCGGGCCTCGCTCCCGCACCGGGCACGGCGGAGCGCGCGCATTTCTACAAATGGCTCATGTGGCTCACCAACACGCTGCAGGCCGCGCTCATCATCTACTTCTATCCCGAGCGCTGGGTGAACGAAGGCAACGCGACTGGTGCGGCGGAAGTGAAGGCCCATGCCGAGTCGAAAATCGGCGCCATGCTCGACCAGATGGACGCGCACCTTGCCTCGCACGGCAGGGACTGGTTCTCGGGCGAGCGCTACAGCGCGCTGGATCCCTACGCGTTCCTCATGTGCCGCTGGACGCGCGGCTTCGGCCGCCCTGCGCGCAGCCTGCCGCACCTGGGGCCCTATCTGAACAGGATGCTCGAAAGACCCGCAGTAAAGCGGGTTTTCACAGCAGAAAAACTGCCGACGCCCTACGTCTAGGCAGACAAATCAGGGTCTGACCCTGATTTATCGTGCATGTTCGGCGCGCAGGATCTTTGCGGCCGCCACCATCGCGCGCAACTTGCCGTCGGCCACGTCGCGCGGCAGGTATTTCATGCCGCAGTCCGGGGCGAGGATCACGTCTTCGGGGCGCAGGTAGCGCAGCGCCTTGCGGACTCTTTCCGCGACGACCTCGGGCGTTTCGATCGACGGGTCGAGAAGGTCGATGCAGCCCACCATGATCTGCTTGCCCTTCAATCCTTCGAGTACCTTGCAATCGAGCTTCGACTGCGCCGTCTCGATGGAGATCTGCTTGCAGCGGCAGCCCGCGAGCTCCGGCAGGAAGGAATAGCCCGACGGCCGCGCGTGGATGATCGCCGCGTAGCCGAAGCAGATGTGCACCGCGGTCGTGCCGGTGATGCCTTCGAGCGCGCGGTTCAGCGCCGCGAGGCCGTACTCGCGCGCCTTCTCCGGCCGCGCCTGCAGGTACGGTTCATCGACCTGCACCACGTCCGCGCCCGCGGCGAACAGGTCGCGGATTTCCTCGTTCACCGCCACGGCGTAGTCCATCGCGCACTCGGCATCCGACTTGTAGAAGTCGTTCTGCGCCTGCTGGCTCATGGTGAATGGGCCGGGCATGGTTATTTTGACTTTTTTATTTGTCATGCCCTTCAAAAAAAGAAGGTCCTGAACTTCAACGGCATGTCTCCGCCGGATCTTTCCCGCCACGCGCGGCACCGGATTCGGATGGCCCGAGCGGTCGAGCGCGCTGCCCGGGTTGTCCAGGTCCACGCCTTCGAGCGCGGTGGCGAAGCGGTTGGAGTAGCTCTCGCGGCGGATTTCGCCATCGGTCACGATGTCGATGCCGATTTCCTCCTGCGCGCGGATCGCGAGCTCGGTGGCGTCGTCCTGCGCCCGCGCGAGGTGCGGTTCGGGGATGCGCCACAGTTCCTTCGCGCGCACGCGCGGCGGGAAACGGCCGCCGAGCTTCTGGCGGTCGATCAGCCACTCGGGTTGCGGGTAGCTGCCGACGAGCGTGGTGGGGAAGAGCATTGGGAGGCAGGGATTGTAGACTAGGCGCCATGGCGATCACCTGTCTCGTTTCGCGGTTAGGGATGCTGTTAATGGCTGTGTTGCCGCTTGCCGCGGCCGCACAAAACTATCCCTCCAGGCCCGTGCGCATGGTCGTGCCCTTCGCGGCGGGCGGCACCACCGACGTGCTCGCGCGCCTGGTCGGGCAGAAACTTTCCGACACGCTCGGCCAGCAGGTGGTGATCGACAACCGGCCCGGCGCCAGCGGCAACATCGGCACGGAGATGGCGGTGAAGTCGCCCGCGGACGGCTACACCATCGTCATGGCGTTTGACGGCACGATCGCCATCAATCCCGCCACCTACCGCAAGCTGCCGTTCGATCCGCAGAAAGACCTCGCGCCGATCGCCAACGTCGCGCAGCTGCCGCTGCTGATGGTGGTGCATCCGGATGTGCCGGCGAAGAACCTCGCCGAATTCATCGCTTATGCGAAGGCGAATGCAGGGCGCGTTAATTACTCCTCCGCCGGGCCCGGCAGCACCGGCCACCTCACGGGCGAACTGCTGAAGGCGCGCGCCGGCATCGATCTCACCCATATCGCCTACAAAGGCGGCGGCCAGGCCGTGCAGGACCTGCTCGGCGGGCAGATCCAGATGCTCCTCACCGGGTTGCCCACCGTCGAAGGCCATTTGAAGGGCGGCAAGCTGCGCGCGCTCGCGTTTACCTCTGCCCGGCGCGTTCCCGGCGCGCCCGAGGTCCCGACATTCAACGAATCGGGCTATCCCGGCTTCGTGGTCGCTTCCTGGTACGGCCTGTTCGCGCCCGCCGGCACGCCGCTGGAGATCGTGCGCAGGCTGAACGCCGACATCAACCGCATACTCCAGGCTGCGGACGTGCGCGAGCGCCTGGCGACGCTCGGCGTGGAGGGCACGGGCGGCACGACGGAGCAGTTCGCCGAAACCATCAAGGCAGATACGGCGCGCTGGGCAAAAGTGGTGAATGATTCTGGGATACGGATCGAATAACCATGACGACGCGAACCGACGACCAATCCGTGGTCCAGCGTGTGCTGGACCACATCGAGCACGGCACCACCGACACCGGCGCCGATGTCTGGCGCGAGCCGGTGGCCAACTATCGCTCCGAGAGCCGCCTCGCCGAGGAACTCGCCGTGCTGCGCCGCGTGCCGGTGCCGTTCTGCCCGTCGGCGGCGTTGCCGGAGAACGGGTCCTACGTCTCGCGCGAAGCTGCCGGCGTTCCGTTGCTGGTGGTGCGCGGCGCCGACGGCAAGGTGCGCGCGTTCCGCAACGCCTGCCGCCACCGCGGCACGCAGCTCGCGAACGGCGCGGGCTGCGCCAAGTCCTTCGTCTGCCCGTACCACGCCTGGACCTACAACCTGGACGGCGGGCTGCGCCACGTGCCGCACCAGGATGGCTTTCCCGGGCTGGACAAGAGCACGCACGGCCTGGTGCCGGTGCATGCCGAAGAGCGCTTGGGACTCGTTTTTGTCTGTCAGGAAAAAGAAAATTCGATCGACAAGGAACTGCCACAGCTTCTTCGCCCCGGCCGGCCCCTGTTCGCCACGACCGAGCGGGAGCTCGACGTCAACTGGAAAGTCTTCCTCGAAGGCTTCATCGAGGGCTACCACATCCGCTTCACGCATCCGGAGAGCTTCTTTCCCTACGGTTTCGACAACCTGAACGTGATCGACTTCTTTGGCCGCAGCAGCCGCATTACCTATCCGTTCAAGCGCATCCAGAAGCTCGAGAAAGTCGCGCCGGAGCAGCGCAAGGTGGACGGGCTGCTCACGTACGTCTACCACGTGTTCCCGAACGTGCTAATCACCATCCTCTCGCGCCACACCAACGTCGTCATCCTCGAGCCGCTCGGCGTCAGCCGCACGCGGCAGATCAACTACACGCTGGCCAACGACGCCGGCGAGGAAGCGCTTGCCGAAGCGAAGCGCGACCAGGACTTCGTCGGCAACGTCGGCGCGGTGGAGGACCTGGCGGTCGTGACTTCCATCCAGAAAAGCATCGGCAGCGGCGCGAACGAGGTCTTCACCTTCGGCAAGTACGAGAGCTGCATCG
>JANYII010000254.1 GCA_025358705.1 Betaproteobacteria bacterium | reverse complement strand
TCGAATCGATGTACATGAAAGAGGCCGCCTAGTCCGATGCGGTTTGACCTCGGCGCGCATGCGCGCGCGATCGAACGCGACGGATACACGATCATTCCGGATTTCATGGATGCGGTGCGCCTCGCCGAAGTGCACCGCGTGCTCAGCTTCTATCTCGGCAGCCACACCGGGCGCAATCCCTTCGAGGGCCACAGCACCGAGCGCGTCTACACGCTGGTCGCGCGCGGCAGGGTGTTCTGGGACATCGCCCTGGATGAGAGGGTGCTCGCGCTCTGCGATCATTTCCTCCTGCCGGGCTGCCTGCTCACGGCCAGCCAGGCGATCTGCATCCGCCCCGGGGAAAAGCCGCAGGACTTCCACCACGACGACACCTTCTATACCGTGCCGCGGCCGCGGCCGATGATCTCCTTCTCCACCATCGCCGCGGTGGATGCCTTCAGCGCCGAGAACGGCGGCACGCAGATTATTCCGGGGAGCCACCTGTGGGACGACGACTGGCGGGAGAAAGCTGCCTCGGCGCCGGCGCTCACGGTGACGATGCCGGCCGGCGCTTGCGTCGTTTTTTCGGGCACGCTGGTGCATCGCGGTGGCGCGAACCATTCGGCCGCCCCGCGCCTCGCATTTTCCAACCAGTATTGCCAGCCGTGGGCGCGGCAACAGGAGAACTTCCTCCAGGGCGTGCCCGCCGAGGTGGCGCGGCAGATGCCCGAGCGCCTGCAGCAGATGCTCGGCTATTCCATCTACCCGCCCTTCATGGGCCAACTCACCGCCAGCCACCCGGCCAAGGCCCTCGAGCCGGGCTTCCAGAATCGGGTCGAGGCCCAGGCGCGCGCAGTGGGAGCGCGCTTGCCGGAATAAATGCGCGGAGTGATACAGTAGGCGACAGAGGGATAAATCTACAAAGGAGGAAGGACATGAAGTTGAAACTCGGATTGATCGCATTGGCCGTATCCGCAACTGCGGCTGGTTCAGCCTTCGCGCAGACGCAAGGCGTATCCAAGAACGAGATCGTCATCGGCACGATGCAGGACCTGTCGGGTCCCATCGTCGCGTTCTCCAAGCAGCTGGTCGCCGGCATGAACATGCGCGTCGAGGAACAGAACGCGCTCGGCGGCGTCAACGGCCGCAAGCTGAAGCTGGTGGTCGAAGACCACGGCTACGACCCGAAAAAGGCCGTGCTCGCCACCCAGAAGCTGGTGCAGAAGGACAAGATCTTCGCCATGATCGGCACCATCGGCACGCCCACCGCGCTGCCTTCGATGCCGATCCTGTTCGACAAGAACATCCCGCACCTCTTCCCGCTGACCGCGGCGCGCGAAATGTACGAGCCGCTGCACAAGCTCAAGTACTCCTTCGCCGCGACCTATTTCGACCAGATGCGCTCCGGCGTGAAGTACCTGGTGAAGGCGAAGAATTCGAAGAAGGTCTGCACCATGTACCAGGACGACGATTTCGGCGCGGAAGTGATGCGCGGGGCCGAGGCCGGCCTGAAGGAAATCAACATGCCGCTGGCCGAGAAGACCACCTACAAGCGCGGCTCGACCGATTTTTCCTCGCAGATCGCGAAGATGAAGGACGCCGGCTGCGACCTGGTGGTGCTCGGCACCATCATCCGCGAAACGCTCGGCGCGATCGGCACCGCGCGCAAGCTCGGCTGGGGCGTGGATTTCATCGGTTCGTCGGCTTCCTACACGGAGCTGATCCACAAGCTCGGTGGCCCGGCGATGAACGGTTTCTACTCGACCAACACGGTAAACGTTCCGTACATGGACGACGCCTCGACCAACGTGCGCGGTTGGGCGAACCGCTACAAGGACAAGTACAAGGAAGATCCGGCGGTGTTCTCGGTGTACGGCTACCAGGTGATCGATCTTTTCATCCAGATCGCCTCCAAGACCGGCGACAACCTGACCACCGACAACTTCATCAAGACGCTGGATGCCTTCACCTCGCCGCGCGACATGTTCGGCGCCGACTCGATGAGCTTCACGAAGACCAAGCACCTTGGCTCGAACCGGGCGCGCCTGTCGCAGATCCAGAACGGCAAGTGGACGCCGATCACCGACTACATCACCGACTAGAAATCGGGGTCAGAGCCCGAAAGGAAAACGGCGCCCGCGCGGCGCCGTTTTTCTTGAGATGAAGCCATTCAACAAAATCCTCGCGGTCCTGGCGGTCAATGTCCTGTTGCTTGCGGCGGGCACCGTGGCGGTCGAACTCGTTTTCGGCGGCTGGCTGGATGCGCGGCACCTGAATCGCCTGAACATCCTGAAGGATCGCGTCTTCAAGCATGACGTGTCCAGCCTGTACGACACCGACAGGCCGCTCATCACCTACACGAGGGACCGGTACGGGTTGCGCGGCAGCTACGGCAGCCCGGGCGACATTCGAATCCTCACGGTGGGCGGCAGCACCACCGACCAACGCAACATCCGGGACGGCGAGACCTGGCAGGATGTGCTGCAGGGGCGTTTCGCGCAGGCCGGACTGAACGTAAGGGTTGCCAACGCAGGCGTGGACGGCCAGTCCAGCTTCGGCCACATCGCCGACTTCAAATGGTGGTTTCCCGACATCCCCGGCCTTGCGCCGGAATACATCCTCTTTTACGTCGGCCTGAACGACTATCACAAGGATACCGCCGACCGGTTCGACCAGTTTGTGTCCGACGGCAAGAACCCGTCGATCGCAGACCGGATCCGGGACAACAGCGCGATCTGGCATTTGCTGAAGACCCTGAATGGAGTCTACAAGGCGATGGTGGTCTCCAGGATCGGGCACGAGCGCGTCAATTTCAGGGAGATCAAATGGGTGCGCGAGCCGCTGCAGGGGAACTATGACTTCATGGCACCGAGGCTCGACGCCTATGCGGCCCGCCTGCGAGTGCTCGCCGACCTGACCCGCCAGGCGGGTGCAGTTCCCGTTTTCGTAAC
>JANYII010000219.1 GCA_025358705.1 Betaproteobacteria bacterium | reverse complement strand
CCGGCGCCTTGGCCGCGAAGTAGTGGTCGTAAGCCATCCTGCGGTTGACGACGACGTCCTTCTCCCAGCCGGCGGCGCGCTGGGCGAATTTCTTCTGCGACTCGATGATTTCCTTGAACAGGGGATTCTCGGCCGCCTTCTTGGCCACCACCTGGTCGTAGACCTCGAGCTGCTTGCGCAGGATGGAGTCGGGCGTCTTGTAGAACTTGACCTTGTCCACCGTCTGCAGCGTGATGTAGTCCTGCGAGTTGCGGTCGATCGCCTTCCACATCATCTGCGCGGACGAAGCGTCGACGGCACCGGAGACGATTGCCTTCAATTTCGCCGGCAGCGCGTCGTACTTGGTCTTGTTGAACGAGATCTCGAGCTGTTCGGCGTTCTGGTGGTAGCTCTGCAGCATGCAGACCTTGGACACGTCGGCGAAGCCGAGCGCGCGGTCCGAGGACATGTTGTTGAACTCCGCCGCATCGAGCAGGCCGCGGTCCATGGCCGGCACGATTTCGCCGCCGGGCAGGGCGTTGACCGCCGCGCCCATGCCGGTGAACACGTCGATCGAGATGCCCACCGTGCGGTACTTGAGGCCCTTGAAGTCCTCCCACTTGGTCATCGGCTTCTTGAACCAGCCGAGCGGCTGCGTGAACAGCGGCGCGTAGGGGAAGGAAACCACGTTGGCATTGATGGACTGGTAGATTTTCTCGAGCAGTTCCTTGCCGCCGCCCCACTTGTGCCATGCGAGCAGCATGTTGGCGTCCATGCCGAAGCCCGGGCCCGAACCCCACAGCGCGAGCGTGGTGCTCTTGCCGTAGTGATAGACCAGCACGCCGTGGCCGCCGTCCAGGGTGCCCTTGGACACAGCCTCCAGCAACCCGAACACGGGCACAACCGCGCCCGCCGGCAGCACTTCGATCTTGAGATCGCCGCCGGTCATGTCGTTCACCGTCTTGGCAAAATCAAGGGCGTACTCGTGGAAAATGTCCTTCGACGGCCAGGTCGACTGGAAACGGAAGCTGATCGGGCCCTGCGACTTGGCGATCATCGGGAAGCCGAGAGTCGCCGCGCCGGCCGTTGCTGCTGCCGCGCCCGACAGGAACTTGCGGCGCGAAGCGACGGGTTTGTCTTTCTGATTGCTCATTTGGTGCCTCCTCCTAGGAAGTTTTGCTCCAGCGCGGGATTGTGACCCCGGTCGAAAAGCGCGGTAATTCTACCCCTGCGCTCGCACGCTCTGCAAGGCAACTTCACGATGTGAAATGCGCTCGCCGTACCGCAGCATAGAATCCCATCCCACAGTCGGCAGCGGGGGCAGCGTGGATCCAGGAAATGCGGTCGAAGTCGCCAAGCAGGTACTGATCGTCTTCGGCACCGTCCTCGGAATCGGCACCCTGAGCGGATTCCTCGCCCAAAAGGCAAACATTCCGGACGTCGCGGTATTCCTGATCGTGGGCATGCTGCTCGGGCCGGAAGTTGCTGGCCTGGTGCATATCCGGGCCGATTCCGCGCTCAACCAGCTGATCCTTATATTCGGCTCCTGCTACATCCTCTTCGACGGCGGCGCCTCGCTGCGCTTCAAGGTGCTGAAGGAGGTCTGGATCACGATC
This sequence comes from Betaproteobacteria bacterium, assembly GCA_025358705.1. Lineage (GTDB taxonomy): Bacteria > Pseudomonadota > Gammaproteobacteria > Burkholderiales > SG8-39 > RBG-16-66-20. Next base: position 849 of record JANYII010000219.1, on the reverse strand, counting down.
GTCGTTATCTCGACCATCGGCGTGGTGATTACCGCGCTCATCACTGGCTATGTCGCGCACCTTGTCCTCGGCGTGCCGCTGATCGTCGCGATGCTGCTGGGAGCGACGCTCGCATCCACCGACCCGGCGACCCTGGTGCCAATTTTCAAGCAAGTGCGCGTGCGCGACCGGATCGCCCAGACCGTGATGTCCGAATCGGCTTTCAACGATGCAATGGGCGCGATCGCCACGTTCACCGTGCTCGGCATCGCCGCCGGCGCTGGCGATTTCTCGCTCGGCGCCCCTGCCTTCAAGCTGCTGAAGGACTCGATGCTCGGCATTGTTACCGGCGGGATTCTCGGCTACATGGCCGCGCTGCTGATCGCCCACGAGAAATGGGACTTCCTCGCCGAATACGCGCCGGTCGTGACGCTCATGGCGGTGATCGGCGCCTACATGGCTGCCGACGGTCTTGCAGCCTCCGGCTTCATGGCGGTGTTCGTGTTCGGCATCGTCATCGGCAACAAGGACGCGTTCGGCTTTGCCATGGAACCGGGCGAACAGCGGCGCATGGAGGAATTCGTCACCACCACTGCGCTCGTCATGCGCATGTTCATCTTCATCCTGCTCGGCAGCCAAGTCGATTTCAGTCTGATGAACCGGTACCTCGCTGGCGGAACCGTCGTCGTGGCCGCGCTCATGCTCATCGCACGCCCTGTGACGGTTTTCCTCTGTGCCGGGCCTGATCGCCGTGCGCGCTGGAGCATTCAGGAACTGTTGTTCATGTGCTGGACCCGCGAGACCGGAGTCATCCCCGCCGCGCTCGCGGGAATGCTGGTCGGCATGAAGGCGCCGGGCGCCGACATGATC